>NZ_CACSIG010000054.1:0-280713 GCF_902705815.1 Alteromonas infernus
TTACAAAAAGCGGCTTAACTGGGTTGTGTGATTTTGGTTGACCACGTCAAATGAACTCAAGTCAGAGATTGAATCAGTCGAAGATGGTGAGACCTTTAACGATGGAAAGCGCTTAGGGATTTATCACGCTTGCTTAAATGAAGCTTACTCAAATGATGAGAGAAGTAATCGTGAGTCAAAAATTACCGATGACGAGCGAGGTATTCTCAACGTTTTAGCGAAAAAATTAGATGTGACTGCAGACGACCAAGCAGGAATAGAGCACTTGATAGATGAAACGCCTAAAAATGGTGTTCAAGAAGCGCTGAACGAACTACGAGAGATCGGATTAGTTTTTGTTAGCCGTAAGCTCCAAACCGTATACGTTCCAGACGAAATAGTTAACTTACTTCATCGGCTTCAAGGAAAAGAGTTAGCCGACAAACATTTCCTCAGAATCTTACGCACTTTCAGTGATGCCGAGCTTTCAAATATCCTTAAGAATCATAGAAAAAAAATTCGTGGAATTGAGCGCAAAGAGAAAATCCAAAATATAATGAAATTAGGCGTTGCTGTTTCTCAGGTTTTACAAACGGATCTCTATGCTGATAACACTCCTCTCAACGATAGAAAGGAGCGACTTAAAACCTTGATTCAAGACCTAGATTTAGACTTAGAAAAGTTAGGTACTACACTTGAAGAACGTACCTCTATCATTCTAAATACATTAAATACATGCACCGAGCATGAGTTTAACGCCCTAAGCGCCACAGGGTTCAAAGAACTATTTTCAGCAATGCAAAACCATTTTCCTTCCCTCACCTCAGTATTAAAACAAGAGTTTGAATTAGAAGAGCAAGAAGAATTGGACGTGGAAAAATTAAGAGCACTAAGTATTACGCCTTACGATATTCTTTATATGCTTACCAACGATGAAGTGAAAGCGGTAGTTGAGAGCATGGGTATTAAGAAACGCGGTAACCTGCGTTTGAACATACTAAATAGTTTCGCAGACGCTACAGACAAATTGATAGATAACTATGCGGCACTTGCTAGACGCGATTTAGCAGCCTTGAAAGCAGAAAATGTAGAAATTGCCGAAGCTGATATAGGCGTTAAATTTGAGGAAGTAACAAAAGCTATATTTGAACAACTTGGCTTAATTGTCGATGAAGACCTTCGCCGCTCAATAAATACCTCAAAAGACAAGGCCGATATTCTTATTTCCATTAGTGAAACCGACGTGATTGTTGGTGAAGCCAAAACCTGTAAAAACGGGGACTTCGCAAAATACTCGACGACATCAAGACAAGTTAAGGCATATGTAAATCGTTGCGAGAATGCAGGTAAACGAGTGGCTCAAGTGTTGATTGTAGCGCCTACTTTCTCAGAGGATTTTGTAGAAAGCGCGGAGATGGATACCGAAGTAAACATTTCTTTGCTTGAGGCTGAAGGTTTGAAGAAAATACTGGACGCTTATGAAGCTCGACGTAATCCTAAATTTTCTGCGAAGTTATTTACTAAAGGAGGTTTGCTCAAAGCTGATCTGATAGCAAAAAATATTTGATTTAGCTCCACGTTACAAGACTGCATCAGCTCATTGAACTCTTCATAGCATCGATGAGCTAGTTTGATTCACTCGAATTCTTATAAAGAGAATTGTTGAAACTGCATGGCAGAGCCCCAAAGAAGTCAGCAATACTAAAAGTTTGTTAAACAAACGGCCAGTCTCGGTTTATCTATGTTTCGCCTATTTTGTGGAAGATATCAGAATTCACCACATTCGAAAACTATACCTCTTTAATGCCCACTCTCCAAAACCAACGTAAGACTTTGATTTACAATTGATTTAAATCATAAAAAAAGGCAATATGTGAAATTAAAGTTGACTATCAACGGTCTGAGCGCAAGAAGCAAAAGGACTTTTCACCAGTGTAATTCTGCATATTAAAAAAAATTTGTAAGGGATTTTCGAACATATGTTAAAACTAAAATTAAATGATAAATCTTTATTCGGTAACGACGCTGGTGAGGATGAAGCTCAGGAAATTTTGAACTCATACTTTATTGAAAATGATGAATTTGATGATTTTTATGATGATGAGCACCGCCTATGCGTAGTAAATGCTAGAAAAGGTATGGGTAAGTCAACCTTATTATCAAAACTACATTATGATTTAGGCACTAAGGTGGAATATGGAAAGCCGATAGTTGTTCGTGTTACGGGTAACGCATTACTCGGGTTGGGGGATTTCAATGGTAAAGACTCTACATTTTTGGAGAATTATTGGAAGCAGATAATCTGTAAGGAAATCAATATCCACATAGGCAAGGCGATTGGCTTTGCATTAACAAGCGATGAAATGTCTTTGGTGGAAGTTTCTGAACTGGAAGGAATGAAGAGTAAAAACATTATTGGTGGTCTCATATCACGAATAAAAGGTAAAATCCCTATGCTTAGCTCTGAAATCCAAGGTTTTCAACCTAAAAATTTAGAGAAACTTCTTGGTAATTATTTAGAGGAAAATAGTGACAATAGAGTATGGCTACTTGTAGATGATATTGATGCAAAGTATATAGACAGCGAAGAATTTCAGTATCGAATAAGTTCTTTCTTCAGTGCAATACGAGGGCTTTGCTTTGATGTACAAAATCTTAATATCCGAGCAACGGTTCGCTCGGATGTTTGGACAAATCTGAGGCATATTGAAGATTTAGATAAGTGGGATCAATACATTGTAAATATTGTTTGGACTAAAAAACAAATGAGAGAAATGTTAGCAAAGAAAATACTCTCTTATGTTCAAAGGAAGTTTCCAACATCTCAGGAAGCGAAGTATAAATATGAGCGAGATTATAACAAACTATTCAAGCTGATATTTATTTCCCCTATAAAATGGGCAGGAAAAGATGCGCCTGTTTTTGATGCTATTAATGATTTTCGAATCACCGACCACGCTCAATGGGACAATTGTGCAGAATGGCTGCGATTCAGGCACATAAGAGTCGTTGCAAAGTATCCTTAAATCAGTTCAATGAAATTTTAACAAAATACGGTCAAAATCGTCGTGACGATTTGATTAAGGAACACCTTCATCAATTCCCTGAATTAGAAAACTTGATCGATTCATTTAGAGCAGGTCAAAAGGAATATACGTTATCAGAGATAGAAATTGTTCTGGACAGTAAGTTTATAAAGGGCCGAGAGGCATCAACTATTCCAGTTATTGATGGTAAACCGTATTGTGAGCTAATCGACTTGGGGCATTTTGTATATAAAATTGGCTTAATTTCAAAAATGCCAGCGAATTCCCAGAAGTTTATATTTTACACTGACGATCCAGACCTATTTTATTCTCAACAAAATCGCAATAATGAGTTAACTTGGACTATTCACCCAAGTTATCGGAAATACTTAAATATAAACTGATAACAAGGTAAATAATTGTATACAAGTTGAGAGTTACCTTTGGTTTGCTTTATAACAATTCGATACCTCTATCGAACTGGATAACTATCAGCTTTTTTTACAGAAAGGCTATTAGATTAAGCCGAGACAAATTCAACTTACAACTTAAAAAATCACAACTATTTCAATATCAATCAAACAAGGACAGATAATCTATGAAAAAGGAAGACTTTCTTCGTCTTTATTTGAGTGAAATCGAGGACGGCAACGCTGCACTCTTTGCAGGAGCAGGTCTTTCCATTGATGCAGGATATGTTGACTGGAAGAACCTACTAACCCCGTTAGCAAAAGAGCTAGGGCTCAATTTAGATCTTGAGCAAGACCTAGTCTCTGTTGCTCAATTTTTTCGAAATAGCAACAATCGTAATCGTATCACCCAAAAATTGATCGACGAGTTAGGAACAGTTGCAAACCCGACGGTTAATCACGAAATCCTCGCCTCTCTGCCAATCAGCACTATATGGACAACTAATTACGACAGGCTTATTGAAGACGCATTGAAAGCTGAAGGGAAGATTGTTGACTCCAAATACAACAAAGATCAGCTAGCCAATACTAGGCGAGGCAGGGATGTAGTTTTGTATAAAATGCATGGTGATATTGAGAACCCACAAGAAACCACGCTCACGAAAGATGAGTATGAAAAATACCCTTTCACGCATGCACCATTCATAACTGCGCTTTCTGGAGACTTGGTATCTAAAACATTTTTGTTTGTTGGATTCAGTTTTAGCGACCCCAATTTGGATTATATTTTAAGTAGAATTAGAGTTAATTTTAAAGATAACCAGAGAAGTCATTATTGCATTTTCAAAAAAGTTGAAAGGAACGATTTCGACACAGATGCTCAATTTGAAAACGGAAAAATAAAACAAGAACTCGTCGCTCAAGATTTAAATAGGTTTCATATAAATGTTGTTTTTGTAGAGAAATATAGCGACATCACATCTCTTCTGAAGAAGCTTTATAAACAGTATAAACGTAAAACAGTATTCTTTTCTGGGTCTGCTGACGATTTTGGGCCGTGGCAAAAACACGATGTTGAAGAAGCTCTTTTTAAACTTGGGTCTTCAATGGTAGACAAAGGGTTTCGCGTTGCTTCAGGAGTTGGTTTAGGTATTGGTAACCCATTAATATCCGGCGCTATTTCGTCGGCATACAAAAAGCAGCAATCACATTTAGACGACCATCTATTAATGCGTCCGTTTCCACAATTCATTAAAGATGATAAAGAAAGGGCTAATGTCTGGACGAGATACCGAGAAGCTATCATCGGTAAATCTGGTATAGCTTTATTCTTTATGGGCAACAAGCGAAACGGAAAAGAAACTGTGGCTGCAAATGGTGTTATAGAGGAGTTTGAAATTGCTCTTAGTAAAGGCGTTTTTGTAATACCGATCGGGTGCTCAGGTTTTGTTGCTAAAACTTTATGGGAGCGAGTGACAGCCGATATCGCCACCTATTATCCAGATGCCAGTGCAAACTTCATTGATAAGTTGAATGAACTTGGCCAAGAAGTAGATGGGCCAGCTGAAATTATTTCTCAAGTGACTGAACTTATGGAATTAGTGATAAAGGAGTAACTATGGCAAGGAAGATTTTTGTATCCTATAAATATGGGGATACTAATGTTAAAAGTTTAAGTGATAGCTTTTTTGTCTCAACAAAAGCCAGAGATTACGTTACAGAGCTACAACAGTTGCTTAGTGACTACAATGAAATTTACAAGGGTGAAAATGACAACGAAGACCTTAGTGACTTCAAAGATAGCACTATCGAATCTAGACTCAGAAATAAGATATTTGACAGTAGCATAACCATCGTTGTTGTTTCGAAGGGTATGAAAGCATGGTTTGATGATGAAAAAGACCAATGGATGCCATGGGAAATTTCATACTCTCTCAGAGAGCTATCCAAAAATGGGAGAAGGAGTAAACCCAATGGTGTATTGATGCTTGTTTTACCAGATGAAGATGGTGCCTATGATTACTACATAAAAGAAAAGAGCTGTCCTTATTGCAATTGCCGCACACTAAAAACTGACTTTCTTTTTGGAATTCTAAGGAGGAATGTCTTTAACAGTAAGTCGATTGAGGAGACAGACTGTGACCATCATGCTGGCAATCCAGTTTATACAGGAGATCACTCATACATATTATCTGTTAAGTGGAGTGACTTTTAAAAAAACACCGACAACTTATCTAGACAGGTGTGCCGAACTTCGCGATAAAATCGACGACTTCAATATTTCCAAGTCCATTCACACCGATAAGGGCTGAACACTCAACCGTGTAGCTAATAAAATTAATAAGCCCTTACTTTCAACAGTGAGGGCTTATTATAATAAAAACGTAACTGCTAACGGGTAACTTCTTTAATAACGGGAAACCCATTATTCATAACGGGTAACCTCATTATTTATCACACAACCACCCTACTCCTCAACATAGCTCTCGGTGCTAGGGCAAGAACAGATCAGGTTACGGTCGCCGTAAACGTCATCAATACGGTTAACCGTTGGCCAGAACTTGTTTCTGTGTACTTCTGGTGCTGGGTACGCCGCTAGCATGCGGTCGTAGCTGCGGTTCCAGTCGCTGTCACAGATGTCAACTAGCGTGTGTGGTGCGTTGTGTAGCGGGTTATCAGTCGCATCCCACTCGCCGCTTTCTACTTTCGCAATTTCTTGGCGAATGCTAACCATGGCGTTAATGAAACGGTCTAGCTCGTACTTCGCTTCCGACTCGGTTGGCTCAATCATAAGCGTACCCGCTACTGGGAAGCTCATAGTTGGCGCGTGGAAACCGTAGTCGTTCAAGCGCTTCGCAATGTCTAGCTCGGTTACACCGCTTGCTTCTTTAAGCGGGCGAAGGTCAATAATACATTCGTGCGCTACGCGGTCGTTGTTGCCTTTGTAAAGCACTGGGAAGTGCCCTTCTAGCTTCTTAGCCACATAGTTAGCGTTAAGAATAGCTACTTCGGTTGCTTTACGTAAGCCTGCGCTACCCATCATTTTGATGTACATGTAGCTAATAGGCAGAATTGATGCACTGCCCCATGGCGCTGCCGATACCGCACCACAGTCTTTACCTGCCGTTTCTACGTTAACAACCGTGTGGTTTGGTAGAAATGGCGCAAGGTGCGACTTAACACCAATTGGTCCCATACCTGGGCCACCGCCACCGTGTGGAATACAGAAGGTTTTGTGTAGGTTAAGGTGCGACACGTCTGAACCAATGAAGCCAGGTGACGTAATGCCCACCTGCGCGTTCATGTTCGCGCCGTCCATGTAAACCTGACCGCCGTATTGGTGAACAATGTCACAAATCTCGCGTACAGTTTCTTCATATACACCGTGGGTAGACGGGTATGTGATCATGGCGCACGATAGGTTCTCACCTACTTCTTCTGCTTTTTTGCGAAGGTCGTCAAGGTCTACGTTACCGTTAGCGTCACAAGCCACTACTACCACTTTAAGGCTAACCATTTGCGCAGACGCTGGGTTAGTACCGTGGGCCGAGCTTGGAATTAGGCACACGTTTCTGTGACCTTCGCCACGGCTTTCGTGGTAACGCTGAATAGCCAATAGGCCTGCGTATTCACCTTGAGCCCCTGAGTTAGGCTGCATTGAAAGCGCATCGTAGCCGGTTACGTTAATGAGCCACTCGGCTAGCTCGGCAATCATTTCTTGATAGCCTACTGCTTGGTCTAGTGGAGCAAACGGGTGAAGCTGACCGAATTCAGCCCATGTTACTGGGATCATTTCAGCCGTCGCGTTTAGCTTCATGGTGCACGAACCCAATGAAATCATTGAGTGGTTTAGCGCCAAGTCTTTGTTTTCAAGGCTTTTAATGTAACGAAGCATCTCTGTTTCAGAGTGATACTTGTTAAACACTTCGTGCGTTAGGAAGTCGCTTGTACGTACTAAACCTTCAGGAATAGATTTTACGTCTTGCGTGGTTACTTCTGCATCTAAACCTTCAACAGTAAGGCCATGCTCTTTACCAAGCAGTACATCGAATAGCGCAACAATGTCTTCACGTGTTGTCGTTTCGTCTAGCGACACACCTACCGCACCTTCAAGGTCTGCACGTAGGTTCATGCCTTTTGCGTAGGCGCTTGCTAGTACGTCTTTTTTGTTGTTAACCATTACAGTTAGCGTATCGAAGTAGGTGCTGTGCTTAAGGGCTACACCTTTATCTGCACCTTTCTGGTTTAAACCAGTAGCAAGAATGTCAGCAAAGCGGTGAATGCGCTCTGCAATGGTTTTAAGGCCTTGCGGGCCGTGATATACCGCGTAGAAGCTTGCCATGTTGGCTAGCAGCACCTGCGCTGTACAAATGTTTGAGTTCGCTTTTTCACGGCGAATGTGTTGTTCACGAGTTTGTAGCGCCATGCGAAGCGCTGGGCGACCACGGGTGTCTTTACTTACACCAATAATACGGCCAGGTAGTGAACGCTTGTAGCTGTCGCGTGTAGCAAAGAATGCCGCGTGCGGGCCACCGTAGCCCATAGGTACACCAAAGCGCTGTGCACTACCAAGTGCAACGTCTGCACCTAGCTCGCCAGGCGACTTAAGCATTACCAAGCTCATAAGGTCAGCGGCTACTGCCACAATCCCTTTTTTCGCTTGTACCGCAGCAATGATGTCGCTGATGTCCTTTACTTCGCCTGTAGAAGTTGGGTATTGAAGTAGCGCACCAAAAATATCGTGCTCAGCAGCTTCTTCTGCTTCACCTTTAATGATTTCAAAACCAAACATTTCAGCGCGAGTTTCAACCACGTCAACCGTTTGTGGGTGGACGTCGTTAGCAATAAAGAACGCATTCGCTTTCTTGTTCTTAGACACACGCTTAGCAAGGCCCATGGCTTCTGCTGCCGCTGTACCTTCATCAAGCAACGATGCCGATGCTAGCTCTAGGCCTGTTAGGTCAATGGTCACTTGTTGGAAGTTAAGAATAGCTTCCAAACGGCCTTGGGCAATTTCTGGCTGGTAAGGCGTGTACGCAGTGTACCAACCTGGATTTTCTAGCACGTTGCGAAGAATAACGTTGGGTACGTGCGTATCGTAGTAACCCATACCAATGAAAGAACGGTTAATTTTGTTCTTTTGTGCAACGGCTTTAAGTTCACTTAATGCTTCAACTTCTGTCGCCCCTTCACCACATTTTAGTGGCTCTGGTAGCGCAATACCTGCCGGTACAGTTTGCTCGATTAAATCGTCTAGTGAGCTTGCACCAATGGCAGACAGCATTTCTTCAATTTCGCCTTTACCCGGGCCAATGTGACGGCGGATAAAGGTATCTTTTTGCTCTAGTTGAGCCAATGTAGGGGAAGTATTCGACATAACGTTGTTAAGCACTCGTAATGGTTGCCGCAAGGGCGCGTTAAATCTTTAAGTTAAAAAGGGGCTGAATTATCTTCATGCCCCTTTTTAAAATATGGTTCTTTTAAAACTGCGTAACGAATTACTCTTCGTCGATGCTGTTTTCGTAGCCTTCAGCGTCTAGTAGACCTTCTACTTCAGCCGCGTCGTCAGCTTTAATTTTGAATAGCCAACCGTCGCCGTATGGGTCTGAGTTAACTAGTTCTGGTGAATCTTCTAGGTCTTCGTTTACTTCAACCACTTCACCTGAAATTGGCGCGTATACGTCAGACGCCGCTTTTACCGATTCAGCAACACAAATATCGTCGCCAGTGCTTACCGCATCGCCAACATCTGGCAATTCAACGAAAACCATGTCGCCAAGTAAGCCTTGTGCGTGCTCGGAAATACCTACAGTGAAAACACCGTCACCTTCAGGGCGAACCCATTCGTGCGTAGCGGCATAGCGTAAATCAGTTGGGATGTTGCTCATAATCGTTCCTGTTAATCTTTGTAAACTTAAGAAGTAATTTTATAAAACACTTTTTCCATTGCGAACAAAGGAGGGCTTAACCACTTTTACTGTAACCCACTTTTTGCGCATTTCCACTTCTACTGTTTCACCAACATCACGTGGTACTCGTGCCATCGCAATTGAGTGACCTAAAGTTGGAGAGAACGTACCTGAAGTGATAACGCCTTCGCCGCTTTCTGTTTTCACTTTAAGACCGTGACGCAGCACGCCTTTTTCAGTCATTACCAAGCCTACTAGCTTGTCGGTACCCGCTTCGCGCTGCGCTTCTAGTGCTTTACGCCCTACGAAGTCACGATCAGCCGGTTCCCATGTAATTGTCCAGCCCATGTTGGCGGCTAGTGGCGATACGGTTTCATCCATATCTTGTCCGTATAAGTTCATGCCTGCTTCAAGGCGAAGTGTGTCACGCGCACCTAGGCCGCACGGCTTAACGCCCGCGTCTAGTAGCGCTTGCCAGAAGCTTTCCGCTTGCTCAGCTGGCACCATAATTTCGTAGCCTGCTTCACCGGTGTAACCTGTGGTGGCAATGAACAAGTCTTCTGCTTGTACACCAAAGAATGGCTTCATGCCCGCTACCGCTTCTTTTTGCGCTGCGCTGAACAAGGTGGCTGCTTTTTCTTTTGCGTTAGGGCCTTGTACGGCAATCATGGCAAACTCAGGGCGCTCGGTGATGGTTACGTCAAAGCCTTCTGCTTTGCTCATTAACCAGTTCATGTCTTTTTCGCGTGTCGCTGAGTTAACCACTAGGCGATAGTTAGTTTCGTCGAAGTGATAAACGATAAGGTCGTCTACAACACCGCCTTCTTCGTTAAGCATGCCGCTGTAAAGCGCTTTGCCTTTGTCTTTTAATTTCGCCACGTCGTTGGCTAAAAGATACTGAAGATACGCTTTGGCTTGTGCGCCTTTTACGTCAACAATGGTCATATGAGACACATCAAACATACCGGCGTCTTGACGCACAGCGTGATGCTCTTCAATTTGTGAACCATAGTTAATTGGCATATCCCAGCCGAAGAAATCGACCATTTTCGCACCGGCTTCTAGGTGCTTTGCATGTAGGGCGGTGGTACTAGACATTCCACTTACTCTTTTTAATTTGAAAGGTAGAAAACGAGATTGAGTATAGTGAGCTAACGTTTATGCAACAAATTGGAAATTTTTATCAATACATTTAAAAAGCAAATGTATTCTTGGGAAAACATGAGGAAAGCAAATATGTAAGCGGTTACCACGCATTGAGATAGCTTAACGAAGATCGCAGCCGCGACTATCGAACCTGAAAAAACTTAATATCAGATGGTGTTTAGAACAGGGAGTTACAATTTAATACCTAGCTTTTTTGAAACGTCGCTGAGTGTTTGCTGCGTAATTGTTGAGGGCGTTGTAAGGAATGTTTAAATACTTACTAGTAGCCTGTTGTAAGTTGTTCGATAGCAAGTGTGCTAAACGCACACCTCGCCATTTTGCCAAACGTGCGCAAGCGCGTTGTTTTCGCTCAGTTCTACAAAGTTTGCCCGTTGGCCTACTGCAATGCTGCCTACCTTTTCGTTAATGCCCATAAACGCAGAAGGCGTTGCACTTGCCATGAGGCTCGCTTCTTCTAGCGAAATCCCTATGTCGTTAACACAGTTAATAACCGCGCCGTGCATGTCTAAGCAACTTCCTGCCAGCGTGCCATCAGGTGTAGTAAGTTTGTTACCCACACGGGTAATATGTGTATCGAAAAAGTCTATAACGTCTTTATCAGCCCCTACATGGGCCATGGCATCGGTAACCAGCATTAATTGGGATGGCCCTTTGGTTTTAAAGGCAAGCTCAACCGCTTTAGGGTGTAAGTGCTGATGATCGACAATAATGCCGCAGGTGTTATTGCTTAGAAGCGCTGCGCCAACCATCCCCGGTTCGCGAGAGGTGAACGGCGACATCGCGTTGTATAAATGAGTAAATCCAGTCGCGCCTGCCTCAATCGCCCTTTCCACCACTTCACACGGTGCATTAGAGTGGCCTAGCGCTACAATAACGCCTTGGTTTACTAAGTCGCGAATAACATCACACGAGGTATTCTCTGGCGCTAAGGTAATCATTACCTTGCCGAGGTCTTTGCGGGTATAAGTGGCAAGCTCTCTGTCGGTAAGCGGGCGAATATATTTTGAAAGATGTACACCTTTTTTCTCAACGCTTAAGTGCGGCCCTTCGAAGTGAATACCTTCAACACTAGAATGACCGCTTTCTATTGCCTCACTTACCGCATTGGCCGCGCTTTCAATGGTTGTAATATCATCGGTAATAAGTGTGGGGAAGAACGTTGTAGTGCCAAACTTGCGATGCGCTTGGGCCATTGTTTTTATGCTTTGATATGTGGGCGCGTGATTAAACATTACGCCACCGCCACCGTTTACCTGGGTGTCTACAAACCCGGGTATAAGTTTGTTGTGCACTCGCGTAGAAAACGCTTCTCGGTGCGTTTGTGACCCTGAAAGCGTTTCAATGTTAGCGATTACGCCATTTTCGATGGTAAGTACCTGGTCTTTTTCCCATGTACCTTTTATCAAAATATTTTCGGCCAAAATAGTCTTCATCATTGCGCTTTCACTTTCCTAATTGGGTGCGGTTGTAGCATTATGTTTAACGCGCGGGTTAACGCTAGCTTGCGTACATTCTCTGTCTGTAACTCTTTTGCGTTGTGCTTAATTTATTTCAAGACTAGCGTTCGTTATAAACGGCTTTAGCATACTTAATAGCACCTTGCTGAGGCAATAATTCACACGCTTGCACGCGAGCGCGAATTTTTTCAGATAAGTACGGTACATACACTTTGCTTAGCCCACCGATTAGGGCAAGATTATAGGTATTCTCCCCTAAAAGCTGCTGGGCCATTGCTTCTAAATATTCAGCGCCCTCTTTAAAGATACGAACCACCCCGTCATTTGCTTCTTGTAAAAGTGGCAGCATGCAGGGTACTAAACTGGCGTAATGATGTGTGCTAAAGCCTGCGCACTTTGCCACAATGTCATCCGCGTTTGTTGTACCAAGCGCTTCACACACCTGCTTTGCTAGAACATCAGGGCTTCGAATATTATCTATACATAATAAGGTGTGCTGAATGGCTTTTAAACCCAGCCAAGCGCCACTGGCAACATCGCCTATAGGGAAGCCATGCCCCCCGACATCGGTGAATTTACCCTCGGCAAATACCGCTCCTGCCGACCCCGTACCCACAATAATTACTGCACCGGGCTTGCCGTTGTGCGCGCCTACGCAGGCAGCGTGTAAATCACTTAGCACAAACAGCGAATGAAACGGATGATCCCAGCTTTCAAAACGCGCTTTTGCAGAAGTAATATTAGCGCCAGCAAGCCCGGCGCCAACGATACATTGTGATGCTGTGATGGGTTTTACTGTGGCGTCGCTGCTTTGTGAAGCCAAAAAGGCATTGGCAGATGCAATAGCTTTGTTTACGCCATCCATTATGGATGTTTTAGCAAGCTCTCCGTCACGCATGATATTGGCAGGGCCGCTAATGCCTTCTCCTAACTGCGCCCCGTTTTTATCTTGCAATGTAACTCTGCAATTGGTGCCGCCGCCGTCTATGCCGATAAAATACAATTCAGAGTTCATGACACGTTCTCGCAATTATAGTAAGTCGTTTTAATGGGTAGAGTGCGCGATGTTACAGCAAAGCGCTTGGCACCCGAAGCGTAAAATGTACAAAGCCGAGCAGGTTCAAAATGAATCGAGTAAAGAACCTGGGCTTTCACTCCAATACATTTGCAAATATAATCACTACAAGCACATGCATTAATAAAGCTAATAAATATGAAACAGCTTTCTTTAGACACATTACGTACCTTCGTAAGCGTTATCGAACTGGGTGGCTACGCAAAAGCGGGCGACTTTTTGGGTCGCTCTCAACCTGCCATTAGCTTGCAAATTAAAAAGCTAGAGTCGCAGTTAGACAGAAAGTTATTCACCAAAGTCGGTCAGCGCCACGTACCAAGCGCCGACGGTAATTGGCTATATCCGAAAGCCAAAGAACTATTAGAATTAAACGACAATATTTTTCGAAGCTTAACCCCTGCTCCATTAAGCGGGCGATTGCGTTTGGGCATTCCCAATGAATTTGCGTCTACCCTATTGCCGGGCTTAATTGGTGAGTTTTCAAAACGCTACCCTGATGTGTCTTTAGAAGTCACGTCGGCATTAAGCCGCGACCTCCTGCACCCGAGTCAGCGCGATCACTTTGACCTAATTCTGGCGCTGGTAAACCCCAACGAGCAAACCGAAGGTGAAGTCGTGCTTGAAGACGACGTTGTATGGGTTGGCGACAACGCTCATCCGTTGGTAGGACATAACATTCCGTTAGTGCTAGCGCCAGATGGCTGTATGTATCGAAGCCGCGTAATTGAGCAGTTAAAGCAGCAAACCTTTGCATGGAAGATTAGCTATACCAACGCTGATTTAGGCGGGCTGGTAGCAGCTATTCAGCAAGGCCTTGGCGTCACCGCGCTCGCGAAATCAAGCTTGCCTGCCAACTTAGCGGTGTTAAACCACCCGCACTTGCCCAAGCTTGGTAAAGTGAACATTTGCCTGTTTAACCAAGACACCCAGCACCCTGTGATAAGCAAAACCTTGGCGGAATTCTTTAAGGTGCGGTTGAGAGGGTAATTTGTTTACCGCCAGATTCCCCCCTTTGTTTTGGCTTTGGGATTCCAACAAAATTCAAGCACTCAAGTCGCAATCAAACAATAATCTGTATTTATATTGTTCTTGGTCAAACACGCACTTATTTCCTGCAAAACCTTTATTCTAAGACCAAAAATTAGTGCTATAACTATGAGCAAATAGCCTATCGTGTTCATTGAAATGCATGCGCGCTTCGCTCAGTCACGCTTTTTCACAAACGCTCTGGAGCTTTGGTAAGCTTCAGTTGAAGCACCACGCATTTTGGGCTTAAGTTCGAGTTCTCGCGCCCGTTTAGAATAGTAAAATCCAGACAATAAATGATTGCCACAAACTTGCTTATCGCAGCTTATGCGCCCTTATTTTTGCTCATTTACCTGATGGTGAAGCCAAACGGTATGACGTCAAGTAAAGCCTTGCCCTTAAGCGCCTTAGCTGCTTATTTAATTGTGATTTTTAACGGTCACTCACCTTTAACGCTTATACATGCTAGCGTTGTACAAGGCGTTTTACTGGCGTTAACGCCGTTATCAATTATAGCCGGCGCCATATTTTTGTTTCTGTGCATGGAAAAAACGGGCGCACTGGCCACCTTGAAAAATGGTTTAAATACAATCAGTTCGAACAAGGTTGCTCAGTTGATGATTGTAGGCTGGGCGTTCGCATTTCTTATTGAAGGTGCCAGTGGTTTCGGCACGCCTGCTGCGATAGCGGCGCCCATACTTTTTAGTTTAGGTTTTGCGCCTGTAAACGTTGCCCTATTCTGCTTAGTGACCAATACCATTCCGGTCATTTTCGGTGCCATGGGTACGCCGGTGTGGTTTGGTATGTCGCTGTTATCACTGCAAGAAGACACTATTATTGATATCGCTACCCTTGCCGCATTAATCAGCACACTTGTTGCACCAGCGATTGTGTTTATGGCATTGCGATTAGTCATACCATCTTGGAAAATCATATTCAGGCATTCGCTTTTTATCGTTTCTTCGACATGCGCATGCACCCTGCCTTTCTTCGCATTAAGTTTTTACAGTGTTGAATTCCCCTCGCTGCTAGGCGGCGGCATTGGCCTTATCATTACTGTTTTGATGGCTAAATCAGGGTTTGGGCTTTCCTCGGCAGCTAATGAGTTTGAAACAAAGGTTGATACACTAAAAAAGACTGCCTCACCCAGTGGCAGAGAACTTGCCAAGGCATCTTTTCCCTTGTGGGGCACTGTAATAATGCTTTTACTTACTCGTCTTCCAGAACTTGGACTTAGAAGCTTGTTACAAGATGGCGACCCTAATATAACGGCATCACTGGGAATATTAGGCAATTTATCGGTAAGCGCTAGCTTAGTTATATCGATAACAGGTATTTTAGGCACCAGTATTCAATGGAAACATAGCGTGCTTTACGTTCCCTCGTTAATACCTTTTATTGTCGTGGCGTTTGCCAGTGTTTATAGTTTTGGCTCTCGGGCATGGGTGTCCAGAATAACATCTGTGTCGTCCCAAACCGCAGTGCGTATGACAAAACCACTATTTGCGCTATTGGGCGCGCTTGTATTTGTAAATTTAATGATGCTGGGCGGCGAACAGTCGGCCGTGTCAGTGATTGGCAAACACATGGCATTCCTAGCGGGTAATAATTGGCCCCTTTTCGCACCGCTACTTGGTGCGCTTGGTAGCTTCTTTTCCGGTTCGGCTACGATTTCGAACCTTACCTTTGCAGGAATTCAGCACGCTATCGCTGAACAACTGTCTTTACCTTTACAGGTCGTGCTCGCCCTTCAAAGTGTAGGGGCTGCAATGGGAAATATGGTATGTATCAACAACATTGTGGCGGTAACCGCAATTTTAGGGCTTAAAGGTCAAGATGGCGTTATATTAAAGAAAGCGGCGGGGGTTCTGGCGATATACGCCATTTTAGTAGGCAGTTTAGGGGCTAGTTTGATAAGTATTTACCGTTAACGGCGATAATAAAGCACGAGTGTTACAAAAGGGGCAAGACAAGGGTACTGCCTTGCCCTTTACTAAATAATTATTCATTACCCATCGTTGGTAATAGTGTCGATAAGCTCGCTAAGCACAGCTTCCGCTTTACTGGTTTCAACCTGGCACGTGCCGGCGTTCATGTGACCGCCACCGCCATACTTCAAGCACAACTCACCCACATTGGTTTTAGAGCTACGGTTAGTAATGGATTTACCAATAGCAAATACCACGTTTTGCTTTTTAAGGCCCCACATTTTGTGAATAGAGATATTGCAGTCTGGGTACATGGCATAAATAACAAAACGGTTCGTGGCGTAAATGGTCTCTTCTTCGGTTAAATCTAACACCACAAGGTTACCATGTACGGTTGCGCATTTTGCTATTTGCGCCTTCGCCAATTCGTTATGCTCGTGATATAGGCTCACGCGCTCAGCCACATCTTCCATTTGCAGTATTTCTTCAATACTGTGGTCTTTACAGGCATCAATAAGCTTCATCATTAGCTGATAGTTAGAGATTTTGAAATCTCTGAAACGGCCAAGACCCGTGCGGGCATCCATGATGAAGTTCATAAGCACCCAGTCGGTAGGCTCTAGGATCTCTTCTTCGCTAAACTGCGCAGAGTCGCCTTTATCTACCGCGTCCATCATATCTACTGAGATATTGGGAAATTTCTCGGCCCCACCATAATAGTCATAAACCACTCGCGCCGCCGACGGTGCTTCTGGGTCGATAATATGATTCTCGATACCGCTCGCGTTTCTTACCGTTTCGCTAAGGTGATGATCAAAAGCTAAATGACAGCCAGCCACATAAGGCAGGTTGGTTGTAATGTCATTCTCGGTGATATCTATTTTGCCGTCCTGCATGTCTTTAGGGTGTACAAACAAAATATCATCTATCATGTCTAAGTCTTTTAGTAAGACCGCACATACTAATCCGTCAAAATCACTTCGGGTTACTAATCTAAATTTTCTTTCAGGCATGGTTTATCCATCATTCACTTAGGTAATAATGTTAAGTGTAACAGCTAATAGAAATTTTGAGAGACAGGTTTATTAATACCAGTCCGCATAGTTAATTACCCACTCAGCGAGAGTTAAAATATTCGTAATCGCGGCGTGTTACCGTAGGTATAGTGGTTCTACATCGAGGTGGCACAACAAAGAGTACGGACTTTTTAAACATAAAACTTATTTTTAGTTTTGTGTATTTTTAGGGCAAAACACTTACCTGAAAAGGTAGAGATTTTAGCCTACCCAGCGGTTTCGCCAAACTCTCTGGTGGCTCAGTGAAGTAAGCAGGGCCCGTTTCTGTCATGTACAAACAGTCTTCCAAGCGCACACCAAATTCACCGGGAATATAGATACCTGGCTCGTTAGAGAAGCACATACCTTTTTTAAGTGGCGTATTTTCACCGCGTACAAAGTTAACGCTTTCATGCCCTTCCATACCGATCCCATGACCCGTTCTGTGGCTTAACCCGGGCAATTCATAGTCCTTACTGTACCCTTTGCTGGCATAGTATTGGCGCACTGCATCATCTACTTTGCCCGCGGGCTCACCAATTTTAGCTGCGGCGAATGCCACGTTCTGACCTTCTCTTACTGTGTGCCATACATCCTGAACTTTCTGAGACGCTTTGCCAAATACCAAAGTACGGCTTATGTCGCTTTGGTACCCGTGCACACTGCAACCGCTATCTAGCAAAATTACAGAACCTTCTTTGATAGTTTGCGCTGCACTCGTGCCATGAGGGTAAGCACTTGCATCGTTAAAGAGCGCCAAACACCAAGCGCCGCTTCCGCCTAAGCGCTGCTGCGCGGTGTTCATCAAACTTTTGACGTCCTGCTGTGCCATGCCAAGCTTTAAGTTATTAAAAACAAACTCGTAGGCCCGCAAAGTAACCTCATTGGCCTTATGCATAAGTGCCAATTCGTTAGCAGTTTTGTACATACGACAACCAAGCGTAACGGGCTCGGCAGGAACGATCTTCATATTTGGCAGCGCACGGCTAACTCCTGTTACCACAAAGTAACGCACGCTGCTCTCAAAACCGATATTACCGCTTGTGATACCGCGCGATTTTAAAATACTGGCTACAGCATCAAACGGGCTTTCGTGCTCCTGCCACACTCTTACATCATCGCCTATAGCCAACGACTCGAGCACGCTGGGCTTTTCGAAAAACGGCGTAATCACTGCCACGTCGCCTTTTTTAGGGATTATTAACGCGGTTAAACGCTCGCTGCGCCACCATTTAATCCCAGAAAAATATTCCATTGCCGCACCCGGCTCTATTAATATTGCTGCGATATCTTGGGCTTTCATTAGCGACTGCGCTTTTTCAATACGCGCTCTACGCTCTTCCACGGTAATCGGCTTTGCGCTTGCGGTGATATCCGTTAATACATTGATATCGTTTAGGCCCGCTGTGTTGGTTTTATCTAATGCAGCCATCGACGCCATAGGTGCAAGCGCAATACTAGCCCCAGCTAATTTCAAGAAATGTCGCTTATCCATGTCCCTTCCTGTCGTTTTAATTGAGGTTGTCTGAACCCTTTGTTTTATAATAATAACATTGAATAGCTTATAGTTTAGCCAGTAAAGCTTGCCTTTACTTTACGCCCACATAACGAAAACAGCGGCTAGCCCAATAAGAAGCAAACCAATTATTTCGCGTTTTGTGACTGTATTTTTTAACCAGTAATGCGAGAGTAATAGGGTTAACAAAACCTCTAACTGACCAAGCGTTTTAACAAGGGCTACATGCTGCAGTGCCATAGCAGTAAACCAGCAGATTGAGCCTAAACAGCTTACCGTACTTATCGCTAGCACCTGCTTTTTAGCGTTCACTAGTTGCTTAAACACGAAGGGTTTGGTTAATAAAATATATCCACTTAAAGCTATCGACTGAACGCATAACACCCATAATAGAACCCAAGCTGCTGCAAGGGTGTATTGTATATCGAGCATGTGGCTAGCTTCGCGCACTAGCAATGAGGTTAGAGCAAAGCAAGTACCACAGGCAAGGCCAAGCACCATGGTTTTCACACTAATACTATGAATTCGGTTACCACTGCTTAACACAAATACTGCTATTCCGCCTATTACTATGCCTGCCCAGCCGAGGGGCGTTAAGTAACTGCCAAAAAAGAGCATGCCTACCACACCCGCCACCAAAGCTTCGCTTTTCGCCAAGCCCGCTCCAATGGCGAAGTTCTTCTGTTTAAACAAAATCACCATAAGTGAGGTGGCCGCTATTTGAAGTAGTGAAGCGCACAAGATCACTGTGATAAATGAACCCGTAAATTGCGGTAGTTGGCTGGCACTATTGCTATAGAGCATAAGCAAATAAACAAGGGCTATGGGCGGAGCCAAGATAAAGCGAGATAGCGTAACACCAGAGGTATTAACTGAACCACTTAGTTTGCTTTGCAGCGCATTACGCACGGTTTGCATGATTACCGCGCCCAATGTAAATAAGATCCAACTCATTAGCGTCGCTTTACCTTTAAAATCAATTTACTACGTGCCGTTCACGCGTTTTTTATTTGGTAGTGGCTTCGCTTCCAGATAACGCCTGTAGACGCTTTGCTTTGAAGTCACTTTCGCGCTTCCAATAAGGCCATACATCACCTTGAGCATAGTGGGTAAGCACAAAATGGAGTCAAAATGAGGTTCCCTCAGACTTTGACCCCATAATTTTTGGGTTTAAAGGCCCATGGCGTGGCTGACGAAGGCGTTTTTAATGGTTGTGAGTTTGTCTGTGGCTGAAAGGCCTATGCCTCGTATCAGCTTTTTGAGGGGGTCGTTGCCGTCGAATAAGAATTTGAAGCCATCCATTGCCGCTATCATTTTCGTGGCTTCCGTTTTACGGCTTCGCTCATAGCTGCGTAAGTGCTTATACAAACCTATGTCTTTACCAGCAGCGCTTAGGCTACTTAGTGACTCAGCCAGCGCTAGCGCATCTTGCATACCCAGATTTGCTCCCTGTCCGGCCAGCGGATGAATGGTATGCGCGGCATCGCCCACCAGCACCACCCCATCTTTTGCCCACTGCCTTGCATAGCGCATAGTAAGCGGAAACGCAGCGCGCTCGGTTTCAAGCGAAGTAGTGCCTAAAACGCTATTACTCGCGGCGGTCAAAGCATGGCAAAAAGCGTCATCATCCAGTGCCATTAATGAGCTTGCTTGCTCTGGGGTTTGCGACCAAACAATTGAACAGACGTTTGGTTCTGCCATTGGAAGTAGCGCTAGCGGGCCTGTGGGCGTAAACGCTTGGCGCGCCACATTGTTGTGTAATTCATCGGTTTTGATATTAGCTACTATTGCAGTATGCTCATAATCTTTGAAGGTAATTGGCAGGCCAGCCTGCTTTCTTACAAACGAATTAGCCCCATCGGCGCCTACTAATAATCTGCAGCTTAGCACGTCGTCGTTATCTAGCATCAGCATGGTTTGATTAGGGCCTGCAAGTACTCTATCAATACCGGCAGTGACTAACTGAACATTCGATTGCGCTTCAACAGCTTGGGCTAGTGCGTTAACTAACGCCTGATTTTCCACAATAACCCCAAGGGTATCGCTACCCATCTCATCACACGAAAAATGAATATCACCAAAACTGTCTTTGTCCCACACATGCATTGCGGTGTAGGAATTAGCGCGGTCTTGATGTAAATGGGGCCACACATCGAACTGTTGCAACGCTTTAATATTAGCCTGATTGATTGCGCTAACACGCGCCGTTGGCCTATCTGCAAGCACCTGATAACAGGGCGATTTATCAATAATCGCTATATTAAGTTCACTGTCTTTTAGCGCCGCTGCAAGGGTTAGCCCTACAATGCCACCGCCCACTATTGCTATATCAACATGCTGCATGGTTATCTCTGTCTTTATCGAGTGTTACGCCGTAGCCCGTGGTATGTTTCACAAACGTTTTTTTCGCCTGTGGCATCATGCTTAACGCGAGTAGCGATAAATTTCTGCCAATTACGGTGGGAAAGTATTGATTCGAAAAGGTTCTCACTAGGGTATCGGTAAGGGTGACCGTATTCTCTCTGTCTGTCTTGCGTGCGTTGGCGTAATGTTGAGTTATACTAAAAGCGCCCGGGTCAAAGTCATCAGCAACGTTTTCCAGCGGTTTCTCATTCGCACAACCTTGTTTTTTAAGAGTTGGTTTTGTGTGCTCTAGTGCCGCCGAACTCAATACCGATATAAGCGCACTTAAATCACGTAATCCTAAATTAAACCCTTGCCCGGCAATAGGGTGAAGAGCTTGCGCGGCATTCCCTACTACTACCGCGCGATGGGTAGCAACATTCTGCGCTTTAGTCAGAGCCAAGGGATAGCTCGCCAACTCACTAACTCGTAGCACTTTACCTTGTCGAAAACCAAAAGCCTGTTGCAGCGCTTGTGTGAATTCATCGGGGGTCAAAGTCATCAACAATTTTGCCGCATCGGTTTCCACTGTCCACACTACTGAAAAACCATTCCCACTGGCTTTAACGCCATTAATTTCACTATCGAAGGGAAGAAACGCAAGGGGCCCTGACTCGGTGAAACGCTCATAAGCTTTGTTTTCATGCGGAAGCTGCGTGTGCACGTTAAACACAATGGCAGTTTGATGGTAATCGCACGACGTTTTAGTCATTCCCACCTGCTCGGCCAGCCCTGAGCGCCCACCATCAGCAATGACCAATAATTTTGTGCTTAACGTTTCGCCGTTATCAAGTAGCACCTCTACGCTATTATTTTGCTGATTCACGCGGGTTACCTTTGCAGGTGCGATATGTTGATAAGCAGAACTTGCATTCGCCGCGAGTCGGGTTAATGCACTTAAACTTACCACCTGTCCGAAAGCGTTGATGTGGTAATCACGGCTATTTAGGTTCAAAAGGCCGACATGCCCTTTATCACTTACCTCAATATGTTTTATTTCTGGGGGTAACTCACCGTTGTGCTGTTTGGCCAAATCGTCAAGGTTTAGCCCAATATCAGAGAGCTCGTTCACCGTGCGTCGCGCTAGGGCAATAACGCGGGTATCGGTAAATGGATTAAAGTCATCTGTCGCGGCGTTGTTTTGCTGTGGGTCAGCCGCATCAATAAGCGTTACAGACAGCCCCACTTTCTCGGCAAGCCCTTTGGCCAGTACGGTACCTACAATACCCCCGCCTATAATTACTACATCAACCGGTTCTGCTGATTTCACTCTATTTGCCTTCCTGTCGCCCAGTTCTCTTGCTCTTAATTTCGTTTCATGAACGGTTTTCGTAACGCGGCACTATTCTTTTCCCACCTCAGCGTTTCTATGTACCGTCGTATACACTAAGCTGATTCAATGGGACCTTTATTACTTGCCTGCTGTTATACAAGTTCAAGGGCGCTTAGCTTTTGGCCATAAGCGCTTCAATTTCATCAATCTCTTTAGGCACATCCGACGTTAAAATTTCAACACCGGTCGCGGTGATAACCACGTCGTCTTCTATTCGCACGCCAATACCTTTGTACTTGTCTGGCGCGTCGCTGTCTTGATTAATATAAACACCTGGCTCGATGGTAATCACCATGCCTGGCTTTAACGGGCGGTCTTCGCCCTCAACTTTATAATTACCAACGTCGTGAACATCTAACCCCAGGAAATGCCCTAGCCCGTGCATGTAAAAGTGGCGCCAACTCTCGTCCTCGAGATTTTCAGCAACACTACCCTCTAATACGCCTAGGTCAACTAAACCTTGAGTAATAATCTCCGCGCTGTGTAACATTGCTTGCGACAAGGTAACGCCCGGCGCAAGCATATCTAAAACACTCTTTTGCGCTTTAAGTACTAAGCTATAAATTTCCCTTTGAGCATGGGTAAATTTACCATTTGCAGGAAAGGTTCGGGTAATATCGGCAGCGTAACCTTGATATTCAGCACCGGCATCGATCAAGATCAAATCGCCATCATTTATCTGGCCGTTATTTTGGGTGTAATGCAAAATACACGCGTTATTACCACTGCCGACAATTGTACTGTAGGCGGGGGAACGTGCACCGGCCATAGCAAATTCGTGGTGAATTTCCGCCTCTAGCTGATACTCAAAACAGCCAGGAGAAGCGAACTGCATCGCTCTTTTATGCGCCCTTGCACTTATTTCGCCTGCGGCTTTCATCATCGCCACTTCACACGCTGACTTAAACAAACGCATTTCGTGCAAGATGGGACGTAAATCATAAACAGCGCCAGGGGCAAGCGATTCTTTTGGCGCATCGCGCAAGGTGGAGAGCGCGTTAGTGAATAGTGTATCGTGCGCTTTGTTGTGGCCCAATGAGAAATATACGTTATCTTGCCCTTGAATTGAGGCAAGTAGCGCCTCTTCAAGCTCGTGCAGCTCAAACGCTTCATCGAGACTAAAACGCGCTAATGCCGCCTCTGCACCAAGGCGCTTACCATGCCAAATTTCTGCGCTTCTGTCTTTCTCTTGAACCACCATGGCACGATAGCTTTCTCCATAGCGGGGGTGATTTGACAATATTAACCATGCGTTCGGCTCTTCAAACCCGGTTAAGTACCAGAAATCGCTATCTTGTCTGAAAGTGTACTCGGTATCGCGACTTCGCGTTACCAACCCAGCAGCTGGCACGATACACACACTATTTGGCTTACACTGCGCCAATAGTCGGTCTTGACGAGCTATAAACTCTTGCGCACTAATCATAAATGAGAAAACCCTACATAAGTCAGATAAAGCTTATTGTTGCTTAACAATTAATTAGTGTACGGACGGCGTGTCTTGTTGATCATCCAAAAGTGACTGACCTAGCTCGCTAAAGCACAAAATAGCAGAGATTTTTACGTATTCTTCCACCTCTAATAGCGCTTTTTCAGATTCTTCATCAGCATCCATCGGTTCTTCCATGCGTGAGATATCTGAAAAATCTTCAAGTGCTTCTTTTACATCATCTGAACATTGCATTAAGTCTTGTTGATGCAAACCAAAACCCAGCATAAAGCCTTGTACCCAGTTAATTAGGGCCGCGCCTCGGTCGTTAATTGGGGCCTGATCGTCAGGAAGTAGCAAGGTAAGCGCAAACTCAGGTTCTAGCAACTGCTGACACGTTTGATTAAAAAGCGTGGTTAAAAGATGCTGCGTTTGGTCACTAAAGCCTTCACCTTGATTAATGGTTTCGCTCAAGGCTTCTAACCACTTTTGGTCGGTCAGTGACATTCCGCCACAAAGCATGCCGCACAAAATGCCATGAACCTCTGCCGCATCTACTATGATGCTCTGCTGCGACAATTTATTGCTTACGCTATCGTAATCGAGCTGTTTTTCCACGAATCGTACTCTTGTTTGTAAATGGATTGAGAACAACGCCTCGTTAAGCTAGGCCAACAAGCGTGTCATCCCTTGATGGAGTTAATACTAGCAAAATTCAATGTACAAAGCCCACATTTGCCCCAAGCAATATACGAACTTTAACACCGCTCGGCACTTCGTGTTCACACTTCGCTCAATTGGGCTTATAGGTTGCATACTCACTGTCCAATCAGTATGTAATTGGCAAAATTATCTTTACTATGGGTAGTAACACAGCGTGAATTCATCTAAGATCGTTCGTGTTGGATACGGAATTCCTCTCGCAACAGTCTTGTAAGTATTTAATAGCTGTTTTGTTATTATTGAGCTTATCTTATATGCGTGTATAATTGCTGACCAATTGGTCAAGAAAATGTTAATTTTTAACGGCTTTTATATTCACCACGCAAAATAGTTATAAAGCGCATTAAGTGATCCCCTTCACTGGATCTCGCGTTTGTTATACCCTGTTGCGTTAATACAACAACAATGTTTCCTGGGATGTTTGCTAGTTCATTCATGTCCCTGGCCGATGCTTTAAACCTAGGAAGTTGAAACAGCTGCTATTGTGCAAGCTCGACGCGTATCGAGAAGCCTACGGCAATTGTGATTCTTCCGCCCTGAACTTTTCGGTTCACGGGCGAAACATGGACAGCGGCATTCTGGGAAGCGCCCTCTTTCGACGGAAGAAGAAATGGCAATAATAAATTTTGGCTCTATCAATATCGACCACGTTTATCAGGTAGATCACTTTGTGCAACCTGGTGAAACGCTAGCCTCAACCCATTACCAAACGTTATTAGGTGGTAAGGGCGCAAACCAATCTATCGCTTTAGCGCAAGCTGGTGCCGACGTACGTCATGTTGGCAGCATTCACGAGAACGATGCATCATTTAAACAAGCTCTTATTAAGAAGGGTGTTGATTGTCGTGGCGTAAAGTGCTCAGAAGTTCCTTCAGGTCACGCGATTATCCAAGTCACGCCTAGCGGTGAAAACGCCATTGTATTATTTGGTGGTGCTAACCAAACCATTACCGCAAAAACCGTAATGCAAGCGTTAGACGATACGCGTCCTTCAGATTGGGTACTAACCCAAAATGAAACAAGCAGCATTGAAGAAGTACTTCGCCAAGCGAAAGAAAAGCAGCTTAAAGTAGCCTTTAACCCAGCGCCTATGAGCGAGTCGGTTAAACAGCTTCCGTTAGACTGTGTAGATTTACTTATTGTAAATGAAACCGAAGCTGCTGCGATTACCGGTAAAGAAGAACTTGAAGATATTGTGACAGTGTTCAAAGAGCAGTGGTCACACAGCGAAGTTATTATTACACTGGGTAAAGCGGGTGTAATGATGCTGCGCAAAAACGATGTTGTAGAAGTAAAAGCATTCTCTGTAGACGCGGTAGATACCACCGCAGCCGGTGACACCTTTATCGGTTATTTCCTGTCTGCATACAGCAACCACACCGATGCTAAACAAGCATTGCGTCGCGGGTGTGCAGCTTCAGCCATTGCGGTAACACGCGAGGGCGCAGCGCAGAGTATTCCAACACAAAAAGAAGTGGATCGTTTCTTAGCGAAACACGCCAACTAGCAAGACGCACTGAGATAAATTGATGGCACATAAGATCATATTAGATACGGATCCGGGGATTGATGATGCAATGGCGATCTTTTTCGCCTTTCAGTCTCCAGACATTGAAGTACTTGGCTTAACGACCGTTTACGGTAACGTTCCAGTAACAATGGCAGCGCAAAACGCACTGACACTTTGCGAAATTGCAGGTAAAGATATTCCTGTAACCAAAGGTGTTGGCATGCCATGGGTTGGCCCAGAGTCAACGTACGCACACTTCGTACACGGTGAGCACGGCTTCGGTCATATCAAACCTGAAGCGCCTAAAACCGAGCTTGACCCACGCAGCTCTGCGCAGTTTATCGTTGATATGGCACGTAAATACCCTGGTGAAATCACCATTGTTGCTATTGGCCCACTAGGTAACTTGGCCCTTGCACTTCGTCTTGAGCCAGAACTTCCTAAGTTGGTAAAAGGCGTTAGCATAATGGGTGGTGCAGCGTTTGTACCAGGTAACGTTACGCCGGTAGCTGAAGCGAACATTTGGAACGATGCACATGCAGCAGAAATCGTTTTCGCAGCAGACTGGGAGCTGACCATGTTTGGTTTGGACGTGACAAACTTCACGCCGTTCTCGCCAGCCTTTGTTGAAAAGCTTGAAGAGAAAAACAATACCCTTGGTGGTTTTGTGAAAGAAAGCGCCCAGTTCTACATGGATTTCTACTCGCAAAACCGTGAAGATCGCGTGTGTTTCTTCCACGATGCATTCCCGATTGCCCACCTTCGCCACCCTGAGTTATTTGAACTGACTGAAGGTCACGTTCGAGTTGGAACAGGGACACTAGATAGAGGGCAAACCGTGGTTGCGCCTAAAGGTACAACACCGAGCCCGCTTTGGAATGAAGCAAATACGATTAAGGTAGCAACTAAAGTTGACCACAAAAAGCTGGAACAACTATTCGTAGACACCTACGCTCTATGATATGTTTAAGGGATTGTTAATATACAATCCCTTTTTAATTTCAGCGCAGGTTTTTTAGAATATGGAAGCGGCTCCTCTCCCAGATAATGAAGATGAACGTCTTGCTGAATTATTGAGCTACGATGTTCTCGACACCGAAGCTGAACAATTATTTGACGACCTAACCACACTAGCTTCCCAAATATGCGATACCCCTATTGCGCTTATTAGCCTTATCGACCCTGATAGACAGTGGTTTAAATCGCGAGTGGGATTAGACGCAGAAGAAACCTCTCGAGAAATTGCCTTTTGCTCTCACGCCATACTACAAGATGACGTGTTCGAGATACCCAACGCATCACTAGACCCTCGATTTCACGACAACCCGTTGGTTACCGGCGCTCCGGATATCCGCTTTTACGCCGGAGCACCGCTTGTCTCTCCTTCAGGCCATGCAATTGGTACGCTTTGCACCATTGATCGCAAGCCCCGTAAACTCACAGAGAGCCAAAAAACGTCGTTACAAACGCTGAGTAAATCAGTAGTGGCACACTTAGAGCTAAAGCGTAAAAACAGAGAACTAGAGCGCACCAGTCAGTTTAGATCCGACTTTTTGTCTTATGTGAGCCATGAGATAAGAACGCCACTAAACGCTATCAACACGTTCAGTCGGCTACTTGAAGGGGAAGCGCAAAAGCTTAAGTTACCCGAATCTTTTACTACTCCTTTGTCACATGTGACGCAAAGCGGTGAAAGACTATTAGAGATAGTAAATTCTGTTTTAGATATCAAACAAATTGAAGCAGGAAAAATGCGTGTCATGCCTCGCGCGGTAAGTACACACGACTTTTTTACCCACTTATTTTCACTTACCAAGATTCGCGCTGAAGATGGCGGCATTATATTTACGTCCACCATTGATAGCCGTGTTCCCGATACACTGTTTTTCGACGACACTAAGTTTGGGCAAGTTTCACTTAACCTATTATCTAATGCGATAAAATTCACCAACCCAGGTAAGTCGGTTAACGCCCAGGTAAAATACAAAAATGATAAGTTAATATTCAATGTTATCGATCAAGGCATTGGTATCAGTGAAGAAGATCAAAAACGGCTTTTCACTCCTTTCGAGAGAATGGAAAACGCCCATCAAATTAGCGGGACAGGCCTGGGATTAAATATATCAAAACGCCTTATTGAGTTAATGGACGGCACGATTAAAGTGAGCAGTAAGGTGAACGAAGGGACTCGCATTAGCGTGACCTTGCCCTCCGATGTCCTAACTGCAAATGAGTTTGCCAATGCACAGCCACAAAGCTTTGTTGCGCAAATAAATATAGATAAGTCTGCCAAGGTTTTAGTTGTTGAGGACCATTACATTAACCAAGTCGTTATCCAAACATTGTTCGAGAAATTAGGGGTAGCTCACGCTATTGTCAGCACAGGCGAAGAAGGCGTAAAGTATGTTAACGCTAACCCTGTAGACCTTGTGTTAATGGATTTAAACCTGCCAGGCATTCAGGGGGACGAGGCCACCGCTCAGATAAAAAGCATAAACCCCGAACTGCCAGTGATTGCGGTAACCGCGGATGCCATCACTAAGCCAGCGTCTTTATACGAAAAAGGGCTTGATGATGTACTTACAAAGCCTGTCGACAGTAATGAGTTAGTACGAGTACTCAACCAATTTTTGGCGGTAAAAAGGAATTAGAATGATAATGTTAAGTGTGTGAGTAATCGACCCATGCCCGCATCAACAATTTCAGCTAGTCAGCGCGTTAAAAACAGTAATACGCTGCCCGAAGCGAAAGCCAACGCCCGTACAACATTGAGAAAACAACTTCGAGAAGCCCGCCGTGCGTTAGGCCCACAACAACAGCGTGATGCCGCGCAAGGCGTAGTTAAACAACTCTGTTCGCTGAATTTTTTAATAGAGGCTAATACCATCGCGGGCTACCTAGTTAACGACGGAGAGGTTGATTTAAAAGACTATATCGAGATGCAATGGCAAGCCCCTCAAGCAAAACAGTTCGCGCTGCCAGTGTTACACCCAATATGTAAAGGTCACCTGCTCTTTCTTTCCTATACTCAACATACAGCGTTAGTTAAAAACAAATACAATATTGAAGAGCCGGCCTTAGTTTGCCCTAGCGTTATTCCTACGTCGCAATGCGATGTTATCCTTATGCCCTTGGTTGGCTTTGATACTAACGGCAATCGCCTGGGTATGGGAGGCGGCTATTACGACCGTACCCTAGCCTTTACCCAGCGTAACGTTTATCCACAAAAAAATATAAGCAGCAACAAACCTAAGCTTGTTGGTATTGCACACGACATGCAAGAAGTCGAGGCGTTGCCTGTAGCCTCGTGGGATGTTCCCCTTGATGCTATTGTTACACCCACACGCACGCTAATTTTCAATACCGCTGAATAGTCGATATAACAAATTGTGACTATGAACTTGTGGGTTCATATAGGCATATAAGTTACACTGCCAACAAAATAAGTCGGAGAATGACCATGGATCAGAACGCAAAGAAACAAGCCGTAGCCAAAGCAGCTATCGACTACGTTGAATCAGACAGTATTGTCGGTGTGGGTACGGGTTCTACCGTGAATTTCTTTATTGAAGAACTCGGTAAAATTAAACACAAAATTGAAGGGGCAGTATCAAGCTCAGAAGCATCAACAGCGCGTTTAAAAGCTTTGGGCATTGAAGTATTTGCGCTAAACGAAGTAAGCAACCTTTCTGTTTATATCGACGGTGCCGATGAAGTTACCGAACACAAGCATATGATTAAGGGGGGCGGTGCCGCACTTACTCGTGAAAAGATTGTTGCAGGCGCTGCCACTACGTTTGTTTGTATTGTAGATGAAACCAAACGGGTGCCAGTACTGGGCGCATTCCCCCTCCCTGTTGAAGTGATACCTATGGCCCGCTCTTTCGTAGCCCGTGGACTGGTTAAGCTTGGCGGCGACCCAGAGTACCGTCAGGGAGTGATCACCGACAATGGCAACGTTATCTTGGATGTTCATAACCTTGAGATACTTAATCCACGGGAACTAGAACAAAAGATAAATAATATTCCAGGCGTAGTGACTAACGGCATTTTCGCTCTGCGCGGTGCCGATATAGTGCTAAGTGCAACAGAAAACGGTGTTGAGACCTTTAAGTAAAAACGTAAAAACTACCAATGGCTTTCGCCGCCAGCGTTATCATTTTGTTAGTTAACGTAAACGATAAACTTAAGCGGCGAAAAGCTATACAAAAACTACTTTCAACTTAATGCGTTTTCTGTTAATTTCCGTTTGGACGTCTAGATGTCTTTATAGTATATCGACAGTGACCACTCCCTGGCATATTCAGACCTGCAGGGGTTATTCAAGCGAAATAAATTACATCAGTGAGAGATAGCGAGTTCATGAGCAAAGTTTCATTAGAGAAGGATAAAATCCGCATTTTATTGTTAGAAGGTGTTCACCAAAGCGCTTTGGAAACGCTAAAAAGCAATGGGTATAGCAACATTGAATTTCTTAAAACCTCTCTTCCTGAAGATGAGTTGATTGAAAAGATTAAAGACGCCCACTTTGTAGGTATTCGCTCGCGTACTCAAATTACAGAGAAAGTGGTTGATGCTGCACAGAAGCTTGTAGCAATCGGCTGTTTCTGTATTGGAACAAACCAAGTTGATTTAGAAGCGACCCAGCGTCGCGGCATTCCCGTGTTTAATGCGCCTTTTTCAAACACACGCTCGGTCGCTGAGTTAGTCCTTGGTCAAATTATCCTTCTTCTTCGTCAAGTGCCTAGCAAAAATGCCAAAGCGCACCGCGGCGAATGGGAAAAAACAGCTGTAGGCTCGTATGAAGCTCGCGGTAAAACACTCGGTATCATTGGCTATGGGCACATCGGTACCCAGCTTAGTATTCTTGCTGAACACCTTGGTATGCGTGTTCAGTTCTTTGATATTGAAGATAAGCTTGTGCTCGGTAACTCTACACAGGTGAAATCGTTAGAAAAGCTTCTAAATACCTCAGACGTTGTTTCGCTTCACGTACCTGAAACACCTCAAACTCAAGACATGATTGGCGAGAAAGAGCTGTCTCAAATGAAAAAAGGCAGCATTCTTATCAATGCCTCTCGCGGGACCGTAGTTGATATCGATGCACTAGCTAGCGCCCTTGAAAGCGGCCACCTTAACGGCGCTGCCATCGACGTATTCCCAGTTGAGCCTAAGTCTAACACTGAAGAGTTTGCGTCTCCGCTTCGTGCGTTTGACAACGTAATTCTTACTCCTCACGTAGGGGGAAGTACGCAAGAAGCACAGGAAAATATTGGTATTGAAGTGGCTGGCAAACTTGCCAAATATAGCGACAATGGTTCAACCTTGTCTGCGGTAAATTTCCCTGAAGTTTCGCTTCCTGAGCATACGAACCGCTCACGCCTGCTTCACGTGCACAAAAACCAGCCAGGTATTCTTACGCAAATTAACCAGGCGTTTGCAGAGAAAGGCATTAATATTGAAGCCCAGTACCTTCAAACTAACGCAGAAATTGGTTACGTGGTTGTAGATGTGAAAGAAGACCGCGGTTATGAAGCCCTTGCTGAACTTCAGCAAATTGACGGCACAATAAAAACCCGTATTTTACACTAATACCGCTTTATCGACGTTAAGCCCCCTTTTTTGAAAATTGGGGCTTAAATAAAAAAACGCTGCATATTATGCAGCGTTTTTTTTAGATTAACACACAGGCCTAATGCCTAACTTACCGCGAGGGTAGTTGTGTGTATATCTTAGCTTAGAAGAAGTTGTAAACTAGGCTAACAGCGGTCTCTGTATCTAGCTTCTCAACATCGTCTTCAACATTGGTGTTGTGATCAAGTTTGAATGATAGACGCATTGATAGGTTACCGCTAATAGTTGCAGTAAGGGCCGATTCAGCACGAGACTTAGTGTTATCAGAACCGACTTCCGTACTCACGGTTTGGGTGAACTTAGCGGTATCAGAGATTTTCCAAGAATAGGCTGATGACGCACGAACAATCACGCTATCTAAGTTTTCGCCATCTTGCGTTTCAATGAACGAGTAACCAGGACCAATTGAGTATTCAAGCGTATGACGCTTATTCTCTAACACCTTTTGGTTCCAACCTGCAGCCACTGTCGCTTGATAGTTAAAGTTACTGAAGCGGTCGTCTTCGTAAGATGCGAAGCCGAATAGACGGTTATCTGGATTAGCTAGTTTATAGTTACCCTGTGCTGAACCGAAGAACTTCTGCGCTGAAGTAAATTCAATGTCTTCGCCGTCATCACCTTCCACGGTCTCTTGCTTGTAAAGACCTTTAAGAACGTAGTCGTTGCTCCACTTTTCAAGTTCCTGGTGCGCTTGAATACCTGCGCTGATTGACGTGGTTTCAGTATTACCTGATGTTGAAATGAAACCTAGCTCACCTTCCATTGTAAAAGGTTTTACTTCATCGTCTTGCGCGAATACGGCAGGAGAAAGAGAAATGGCAACTAAAGATGCAAGCACTTGCTTTTTCATTGAACAATCCTATTGATTAACGGTCCATCAGTTGTACACGAGACCTTTGGTACTGCTAGGCGGTACAACGCGAGTTTTTGAAGAAATTGGTTTAACGGCGTCGCACTGGGCAACCACCACTAATATTGTGGTGCGCAGTGTACATTTTCAGCCTAGACAGTCAATGCGAACCCGTTGAAAAGGCCACATTATCCTATGAATTTACACTAATTGACTAAAAAAACTGGTACACCAAAGCAACTGATGTTTCTGTACTCAACGCTGCCACATCTTCTGGTGTATCTGTCTCGTGACTTAAAATAAATGACAGCTTCATAGCCAAAGAGCCGAAGACGTTAGCTGACAACGAGGTTTCAGAGCGAGATTTCGTATTTTCCTCGCCCGCTTCGGCACTGACAAACTGCCTTAGCTTTGCGCCTGAACTCCAGTGGTATTTATATTCTGCTGAAGCCCGTACAATAATGCCGTCATTCACAACACCGTCGTTGTCCTCTTCAGCTTCGATAAAGGTATACCCCGGCCCAACACTATAACGAAACTCACTGTCTTCGTTACGCCAAACTCGCTGAGACCAACCTGCGGCTAACGAGGCGCGATGCTCATAGCCAGTAAACTTGTCATCCTCATAATCGCCGTACATGAAAAGGCGGCGGCCAGGCGTGAGTAATTTATAATCGAATTGAGCGCTGGTGTAAAAGCGTTGTGCGCTAATATCGCGCTCGGTGGTAGCACTACCACTCTCTTTATAAAGCAGTTCCGCTAGATAAATACTGCTCCAGTTTTCAGTCTCGTGATCAGCGTTTACAGCAGCTTTAACACTGGCCGCTGACGTATTCCCGGTATTAACCAGCACGCCAAGTTCGCCGTCTAGCGTAAAGCGGGGAATTTCATCGTCAGTGTCTGGGGTGAAATCTGCGTGATAAAGTGTCTCAATGAGATCTCTTGCGTGTGCTGAAGCACAAACGCTTAAGCATAGTACACCTACGACAAGGCTTGGCCGGAAGATTTTTGTGAGCATAATCTGACTTACGTTTAGCTTTTATAATTTTTAGATTACGTCTTAGTACGACGCTAGTTAAACCAATCCTCTGGAAGAGCTCTGCAACGTTCTTGCTATATGTCGGTAAAATAACGGAGTTGTCCTACTTAAAGCTCAGTGAATAAGCGCAACAATTTTCGCTGTTTCTTGCTCAGCGTATTCAATTGAATTACTTACCACTTCCATGTCGAGACTTACTTTATTGGCTATCTCTGGAGTAAAAAGTTCAATATTAGCGTAACTTTCTTTCTCAAGCTGGTTTAGGGTAATACGACTTGCCAACGCGAGAACACATATATCAACATCAGAAGCATATTTAGCTTCGTCGTTCATGAACGATACCGGATAGTACAACCCAATAGGTAAGTGCCAATTCTCGAGTATGATACCGCTGCAATGAGCAAACGTAAAACCGAAATGCGCTAACTGGTTAACATGTGGCAGTGCGTCTTTTCCCGCTTTTTGATAGCTCTGATATCGCTGAGGCTCTTTATTTGCAACCAGTAACTCGCTGAGGTTTTGAAGGATACCCATGACGAAAAAGCGTTCGGCTCCCCGAACATTTAGCCGCATTGCAAGGCTTTTCGCTACCATGCCGCAATAGACAGAGGCGTACCAGTGCTTGTCTAGGTCGATAAGATCAGAAGTAAAGTGCTTGAAAGCGGTTGTGGCTGTCTCAGCGACAACCAGGTTATAAAGGGCTTCACCGCCAATCACGTTAATCGCCTTGGCCACTGTCTCAATTTGGGATGGGAAGCGAAATAGCGAACTGTTCGCTAAACGTAAAACTTTAGCTGTAAGGGAGGGGTCGGCGCTGATAAGCTGCCCAATGTCTTCAGCACTAGAATGCGGATCGTCCAATGTTGAGCGTAAACGTACACACATGTCGGGCAACGTAAAAGATTTTGCGGCAAACGCAACGTACTTATCTAACGACATCTAATAAATCTCTGTCTCTTTTAATTTTTATCGTCTTCTGGCGGTTCGCCAAATAACGTAAACTGTTCGTTCAGTGCTGTATTTTCTTGTAATTCAGCCTTACGCTTTTTGGCCAGCACTGCTTTTTTGCGCCGTACACACGCGCTTATTATCTTGCGTTTGGTTGCGTCATCAACTTTCAGCCAATAAAGGCGTTCATCACGGCTTCGAAAACAACCTTTACAGTAACCTCGGGGGCCGGACTCACACACACCAATACACGGGCTTGGAATGTCGAAAAATTCCAACTGTTGCGAGTGCGGCTTTTGGTCCGTCATTTCAGGCTCTCTACCCCAGGTGAATGTGCTGTGCCCGTTACTTCTGAAATCGTACTACTTCAAATTAAAACGTATTCGAAGACATCTAGCCAGTAGACATTAGCAGTAAATCATATAAACAACACTAAACCGAAATGGCTAAATGCGCAGGCAAGAACACCAGCGCATGCCATGTAAATGCCCTAAAGATCATATCATGATTATCAATCTATAAGGGTGTATTGGATGGTAGACACCACGCGAACCTTTTTGATGTGAGGATGATGACTATCGCGACTTGAGATACTGAACTGCCCTTGGTTAGCACGCTTAATTTTACCTAAGGTACTTTTAGAGTCTTTCGCAAATTTTTCTGCGACTTCACGGGCATTTAACGTCGCCTCTTCTATCATAGTGGGTTTAACGTCATTTAATCGAGTAAATACGTAGTCTGGCTGCGCGCGATAGCTTTGCTCTGATAGCACAATGCCAGTCTTGATAAGCTCCCCAATTTGCTGCATCAGCTCGCGTACCTTTTCCACCTCATCAGAGAAAACAGTAACGGTTTGAATGGCGCTATAGCGAAATGGCGCCTTTTCACTGCTTCCATACTGTTGGGCTAGTTTATCATTTATTTCAGGTTTACCAATGGTGATGCTTTCTGCGGGAATCCCTTTATCTTCTAGAAAGCTAGCTACCTTTATGCTGTTTTTCTCGATATGCTCATAAAGCTGAGGTAAGTCGTTACCGGCATCGACGAACTGAATAGGCCAAATGACTTGGTCAGCGATGTACTCTCGCTCTGATAGCCCTTTCACCGTGACTACCCTGTCCCACGTTTGCATATTGTTCATGGCAGAAGATACCTGAACGCCTAGCAAAGACACCGCAATCACCATGCCCAGCGCTATTACTATTGCTGCACCTATTTTCATTCTAAACTCCGCTTTGTTTACTGTGCTTTCCACTCAACTTACAGGGTATAAGCGAATATAAGCTTTTCAGTTTCACAAAACGAGATAAAAGCTGATCAATGGTGGCAAAAAAAAGGCCACTCAAATGAGTGGCCTAAAGAGCCCCTTAAGAGGGCAACGCTTGGGTAGACGGGAGAGTTAACCTTTGCGCTTTAGCAAATAGTAAAATACAGGGGTAAGGATTAAGCCAAAGAAGGTTACGCCTATCATGCCTGAGAATACGGCAACCCCCATCGCCTGGCGCATTTCAGCACCAGCGCCGGTAGAAATAACCATAGGTAAAACACCCATAATGAACGCAATTGATGTCATTAGTATTGGACGAAGACGTAAGCGACTTGCTTCTTTAATGGCTGAAAGCGCGTCCATCCCGTTGTCTTGTAGCTCTTTTGCAAACTCGACAATGAGTATGGCGTTTTTTGTGGCGAGTCCTACCAATACAATTAAGCCAATTTGGGTGAAAATATTGTTGTCACCACCGTAAATCTGCACACCTATAAGCGCGCTCAGCAAGGTCATGGGAACAATCAATATGATTGCCAGTGGCAAACGCAGGCTTTCGTATTGCGCAGCCAGTACTAAGAACACTAAAAGCACAACTAATGGGAATACAAACGCTGATGCATTACCGGCTAATATTTGCTGATAGGTGATCTCAGTCCACTCGTAAGTCATGCCAAGTGGTAACGTTTCAGCCAGTATTTCTTCAATAGCTGCCTTCGCTTGGTCAGACGAATAACCAGGCGCTGGGGCACCGTTTATTTCAGCGGTGACATAGCCGTTGTAATGCATAACGCGGTCAGGCCCTGCGCTATGTTGAACGTCTAAGAAAGAACCCAGCGGGATCATCTCTCCTTGGCTATTTCTAATTTTAAACTGGGTAATATCACCAATTTCCTGACGATATTGGGCATCAGCCTGAACATTAACTTGATAGGTTCTGCCAAACAGGTTGAAATCATTGACATACAGCGAGCCTAAATATGCTTGAAGAGTGGTAAATAACGTATCAATGTTCACCCCCTGACTTACCGCTTTTTCGCGGTCCACATCTACATCAAGCTGGGGGACGGCAACGGTAAAGCTGGTGAATGAACCGGTTAGAGCAGGATGTGCCCACGCTTTGCCAATCACCTCTTGGGTAACACGCTCAAGCGCCTCAAAACCCAAATTCCCTCTGTCTTCTACCTGTAAACGGAAGCCACCAATGGTACCTAGCCCCATTACTGGCGGAGGTGGAAAGATAGCCACATACGCGCCTTTAATAGAAGCAAATTGCTGATTAAGTTTTGCGGCAATCGCGCCCGCCGACAGTTCGGGGGATTGACGTTCATCAAAAGGTTTAAGCGGGGTAAACAAAATACCTGAGCTTGGACTATTAGTGAAACCGTTAATGTTAAGCCCCGGGAAAGCCACTGCGTCAGATACACCAGGGTGCTCCATGGCAATGCGTGACATTTCGCGAATAACCTCTTCAGTTCTATCCAAGCTTGCCGCATTAGGTAACTGCGCAAATGCTACCAAATATTGCTTATCCTGGCCGGGCACGTAGCCGGTAGGCGTCGTTGCAAACTGGTTGTACGTAAGCGCAATAAGCCCCGCATATAACACCACCACAATACCACTCTTACGAATTAACCCACCCACAGCGCCGGTGTATTTTTTTGAGCCTCGCTCGAATACGCGGTTAAAAGGGGTAAACACGAAACGGCCAAACACTTTGTCCATACCGCGGGTTAGCCAGTCGTTAGCTTTACCATGAGGCTTAAGCAATAGCGCAGACAGTGCAGGGCTAAGAGTCAGCGAGTTAATCGCCGATATAACTGTAGATATAGTGATAGTAAGTGCAAACTGTTTATAGAACTGCCCGGTAAGACCACTCATAAAGGCTGTAGGAATGAAAACAGCGGCTAAGACTAGCGTTGTGGCTATAATGGGCCCAGTCACTTCTTTCATTGCCTGAACGGTTGCATCAAAGGGCGACTTACCTTCTGCAATGTTGCGCTCTACGTTTTCCACTACCACAATGGCATCATCTACCACGATACCAATTGCCAGCACCAAACCGAACAATGACAACGCATTAAGAGAGAACCCCATTAGCTGCATAAAAGCAAAGGTACCTACCAATGATATAGGCACGGCAACCAAGGGAATGATAGACGCACGCCATGTTTGAAGAAACAGCACAACTACCAATACAACAAGTAATACAGCTTCAAACAAGGTATCTACCACAGCCTCGATAGAGCCCCTTACAAATACCGTGGGGTCGTAGACAATGTCGTATTCCAAACCATCAGGAAACATTTGTGACAGTTCAGCCATGCGCGCTCGCACATCATCTGATATCTGGATAGCGTTAGAGCCGGGTGCCTGGAAAATAGGAATAGCGGCTGCCGGGTTATTATTTAACAGCGAACGCAAGGCGTAGTTATCTGCACCTAGTTCAATGCGTGCAATGTCTTTTAAGCGCGTAATTTCGCCGTTTTCGCCCGACTTAACGATAATATTTTCAAATTCGGCTTCATCTTTTAAACGGCCGCGCACATTGATAAGCAGCTGAAATTCGCTTGAGCCTGTTGGCTGTGCGCCTAAGCTACCTGCCGCCGCCTGCTGGTTTTGGTCTGCAATAGCAGCTGCTACATCGCCAGGGTTTAATTGGAGTGCAGCCAGTTTGTTAGGGTCTAACCACACTCGCATGCTGAATTCACCGGCACCAAACAGGCGCACTTGCCCTACGCCATTAATGCGCGCTAGCTCATCTTTAACAAACTGGTCGGCATAGTTAGACAGGTATAACATGTCGTAACGGTTATCAGGCGAGGTTAAATGCACCACCATGGTTAAATCTGGCGATGACTTTTCGGTAACAACCCCTAAACGCTGTACTTCCTGTGGTAAGCGCGGTGTAGCGCGGTTAACGCGGTTCTGTACCAGCGTTGTTGCATCATCTGGATCTGTCCCAATGGCGAAAGTGATGGTTAAGGTCATGCGGCCATCGCTGGTTGCCTGAGACGACATATACAGCATGTCTTCAACACCATTAATTTCTTGCTCTAATGGCGTGGCGACGGTTTCTGCAATAACTTCAGGGTTGGCACCCGGGTAATTTGCCGTGACAACCACGGTAGGCGGCACGACTTCTGGGTACTCGGTAATTGGTAGCTGCCACACAGCAATGGCACCACCAATAAATATGAGTAGGGAAAGCACGCCCGCAAAAATGGGGCGGCTAATGAAAAACTGCGAAATGTTCATTACTTAAGACCTGCTGTTGCTGTACCTGTGGCAAATGAACCACCAGATAAAACATCCTCATACTGCGCCATGTTTTGGGTTACTTGTGTTGCATTATCAACACGTGACTGCCAGCTAGATAAGTTTGCCAAAGCATCTTCATCACCCATAGGCACTTCGTTAGCGGCAACTTGGGCACCAGGGCGAACGCGCTGTAAGCCATCAACTACAATGGTGTCGTTTACATTCAAGCCGCTTGTGATGATGCGCATGCTGCCCACTTTGTCGCCTAGCTTAACCGCACGGTATTCCACTTTACTTTCGTCGTTTACAACCAGTACAAACTTATTATTAAGATCTGTGCCGATAGCTTTTTCTTTAATAAGAATGCCCTGTTCATCGGTGTCACCTGCAAGTTTAAGGTGTGCAAATAGGCCAGGAATTAAACGGCCATCTTCGTTGTTAAATACTGCGCGAACGCGCAACGTACCCGTGCTGCCGTTTACTTGGTTATCAATGAAGTCTATTTGGCCCCAGTGCTGATAATCCGATTCATTCGCAAGGCGCATAGCTACGGGTTGATCGCTAACGGCAGTTGATGCTTTTTTATTGCCGTTTGAATTGTCACTCAAATAATTTAAGTAAGTCTGCTCATCAATATCGAAGTACGCGTATAGGCGATCGGTAGAAACAATACGAGTAAGTTCTGTTTGACCTGCAGTAACAAAGTTACCTTCCGTGATATTGGCACGAGATATACGACCTGAAATAGGCGCTTCAACACGCGCAAAACCGCGATTTAGGCGCGCCACTTCAAGGGCAGCTTGTGTTTGATTTAAGCTTGCTAACGCTTGATTCTTTTCTGCTAAACGGGCGTCTAGCACTTCTTCAGACACCGCTTGCGTTTTGCGAAGTTTGAACGCGCGATTATAGTTCTGCTCAGCAAGCTGAACGCGGCTTTTCGCTTCTTCAAGCTGCGCGGTTAAACGGTCGACTTCCGCTTTAAACGTACGGTTATCAATTAGAAATAAAGTTTGGCCTTGCTCGACGTACTCACCTTCGTCAAATGCAACAAAGTCGATATAGCCCGATACACGTGGGCGCAATGCAACAATATGAGGGGACTCTAAGCGGCCGGTAAAATTATCCCACTCGGTTAAACGCTGGGTGATAACCGTAGCCACATCAACAGGCACACCAGTATGTGCGCCAGCGCTCATGGATTGACCTGGATCCTGCTCGTCACCGCATGCAGCGACTAGCGCAGTTAGGCTTACTATTGCCAATAAACGGGTAAAAGTTTTCATTGCAAGATTCTCTAAAAAATTAAACTAAAGTTTGATGCCGCGCATTATGCACACCCCAAAACAATAAAAATAATTATCTTTTCATATGCAACACATCACACGATGTTATATATTGATGCAGACTGAAAAAACGCCTTAAAAGCGTTAATGAAGTGATAAACACTGGCAAACTTCGCGTTACAACAAGGTTTCAAGGGCGTAAACTTAAGATGGTATATGTTCGGTTATTTATTAACGTAAGCATTGCGCTAGTTGTTAATTTAAATAAATAAGCCCTTAAATATCAGAGCCTTAAATAGCAACGAGTGGTATTAAAGGTACTTATCACAAGCATTTTCATGCTGTTTGAAAGCAATAACATAGTACGAGACTTGCTCACAAGCGTTATACTACGTTTAGTTTATATATAATGAGTAAACGATATTTGGAGACGACGATGCGTCCACATGATTTAAATTTATTAATGATTTTTGATGCCATTATGACTGAAGGGGCAATTACCCGTGCAGCAGATAGGCTATCAATGACGCAGCCCGCCGTTTCCAATGCGCTTTCGCGTATGCGCACTGCATGGAACGATGAACTATTCGTGAAAGACGGGCGCGGTATTCAACCGACTTCGTTCGCTAAAAATCTGTGGAGCCAAATTCAAGGGCCATTGGGCGAGCTTGAGGTTGCAGTAAACCCTACCGACTTTAACCCAGCATCAGCTAAACGTACCTTTCGTATTGCCGCCACCGACAATATTGTCTCTATGGTATGGGGACCGCTGCGTAAGGTTATTGAGAATGAAGCGCCGGGTATCAATATCCACGCTATCCCGAACTATGATATGGAGACGGACAAGATCCTAAAGGACGCCGAAGCCGAACTCACCTTTTCAAAATACCAAGAGCCAGGCTCGGTTATTCGCGCTGAGCACGTGCTTGACCCAAGCTGGGTGGTAGTCATGCGCCCCGACCATCCATTAGCTAAGTCTCAGCTTAGTTTGGAAGACTTTGTAGCGGCCGACCATCTACTGGTTTCAGTAACCGGCGATGTAAGCGGGCCAACTGATCAAGTATTAGCAAATTTAGGCCTTAGGCGCCGTGTTGCTATGTCGGTGAATCAGTTCCACAACGCCACTCCGTTATTAAAAGAGAGTAATCTTATTTGTGTAGCGCCATCGCTTGTAATGGAAAAAGAGATATTTTCTGGCGAGCTGGCCGTGTTTGAAACGCCTATTGAAATCGTCAGTTCGCCGCTGTCAGTGATGTGGCATAAACGTCAAGACCAAGACGCCGGCTTACAGTGGCTTCGCGGTTTAGTGGTAAAGTTTATTCGAGAGCGGGTTCAACGCCACGAAATGTTGCTTTCTCAATGCTGTCGCAAGGCGTACTGCGCTGACACGGTGAAGCGTTTTATGGATGAGAGAAACATGGACTGTGAAGGGTTTACGCCAGCACATTTGAGCACGCCGAGTAATGATGAAGAAGCAAAAGTGATAACTGGGAAGGAAACGGCCTAATCTGTTTCTAAAAAGCAGTTTAGTGTGGCTAGCCAGCTAAGGGCTTCGCTTTCACAATCGCAAAAATAACAGGCAATACTTGCGGCTTTATAAACTCGCTCAAATTGACTTTTCACGAGCGCTGGAATGTCTGCATGGGTAGTAACAAAGGCACATGCTTGCATTCCATATTGCTTTCTCATCCGTACCGAATCTATTAACGCGTGCTCGGCGTCAGGGGTTAATATGCCTACGCCTTTAACAGATATTAAAAAACCCCAGGGCTGCCCACCTAAAGGCAAAGCGAGCTTTTTTACATCTTCGTGATAAAGTTGGAATAACGCTTTTGTTACTACGCCTTTGCCGTCTAGGCGAATAATGTTCCCCTGTAGTTCGATGCTGTATTCACCGTGTTTTGACTGTACTTTAATTGGATCTGTGATTTTTTCCGACATCTACCACCGCTTACTATTTACTAGCGTTCTATTTACTAACGTCCTAAATTTTCGTTTGAAATTAGCACGTGAATTAAAAGCATAGTACAAAAAAGCCCGCTTAGAAGAGGGCTTTCAAAGTATTTTTAAAAGAAGCTATGTTACTTCTTTTTCTTCGCTTTAGGGTTTGGCAAGTCAGTAATGCTTCCTTCGAAGATTTCAGACGCAAGACCAATAGACTCGTTAAGCGTTGGGTGAGCGTGAATAGTAAGTGCAACGTCTTCTGCGTCAGCACCCATTTCTAATGCTAGGCCAATTTCGCCAAGCATTTCGCCTGCGTTTGTACCTACCATTGCACCACCGATAACGCGGCCTGACTCTTTATCGAAGATCATTTTCGTCATACCGTTAGTGGCATCAGAAGCGATCGCACGGCCAGATGCAGCCCAAGGGAACGTCGCTGTTTCATAGCTAAGGCCCTGTTCTTTCGCTTCTTTCTCAGTAACACCAACCCAAGCAACTTCTGGCTCGGTATAAGCAACTGAAGGAATGCCGCGTGGGTCGAAGTAGTGCTTCTGCCCTGCAATAACCTCTGCAGCAACGTGACCTTCGTGAACGGCTTTGTGGGCAAGCATTGGCTGGCCAACAAGATCACCGATTGCGAAGATGTGGTCAACGTTGGTACGCATTTGCTTGTCAACATTGATAAAGCCACGATCGTCAACATTAACGCCAGCAGCGTCAGCGCCAACTAGCTTACCGTTTGGCTTACGGCCAACAGCAACCAATACTTTGTCGTAACGCACTTGCTCTGAAGGTGCATTCTTGCCTTCAAACGTTACGTACAAGCCGTCGTCTTTCGCTTCAACCGCAGTCACTTTGGTTTCAAGCATGATGTTGAATTTTTCTTTGTAGTCTTTCATGAATACTTTCATGATATCTTTGTCAGCAGCTGGAATTAGCTGGTCTAAGAATTCAACTACGTCAATTTTTGAGCCTAGTGCTTCGTACACAGTACCCATTTCTAGACCGATGATACCACCGCCTAGTACTAGCATCTTCTCTGGAATGTCTTTCATTTCCAGTGCGCCAGTTGAGTCGATTACGCGGTCATCTTCAGGGATGAACGGTAGGCTTACTGGCTCTGAGCCCGCAGCAATAATCGCTTTTTCAAAAGTAATAGTAGTAACGTCGTCACCATTTTTTTACTTCTAGGGTGTTTGCGCCTGTGAATTTACCAAAGCCTTGTACATGCTTGGTTTTACGCATTTTAGACATGCCGCTAAGGCCGTTTGTTAACTGCTTAACAACGCCGTCTTTGTATTCACGGATTTTGTCTAAATCGATGGTAGGCTCGCCAAACGATACACCGTGACTTGCAAGGTGCTTCGCTTCTTTCATCACTTTAGCAACGTGAAGAAGGGCTTTTGAAGGGATACAGCCAACGTTAAGACAAACACCGCCTAGGGTGTCACGCGAGTCTACGATAACTGTTTCAATACCTAAGTCAGCTGCACGGAAAGCTGCTGAATAACCGCCAGGGCCGCCGCCCAGTACCACCAATTGCGTTTTAATTTCGCTCATTGTGAACCTCAATCCTGTTCTTGTAGGGTTATGCTATTACTTTTGTGTAATAGCATAACCTAAATGCCACCAAATGGGCTGATAAAATCGTCGAAAATGTTACTGATATTGTAAACTTTTTCGACCTTTTATTTAAAGTATGATTCTGCGTAAGTCAGTTAGGTTTGCAGCAACCTCGGTAGAGAATCTTGCACCTACTGCACCATCGATTACACGGTGATCGTATGACAGGCTCAAAGGCACCATCAGACGCGGTTCAAACTCTTTACCATTCCACTTAGGCTTCATCTCAGACTTAGACACACCTAATATGGCGACTTCTGGTGCATTTACAATAGGCGTAAACGCCGTACCGCCAATACCACCTAGGCTAGAGATAGTAAACGTACCACCCTGCATGTCTGCAGCTTTAAGCTTACCTTCACGGGCTTTCTTCGATGTTTCGATAAGCTCGCGAGAAAGTTCTTCAATGCCTTTCTTATTCACGTCGCGAATAACAGGAACTACAAGACCGCCCGGTGTTTCCACCGCAATACCAATGTTAATGAACTTCTTGATAATTAAGCTTTCGCCGTCGTCAGACAGTGATGAGTTAAATACTTCGTATTTCTCAAGGGCTTTCGCTACCGCTTTCATTACGAATACTAGCGGCGTAATCTTAAGACCAGACTTAATCTTCGCGTGGTAAGCGTTTTGCTCTTTACGGAAATCTTCTACGTCTGTGATATCGGCTTCATCAAACTGCGTAACGTGCGGAATCGTCGCCCAGTTACGGTGTAAGAACGGGCCAGAAATCTTCTGAATGCGCGAAAGCTTTTGCTCTTCAATTTCACCAAACTTGCTGTGATCAACAGGCTTAACCGGCACAATTTGAAGTACGTTGTCACCCGCAGGGGCATTACCTGACGCGGCCGCAGTTTTAGGCTTAGCCAGTTCCGCTTTCACATAAGCTTGAACGTCTTCTTTCAAAATACGGTTTTTAGGGCCTGAGCCTTTAACCTGAGTTAGGTCTACACCAAACTCGCGCGCAACACGGCGTACTGATGGTGAAGCGTGTGCTTTACCTGTACTTTTCGCTTCTGGCGCTGGAGGCACAGGAGAGCGATTTTGAGACTCGGCTTGTTGCGAAGACTGTTTTGATGCTTCTTTCTTAGGCGCTTCTTGTTTAGGTGCTTCAGCTGGCTTTTCAGACGCTGGCGCTGAAGTTTCACCACCGCTAGTTTCTAGCTTAACAACCAATGTGCCTTGCTTAACCTTATCGCCTGTTTTAATAAAGACTTCCTTGATGGTACCTGCATGTGTTGAAGGTACATCCATGGTAGCTTTATCAGTTTCTAGCGTAATAAGACCGTCTTCTTTCTCAACCGTATCGCCAGCCGATACAAGTACATCGATAACGTCAACTTCACCGTCTTCACCAATATCAGGTACAGCAACTTCGATAGTCTCGCTGCTTGCTTCTGCTTTAGGTGCTGATTCTTGTTGGCTCGACTCTTCGTTAGAAGACGCTTCTGATTTTTCAGCTTTCTCAGTTGAAGACGATGCACTTGAAGACGATTCGCTTGAACCGCCTTCACCAGCTATTTCAAGCTTAATCACTACCGTGCCTTCTTTTACCTTATCACCATTACTGATAAGAACTTCTTTCACTGTACCCGCGTGTGTTGAGGGAACGTCCATCGTCGCTTTATCAGTTTCAAGGGTAATAAGACCATCTTCTTTTTCGATGGTGTCGCCCACTGAAACCAACACGTCGATAACGTCTACTTCGTCATCAGAGCCGATATCCGGTACGGCAACTTCAATCACTTCACTGGTACCAGAAGCAGCAGGCGCTGAATCTGACTTGCTTTCTTCTTTTGGAGCTTCTTCTTGCTTAGGCGCGTCTTCTTGTGAAGCGTCGTCTGAAGATGATTCTTCAGCGCTGCTCTCATCCGAACTGCCACCACCTGCAGCCTTCATTTCACCAATCACATCGCCTTCTTTGATTTTATCGCCTACTGATACAGACAGGCTTACAATCTCACCTTCAAACGGTGCTGGGATGTCCATTGACGCCTTGTCACTTTCAACAGTAACAACGCCTTCATCGGCTTCAATGTTGTCGCCTACGGCAACACATAGCTCGATAACTTCAACTTCGTCACCGCCTACATCGGGTACGATAATCTTTTGAATATCTGACATATGTAAAATACCTTATCTGGCTTACGCGTAAAGTGGGTTAAGTTTTTCAGCGTTAATGTCAAAACGCTTAATGGCTTCTGCCACCACTTTCTTCTCAACGTCGCCGCGCTGAGCTAATTCGTAAAGTGATGCCACCACGATGTATGACGCATTAACTTCAAAGTGAGTACGCAAGTTTTCGCGGCTATCACTTCGACCGAAACCGTCTGTACCTAGGCAGCGGTATTCAGTTTCAATGAACGCGCGTACTTGGTCTGAGTAGTTCTTCACATAGTCAGTGGCAGAAATCGCAGGACCTGCGTCTTTCGTAATGACCTGACCAATGTAAGGAACTTTTTGCTCGGCTTCTGGGTTTAGCATGTTGTAGCGCGCAACGTCTTGACCTTCACGGGCTAGCTCGTTGAATGAAGTCACAGAGTAAACGTCAGAAGACACGTTGTAGTCTTCACACAGAATCTGTGCCGCTTTACGCACTTCGTTCAAGATAGTACCTGAGCCCATTAGCTGAACGTTAAGCGTAGACTTGTCGTTTTCAACGCGCTCTAGCTTGTAGATACCTTTAATGATTTGCTCGGCAATATCATCACCTTCTGGCATTGCAGGGTGTTGGTAGTTCTCGTTCATCAATGTTAGGTAGTAGAACACATTCTCGTTGTTGCCGTACATACGACGTAGACCGTCTTGAACGATAACCGCGACTTCGTAACCGTACGTTGGATCGTAAGTAATACAGTTAGGAATAAGGTTCGCCTGAACATGTGAGTGGCCGTCTTGGTGCTGTAGACCTTCACCGTTAAGTGTGGTTCTACCTGCAGTTGCGCCTAATAGGAAACCACGTGCTTGGCTATCGCCTGCTGCCCATGCCAGGTCACCAACACGTTGGAAACCAAACATTGAGTAGTAGATATAGAACGGAATAGTGGTCGCGTTACAGGTTGAGTAAGACGTACCAGACGCTACCCACGACGCCATTGCACCTAGCTCGTTAATACCTTCTTGCAGTACCTGACCTTTCTTGTCTTCACGGTAGTAAGCCACTTGGTCTGCATCTTGAGGCACATATTTCTGGCCTTCGTTAGCATAAATACCTACCTGACGGAACAAGCCTTCCATACCGAAGGTACGGGCTTCATCAGGAATAATTGGCACAATGCGCTTACCAATTTTCTTATCTTTCAACAACGCATTAAGCACACGTACAAACGTCATGGTTGATGATACTTGACGGTCGCCTGAACCTTTCAAGATAGCATCGAATGCGCTTAACTCTGGAATTTCAAGCTGTTCTTCTGCTTGCTCGCGACGAGAAGGCAGGTAACCACCTAATGCTTCACGACGTGCACGAAGATACTTCATTTCTTCGCTGTCTTCGTCAAACTTGAAGTATGGCAGTTCTTCAATTTTCTCATCAGCTACTGGAATGTTGAAGCGGTCGCGGAACTGTTTGATTGAATCAACGTCCATTTTCTTAACGTTGTGCGCTACGTTCTGTGCTTCGCCTGATGCACCAAGACCGAAACCTTTAACCGTTTTAGCAAGGATTACTGTTGGACGACCTTTGGTATCAATGGCTTTTTGGTAAGCTGCAAATACTTTAACTGGGTCGTGACCACCACGGTTTAGACGCCAGATGTCATCATCAGACATGTTCGCTACAAGTGCCGCTGTTTCAGGGTACTTGTTGAAGAAGTTTTCACGGGTGTACTTGCCGCCTTTGGCTTTACAGTTTTGGTATTCACCGTCTACGGTTTCACCCATAAGCTGAATAAGCTTGCCAGATTTATCGCGAGCTAGTAACTCATCCCAGTAGCTACCCCAAATAACTTTCACCACTTCCCAGCCTGCGCCGCGGAACGTACCTTCAAGTTCTTGGATAATTTTGCCGTTACCACGTACCGGGCCGTCAAGGCGCTGAAGGTTACAGTTGATAACAAACGTTAGGTTGTCTAGGCCTTCACGAGAGGCTAGACCAATTGCACCCAAGCTTTCTGGCTCATCACACTCACCGTCACCCATATAGCAGTATACGCGCTGACCAGAACAGTCTTTAATACCACGGTTAGTTAGGTACTTAAGGAAGCGTGCTGTGTAGATAGCTTGAAGTGGACCAAGACCCATAGATACGGTTGGGAACTGCCAGTAGTCTTTCATCAAGTGAGGGTGTGGGTAAGACGATAGACCATCGCCCGCACATTCTTGACGGAAGTTATTCAACTGCTCTTCAGTTAAATTGCCTTCCATGTAAGAACGCGCATAAATTCCTGGAGAAATATGGCCCTGCGCGAAAATAAAGTCCCCGCCTTGGTTTTCATTAGGTGCTTTGAAGAAATGGTTAAAACCTACATCATAAAGCATAGCCGATGATGCGAAGCTACCAATGTGGCCACCAAGCTCTAGATCTTTTTTCGATGCACGCAATACAATCATCAATGCGTTCCAACGAATAGCGGCACGGATGCGCGCTTCGATGGTCAAGTCACCAGGCATTTTTGGTTCTTGCGCTACTGGGATAGTATTGATGTAGGCAGTAGTAGCGTCATACGGTAAATGCGCTCCGCTGCGACGTGCTTTATCAATAAGTTTTTCGAGTAAATAGTGGGCGCGTTCTACGCCTTCCTCTTCTAAAACCGACTCAAGCGCATCAATCCACTCTTTAGTTTCTTGAGGATCTACATCTTGGTGCATCATATCAGACATGGTGCCATCCTATTTTTTGCTTATATAGAAAATCCTCCCTTAGCATTGCCTCTTATCATAAAGGCGCCAAAAGAAGGAAAACTAAATTACTTTGTACTCACAGTGACCCAATCTGGCTCACCTGCTTTTGCAGTGGCACAGGAAAAACCTGACCGGCCTCTGCGAATGAATAGTTACCTAAGCCTTGCTTAGCTAGCCTTAGCCAAGTAACTAAATCTCTAATCGACGCAATGCGCGTTGAACCCGTGTATCGCGTTGATTAATGGTTAATAGCGTTTTTTCAATAAACGCTAAATGCGTATTACATGCTTGGCGCGCAGCTTCCGGGTCGCGAGAAGCAATCGCCTCTACAATTTCGCGACGCTGTTTCGCAATGTCTTCCACCGCTTCAGGGTGCGCTGCCAACATGTCAAAATTTCGTTCAATATTGTCCACCAGCATACTTTGCATGGTGCTCATTACATGTAAAAGCACCATATTGTGGGATGCCCTTGCCATAATGATGTAAAACTGACCCAATGCTTCTGCCTGAGCACGTTTACTTTCATGCGCTTTAGGCGTAGGTACATCGTTAAGTGCTTGCTTTAACGCCTCATAATCTTCAGGTTGCCCACGAAGTGCTGCGTAATACGCTGCCATTCCCTCAAGGGCATGACGAAATTCAAGCAAGTCGAATTGGGTTTCAGGGCGCTGACTAACCAGGTCCATCAGCGGGTCTGTCATGGCTGAATTAAGGTTGCGATTTACGAACGTACCGCCACCTTGCTTGCGCTCGACCAGACCGCGTGCCTGCAGGTTACCAATAGCTTCTCGCAGTGAAGGACGGGAAACGTCAAATTCTAACGCGAGCTCTCTTTCTGGCGGTAACTTTTGACCGGCCAATAGCGTACCGTCGAGTATCATTGACTCGAGTTGTTCGGTAATCACATCAGAGAGTTTTTTTCGCTGCTGACGCATGCGCGCTTCGTATCCTTTAAATTAAATCAGTACTGATATAACGGTGGTGAATGTAAAAAATAATCGGAGATAATTTAATCACAGACACAATTGGTAATACCATTTTACCTATCTAGTTTAAGGCAGATCGAATTCGAGGTAAATACTTCCAAGCATAGCAAAGCCACAGGGATTTGCTTTGTGTTAAGCTTTATTATTGAATTTGTTAAGAAAAGTAAAAAGGCGACAACTGGTCTGATGAGGCAAAAAGAGCCCGTGATGCGATGCAAAGCATTTGATCTACTTACAGTTAATAAATAGACCAAACGCTCACGAAGTCGTAAATATTAAAAATATTGATTATGCGAGGCTGCCTACCAGCGTTAATGCAGAGGTAATAACAAGTAGAAAAATAACATTACGTTTTGCTAACTTTACAAGTACTCGCGGCTCAATCGCTGCATTTTCAGCCTGCATTTGGTGCTCTTCAGGGGTTAAAACCTCAGCTTTGGCAGAAATATGGGTAAGCACATCATACGCAGGTACATCAAATTGAAGCGCATGACTGAGCCACTCTGGCAAGGCGCGGGAGAAATGCCCCATCATCAACATACCAAATGCCGTCACACGAACCGGAATATAGTCGAGCGCAAACATTAATCTTCCCGCCGCTCCTTTTAAAGGGTGATTAGCCCCGCATAAGGCTTCCGTAGTGCTTCTACTTATGCTGTAAAAAAGTGCCCCTGGTGCACCAAACGCGATAAACCACAACATCACCGCAGCATAATGCTGATAGTTAAGCCATGTAAGGTGCTGGCCAAAGCTTTTTCCTTCTGCACTTGCACTGCCGTCGCTGTCAGATTGACTTGCACAGTGTCCTAGCTGATCGGTATACATGCTGCAGGCTTGCAGGTCACCCCGCTGTGCAGCGTTAAGGAAGTTCTTATAAATTCCTCTTAGCACTGGGCAACCTATGCAGATAAACAGCACAATGCTTTGCTCAATAAAGGTAAGAAAAGCGCCTAGCAGCCAATATTCAATAGCCCCTAGCAATAACGCGGGCACTAAAAGGTAAAAGTAAAGTGCCGCCGAAGAGGCTTTCTCACCTAACCACCCTTTTTTCTGCAGAAAATCGCGATATTGGGACGCATACTTTTCAATATGCCAGCTTGGTGTTTTGGATATCAGCCGCTCTAAGCTGAGAACCAACAGTAAACTCATTAGCATCATAGGCGTGTGTTTCCTTTTTAGTTAAACCACTTACGCTTGCGATATTCGCATTCTATAACGTGCCCAATCGAAGGCTTCACCCGGGTCAGTTTTACGCCCCGGTGCAATGTCATTATGTCCTACGATACGCCCTAAAGTGATCCGAGGATAGCGCTTTGTAATAAAATCAGTTAGTTCACCTAAGGCGTGATACTGCGCATCGGTAAATGGCAAGGTGTCTGTACCTTCTAGCTCAATACCAATGGAAAAGTCGTTGCAACGGCTTTTCCCTTGAAACGACGACAGCCCGGCATGCCATGCTCGCTGGTCGAACGGAACAAACTGCTCAACCTCCCCCGTTCTGTATATAACGCAGTGCGCAGACACCCGCAGCCCCGCTATTTCTTTATAGAAAGGGTGCTCGTCTGGGTTGAGCGTTCCGGTAAACAATTCCCGAATGCCAGGCGTACCAAACTGTGATGGCGGCAATGAAATATTGTGTATAACTAAAAGGCTGACGTCGGTGTTGTCAGGCCGAGGGTCTGCATGAGGGCTTTCGGTGAAGATTGCTTGATTATAAAGCACCATAGTGTTTGATTCGATATTTGATTTTTAGCGTAACCGCCTACATTGTATAGTGTTGTAAGTGTGGCACTGCAATACTTTAAAAATCAAGCAGCTCTCGCATATTGTCTGTTTGATAAAGCATTGAGGAAACTAAACGCTTAGTTCGCCACCACTTTGAATTAAAAAAGGTTTATGCATGAATGAACAACAAGACCCGACGGCATCAACGGGCAAATGGATGGTTGCACTGGCATGGATCTGTGGTTTCGGCCTTTTAGTGTTCGTTTTCTCAGACTTATTAGAGAAACAGGTTAACCCAAATAGCGAACCTAGGTCTGAACGCATTGGCTCTCAAACCGAAGTGCGCTTAAAGCAGAATCGTCAGGGGCACTATGTAACCACAGGTTATATAAACGGCGAAGAAGTGGTGTTCTTAGTGGATACAGGCGCAACCGATGTTGCAGTACCTGCTCACTTAGCCAATCGCCTTCAGCTGAAAGCCGGCCGCGAAGGTTTAGCCAGTACCGCCAATGGCGTAGTAAGAGTTGCCGAATCTACCATAAATACCTTGCGCATTGGAGACATTGTGGTGCGCAATGTTAAAGCAAACCTAAACCCCGGTATGCAGGATGACCATATACTGCTTGGAATGAGTGTTCTTCGCCAATTAGAGTTTACTCAGCGCGGAGATTGGTTAATATTGCGTACCCTTTAAATAGACCATAGCGATGAAGATGACATCACCAGATATGCAAGCGATACGAGAACAGGTCTCTAACGCGCTTATTGAAGACCTTGGCGGCGAGTTAGATGCCGCGCACGACATAACCGCAAACCTGATAGACGAAAGCGTAAATGCTAAGGCTTCGATAATTACTCGCGAACCATGCGTTGTGTGCGGTATCGCTTGGGCAACACAAGCCTTCGCGCTTATTGATGAATCGGTATCACTAACTTGGCATGTAAAAGATGGCGACAGTGTTGCCGCTGACACCTTGCTTGTTAGCTTAGAAGGCTCTGCCAGAGCGATTCTCACTGCCGAACGCACCGCGCTTAATTTTTTGCAAACACTGTCAGCTACCGCCACAGTCACTGCGTTTTATGCCAAATATTTAGAAGGGTCTACCACTAAAATTCTCGATACGCGCAAAACCCTACCCGGGCTTCGCTATGCGCAGAAATACGCCGTACGCTGCGGCGGTGGACAAAATCACCGTGTTGGCCTATTCGACGCTTTCCTTATCAAAGAAAACCATATCTTTTCATGTGGCAATATTGAAAAGGCGATAAGCCGAGCGAAATCTATGATGCCGGGCAAGCCGGTGGAAGTAGAGGTTGAAAACGTAGCCGAGCTTGAACAAGCCCTGTCTGCAGGAGCCGATATTGTTATGTTAGATAATTTTACTAACGAACAGATCCAAGAGGCAGTAGCGCTTAATAAAGGCCAATGTAAACTGGAAGTATCAGGGAACATTACTGATGAACGACTGGCGTCGCTTGCCAAACTGGGCGTAGATTACATTTCATCTGGCGCGTTAACGAAACACGTTCAGGCTATAGATTTGTCACTACGTATCAATTTGTCTTAGCAAAGCAAGTGATATAACGCAAAACGAAAGAGCACAATTGTATTGATGTAACGCGAAAGACGATGGTGTTTTCGTAGCACTAAAATGTGTTAACTAATACGAAAACACCCATTTATCCATCGCTAATCGCCGTTTATTTTTTGTGTTTTGTATTTCTTATTTTGTTAGGAATTTAGCGTAAATACTGTTTGTTTAAGCCAATGAATATGAGCGCGTAGCGGTATAAACCGAAATACGATAAGTTACTTATATCTTCCGTCATTTCTCTTCGATGTTCTCTGTGTATAGCTAGATATACGTAGATAAGTCATTAACTTTTATACGAAAGTACAAGTGATAAGGCCTGCACAGGCATAACGAACCATGTCATACTGCAAAAGCTAGACATACGTATATTTGCCTATACTTGTCAGCGACTAATAAAATTCTATACTGAGTATCAAGTACCAGGGGCGTTGACAAGGACGACTCGGGTATAAACGTCAATTTGAATTACATTTAAACTTAGCGTGTATACGCGTCCCGGAGAAAAACCATGATGAACATGAACACTAAAAACCAAAAAGGTTTTACCCTAATCGAATTAATGATTGTTGTTGCAATTATCGGTATTCTTGCAGCAATTGCATTGCCTGCTTATCAGAACTACACGCAAAAAGCACGTTTTACTGAAGTCACAAATGCAACAGCTGCAGTAAAATCTGCTGTAGAAGTTTGTGCTCAAACAACTGGCGACTTAGCAAACTGCGTCCAAAACTCTAATGGCATACCTGCAACGGTAGCTGCATCTGCAGCTAACGCTAACCCAGACATTGTGGGCGTTGATACCGGCGCAAACGGTGTTATCACCGCTACGGCGCATGGCGATATGGACGTTCCTGCGCCAGGCACTTATGTTCTTACTCCAGCCCTTAACGGCGGCCGAGTTACATGGACAGCGGCCTGTAACCCAGCAACTCTTTGCTAATTTGCATCTTTAAGCAACCGAAGGCCCAGTCTAGAACTGGGCTTTATTGTTTGAATAAGGAAAGACTGTGGCAAAAGCTGTAACTACATTTACCTGGCAAGGAAAAGACCGACACGGGCAGGCGCGTAAAGGTGAAGTGTCTGCAGCGTCGTTATCGGAAGCAAAAAACCTACTCCGTCGCCAAGGTATCTCAGCTAACAAAGTTAAAAAACTTGCAAAGCCCCTGTTTGGCGGTGCAAAGAAAATTACGCCAGCAGACATATCCGTTATCTCACGTCAAATCGCGACTATGCTTGCCGCGGGTGTTACGCTAATTCAGTCACTAGATATGATAGCGCAAGGTCATGCAAACCCTTCGGTGCGTAAACTGCTTGGTGAAATCACCGATGAAGTCAAATCCGGTAACCCACTGTCATCGGCACTTAGAAAACACCCCCTTTATTTTGACGACCTGTATTGTGATTTGGTTTACACGGGCGAACAGTCAGGTGCCCTTGAAACTATTTACGACCGTATTGCCACCTATAAAGAAAAAGCCGAAGCACTAAAATCAAAAATCAAAAAAGCGATGTTTTACCCTATCGCGGTTTTGGTTGTTGCTTTTATCGTTACGACTATTCTGCTTATATTCGTTGTACCTCAGTTTGAAGAAATATTTAGCAGCTTTGGCGCTGAACTCCCTGCGTTTACACAGTTCGTACTGGCTATATCGCGGTTTGTGCAAGACTACGGTATTTTTATCGCCATGGGTTTTGCTGCCGCAGGGTTTATGTTTGTGCGCGCCCATAGGCGCAGTCAAAAGCTTCGCGATACGGTAGACCGCAATATTTTAAAAATTCCTGTTATCGGCGAAATACTCAAAAAAGCCAGTATCGCACGCTTTACCCGAACCCTTGCCACCACCTTTGCGGCAGGTGTACCGCTAATAGGCGCGTTAGAGTCGGCAGCGGGGGCATCCGGTAACGCGGTTTATCGCGATGCCATTTTATATATACGAAAAGAAGTGGCCGGTGGTATGCCTATGCATGTAGCCATGCGCGCAACCCAAGTATTTCCTGACATGGTGACGCAAATGATAGCCATAGGTGAAGAGTCTGGCGCGGTAGATGAAATGCTAAGTAAAATTGCCACCATTTACGAAGCAGAAGTTGATGACATGGTAGACGGCTTAACCAGCTTGCTTGAGCCTATGATCATGGCTGTACTTGGTGTGGTTATCGGCGGCTTGATTGTGGCCATGTACCTGCCTATATTCGAAATGGGTAACGTGGTATAACTTATCAATACGGTTAGCTTAAAGCACATAGACTGAATTTGGCTACCGCGCCTTAGAACGGCGCTTTATAAAAAGCTAAAAGCCAAGGCCTTTTTTTGACCACTGTTAAAATTAAAAGAATTGCACTTCATGGACGCTATAATAACCCTTAGCCAACTATACCCCGCTATTTTCTATACCCTTATCTTCTTAGTAAGCTTAATGGTTGGCAGCTTTTTAAATGTAGTGATCTATCGCTTACCCATCATGATGGAGCGCAGCTGGCAGCAGGAATACCAAAGCTATTTTACCGAAAGTGATACCAGCTTAGACACACCTAACGCTCCTTCGCAAGACGATGTCTTTAACCTGGTAAAACCAGACAGTACTTGCCCCAGCTGCGGCCACAAAATTCGCGCATGGGAGAACATTCCAATAATTAGCTACCTATTTCTAAGGGGCAAATGTGCCAAGTGCAAGGTAGGTATTTCAGTACGCTATCCGCTGGTTGAGCTTTTCACTGCCATCGCCTGCACCTTCGCAGCCTATCAGTTTGGCGCTACACCTCAAGCGCTTTGGGCCGTAATTTTTACCTACGTACTCGTGGCTTTGCTATTTATCGATTTAGATAAAATGTTGTTGCCAGACCAGCTCACGCTTCCTTTACTTTGGCTTGGGCTGCTGTTAAGTACTCAAAACATTTTTGTTGGCACTACCGACGCCATTATTGGCGCGGCGGCAGGCTATTTAAGCTTGTGGTCGGTATATTGGTTATTTAAGCTTGTTACGGGCAAGGAAGGCATGGGCTATGGCGATTTTAAATTGCTTGCCGCCTTAGGTGCGTTCACAGGCTGGCAAGGGCTCCCCGTTATCATCTTACTTTCATCATTAGTGGGCGCCATTGCAGGTATTGCTATTATGGTTGTGCAAAATAAGGGGAAGTCCTTAGCCATCCCCTTTGGCCCTTACCTTGCTGTAGCAGGGTGGCTTACGCTGCTTTTTAAAGCTGAAATTATCACTACTTACCTTGATTACGTGCTTTAAACCGATAAGGCTAGAATGATTATGGCAACATCCCGATCTCCATTTGTAGTAGGGTTAACTGGCGGCATTGGTAGTGGAAAAACTGCTGCCACCGACCTTTTTAAACAACGCGGTATAGATATTGTTGACGCAGACGAGGTCGCTCGGGATGTGGTAGCGCTTGGGTCTGAAGGCTTAAGTAAGATTACAGAGCGCTTTGGCCCCACTATTTTACTTGAAGATGGCAGCCTCAACCGTGCGGCGCTTCGGGAAAGAGTGTTTGCACACAGCGAAGAGAAAAACTGGCTGAATGGGTTACTTCACCCCCTTATTCGCACACGTATGCAACAGCTTATTGGCGAATCATCCTCGCCCTACTGCATTTTATCAGTACCGCTTTTAGTGGAAAACAAGCTTACGGAAATGTGTAACTATGTCGTAGTGGTAGATTGCCCTGAAACCATGCAGCTTGAACGCGCGCTAAAGCGAGACGGTAGTTCAGCAGAGACCATAAAAAGTATTATGGCGTCTCAAGCCAGCCGAGAAGAACGAATAAAAGCGGCAGATAAAGTTTTGGATAACAGTACAACCTTATCCGCTCTTGAAGACCAAGTCTCAAAACTTCACAAAATGCTGTTGAAACGTTCTGCTAAATAAATGTGCGTTTAACGGTATATCTAGCGAATACGCAAGCTTCCCCCATTGTAAGCACACTTTTTGAAACTTTTTTGAACAAATAGCGTCAAACAAAAGATTTGTCGAACAAGTGTACTTGGCTTAAACGCTTTGATGCTTTAGGCTTATTGCCATTCGCTGTTTTATTGCATTTTGGCGCAATTTCTCCAAATCAACGTGTTTTAAGGGGTTTCATGGGTAACGCTGTTTTCGAATTTCCGCTAAAGGAAAAAGTACGTAACTATCTACGTGTTGAGCAGCTGCTTGGACAACTAAAAATTACGGCTAAATCTGAGCATACTCACCTGCAGCTTGTGTTCTTTGAGCAGCTTTTCGAACTTTTAGATTTAATTGAAAGGCTAGATTTACGCTCTGATTTAACGAAAGATCTTGAAGCCCACGAAAAGAATCTCGTCTATTGGTCGAAACACCCTAAAATTGACAGCGCAGCGTTAGAGCAAGCCCTTAAAACCGTACTGACATTAAGGCAAAAACTGAAGACCGATCGCCGATTTGGCAGTATGTTAAAAGACGACAAACTGCTTAGTGCTATTCGTCAACGGTTTGCGATTCCAGGCGGTGCATGCAGTTTCGACTTGCCTAATCTGCACTTCTGGCTACAGCAACCTCTTGAGCAGCGACACGCTGATATACATCAATGGCTCGATACCTTAGGTCTGCTTGATGACGCTATTGCCGTCAGCCTTTCTTTTATTCGTGAACGTGGTCAGTTTGTCGATGCCGTTGCAGATAATGGCTTTTATCAAGGCGCGGCCGAAGATAAAAATGAACTCATTCGCGTGAAGTGTAGCGTAGACGATGGCTACTACCCTACGCTTAGTGGAAATAAATACCGGTATGCACTGCGCTTCATGCTGTTTTCTCCAGAAGAAGGCCAAAGCGGCGCAGTAGAAAGCAATATTCAGTTTCGCCTCGCTGCCTGTTAAACTATCACCAATTCCTTTTCCCTTTGTTATCGCAACAGCATTCATAATTGAGTGTTCAGCTTTGCGTGACGTATTTCACTGGAGCGTATTATGGAAGTGAAGTGTCCTATTTGTGCTAAACAGGTCGTGTGGAGCCCTGAAAGTGAGTTTCGCCCTTTTTGCAGTAAGAAGTGCCAGCTTATCGATTTAGGCGAGTGGGCGGCTGAAGATAGAAAGATTGCCGGTAAACCAGCAGAAGATGCCACCCCAAAGCATATTGATGTTGAAGAAATAGAAGCCATGCTAGCCGAGCAGTCTGACGACTTTTTTAAGCACTAAGTTTTTCAAATAGGTGAACAGACGAACTTTAGGTAAAGTCCCAAGGCATGGTTTTAAGTGTGTTGTCCAGTGGGGTAGTATCAGGCTATTATCTGGTAATGCGAGATACGCTTTTCAATGATTGCATGGCTAGTTCACTTTAACGGGTTGCCCTGTGGCTTCCCCATCATCAATTTTTTAAAAGGAACATGAATGTTTAATTCTATCGCGCTTGTTGGTGGTACACATGGAAATGAAACCAGTGGTATTCAACTGATTCGAAACTGGCAACAGTTCGGCCTTCATGCTCGATTCGACGAACTAAACGTTTCTTTATCTATTGCCAACGAAGCAGCGCTGGCTGCTAATGTTCGTTTTGTTGAAGAAGACCTAAATAGGCAGTTCACCTTAGCGGGACTTGCGAATGAGAGTCGCGCCAAGGAAGCAGTACTGGCTAAGTCATTAAACCAACAACTCGGCCCTAAGGGGAATTCGAAGACCGACTTTGTGATTGACATTCACAACACCACCAGCGAAATGGGCGCAACGTTAATCATTCTGGAAGTTGACGAATTCCATACCCAGTTAGCGCGTTATGTGAAGCATCACATGCCCGAGGCCAATATTCTGGTGGAAGACGAAAAGCCTTATCTTGACCATGGTTACTTGTGTACCACGGGCAAAAAAGGCGTGATGATAGAAGTGGGCGGCCAGCCACAGGGGGTGTTACGAGAAGATGTGTACCTTCTAACGCAAACCATGGCCGAGGTCATTTTAGACTTCTGCATGGCTTATAACAACGGCAGTATATCAACTGACAACTTGCCACAATGCGAAGCATTTCGCTTAGGTGAAAACGTCGGGTTTCCGCTGGATGAAAATGGTCAGCGTACTGCAATGATTCACCACGCCCTTCAAGATAGTGATTTCAAGCCGTTAATGCCGGGCATGCCTGTGTTTAGAACGTTTGACGGGAAAGATATTACTTGGAACAGTGATAAAGAAACTTACCCTCACTTCATTAACGAAGCCGCTTACTTCAAGCTTAACGTGGCGTTTGCGACCTCAGAGCGAATAGTGCTTTAAGCCTAATCAACCATCTGTTTTCATTATTTAACGCGCAGATGTTACAAATAGTTCGGACAAAAAAATGGCCACATCATATTGTGGCCATTTTTATTTCTGTAATGCTTTTATTATAGGCACGTTTGCCTCGGGAAAATCTTCTGGGTTAAGCGCATTAATGTTAACCCATCGCGATGCTTGACCTTCTTTGCCATGGGGCTCACCGGTAAAGTCATAAACGCGATGAACGTCTAGCTTAACTTGCTTGTCGCCATAGTCATGGGTAATAACAATCACAGGCTCGCTGTGGTTCACGCTAATACCTACTTCTTCAGCAAGCTCTCGCTTTAATGCCTGAAGCACGGTTTCGCCTGCTTCCACTTTACCGCCGGGAAACTCCCATTTCCCGCCCTGATGGACATTGTCTGGGCGAAGGGTAATGAAGATTTCATCGCCGCGGGCAATAACGCCCACAGCAACGTGTACTACTTTCATTACTTAAGCTTACCGTGGCACTGCTTATACTTTTTACCTGAACCACAAGGGCATGGGTCGTTACGGCCTACTTTGGCTCCCTCACGAACCTGTGTACGCACTTGGTCGCTCGCTTCCTCTGGCGCTGCGGTGGCGTCTTTATGCTCAAAGTTCTTTGGTACATCGTCAGCTTGGCGACGTTGTTCTTCTACTTTTTGCACGTCTTCTTCTGCTTGCACTTTAACGCGGGCAAGGATAGTAATAACCTCAACCTTAAGCGCTTCTAGCATTTCAGAGAACAGCGCAAACGACTCACGCTTGTATTCTTGCTTAGGGTTTTTCTGCGCGTAGCCACGTAAGTGAATACCTTGACGAAGGTGATCCATAGCCGCTAAATGCTCTTTCCAGTGGCTGTCTAGGTTTTGTAGCATTACTGCTTTTTCAAACTGGCGTAGCACCTGCTCGCCCACAACCGCTTCTTTCTGTTTATACGCATCGACGACTTCATTCAAAATGCGCTCGCGAAGCTTCTCTTCATACAGCTTGTCGTCATTTTCAAGCCATGTCTTAATAGCCAGGTCTACCGCGAAGTCGGCGCGCATACGCTCTTCTAAGCCGCTTACGTCCCACATCTCTTCTAGTGATTGTGGCGGAATGTATTCGTCCACGACGCTTGAAACAACATCTTCGCGGATTACAGCGATAGTTTCACTAATGTCGCCTTCATCTAGCAACTCGTTGCGCTGCTCGTAAATAACCTTACGCTGATCGTTAGCCACATCATCGTACTCAAGCAGTTGCTTACGAATATCGAAGTTACGACCTTCTACTTTGCGCTGGGCATTTTCAATAGCGCGGGTCACCCACGGATGCTCAATCGCTTCACCGCGTTCCATACCTAAACGCTTCATCATGTTGCCCATTTTCTCAGAGGCAAAGATGCGCATTAGGGCATCGTCTAGTGATAGGTAGAAACGGCTTGAACCAGGGTCACCCTGACGGCCTGAACGGCCACGTAGCTGGTTATCAATACGGCGTGACTCGTGACGCTCGGTACCAATTATATGAAGACCGCCTGCCGCTAGTACCGCATCGTGGCTTTCTTTCCACGCCGCTTTTACTTTTTCAATTTGTGCTTCGGTCGGATTCTCGATTTTCTCAAGCTCGGCCTGCCAGTTACCACCAAGTACGATATCCGTACCGCGGCCGGCCATGTTAGTTGCAATGGTGACAGCGCCAGGCTTACCAGCTTGAGCAACAATGTCAGCTTCGTGTTCGTGGAACTTGGCGTTTAGTACCTTATGAGGAATTTTCGACTTCTTAAGAATGCGAGAAATAAGCTCAGAGTTTTCGATAGACACGGTGCCCACAAGGGTTGGCTGTCCGCGCTTAACACACGCTTTAATATCTTCAACAATAGCCTCGTACTTCTCTTCCGCCGTTAGGTAGATAAGATCTGGCATATCTTTACGCTGCATAGGGCGGTTAGTTGGGATCACTACCGTTTCTAGGCCGTAAATATGGTTGAATTCAAACGCTTCGGTATCAGCTGTACCTGTCATACCCGCAAGTTTGTTGTACAGGCGGAAGTAGTTCTGGAAAGTAATAGAGGCTAGCGTCTGGTTTTCGTTTTGAATACGAACGCCTTCTTTTGCCTCTACCGCTTGGTGTAAACCTTCAGACCAACGACGTCCTTCCATGGTACGACCCGTGTGCTCGTCAACAATAACGATTTGGTCTTCTTTAACGATGTAATCTACGTCTTTCGAGAACAAATTGTGCGCGCGAAGTGCAGCATTGATATGGTGAAGCAATGAAATGTTGCCCGCAGCGAACAGCGACTCACCTTCAGGCAATAAGCCTTCTTCGTGAAGTATCTCTTCAACGTGTAACTGACCGCGCTCGGTAAGATGAATCTGTTTTGCTTTAAGGTCGATAGTGTAATCACCGTCGCCTTCTTGGCCTTCTTCATCTTCTTTTTCTTGCTGAACAAGCTTAGGAATAATGGTGTTGATGCGGCGATAAAGCTCTGAACTATCCTCGGCCTGACCTGAAATAATAAGCGGCGTACGGGCTTCGTCAATAAGAATGGAGTCAACTTCATCCACTACTGCATAGTTAAGGGGGCGCTGTACGCGGTCTTGAGGGCTAAATGCCATGTTGTCACGCAGGTAATCAAAACCAAACTCGTTGTTGGTTCCATAAGTCACATCAGCTTGGTAAGCGTCACGCTTTTGCTCAGGTGACATACCCGGTATGTTGCAGCCTACACGCATACCAAGGAAGGTAAATAACTGATTACTCCACTCAGCGTCACGACGGGCAAGGTAGTCGTTCACGGTAACGACGTGGACACCTTTGCCTGACAATGCGTTTAAATACGTAGGTAGCGTCGCGGTAAGGGTTTTACCTTCACCCGTACGCATTTCTGAGATTTTGCCTTCGTGTAAAACTTGACCACCAAGCATTTGCACGTCGAAATGACGCATGCCGTATACACGCTTACTGGCTTCTCGCACTGTAGCGAACGCTTCTACAAGAATATCGTCTAGCGCTTCGCCTTTTTCTATACGGGCTTTAAATTCGTCGGTCTTTGCCTTTAGCGCCTCATCAGAAAGCTTTTCAAATTCTGCTTCCAGTGCATTAATGGCATCTACGTTTTTGCGTAATTTTTTTAATAGTCGGTCGTTTCTACTACCGAATACTTTTCGAAGGATGCTTGAAAACATTAGCTTTTATATTCCACTACTTGTCGAGGCGCCGCACAACGTGCACAGCTAAATTAAACCTATAAAACACAGCCCTAATTAAGGGGTGTTTAGCGATGTTCTAAAAAAATGTTTCGTCGTCATTAGTGCTTTATTAATAAAACGCACCTACTACGCGAATTTACCTGGCTGCTGCCTCTATCTACTTTTTATAGACAAAAGGCAGAGGATCGACTTGTTTTCCGTTTCTTATTACTTCGTAGTGAACATGCACGCCGGTTGAGCGCCCAGTGTTGCCCATTTTAGCGATAGCTTCACCTTTAGTGACCACATCACCAATTGAAACCGTAAGGGAGTCGTTATGCCCATATCGGGTAACAAAACCATCACCGTGATCAATTTCGACTAGCTGGCCATAACCGTAGCGTTCGCCTGCCCAGGTCACTATACCTGCTGCTGTGGCAACTACGTTCTCCCCTGCTTTACCGGCGAAGTCTAAACCCTTATGCATGGCTGATTTGCCGGTAAACGGGTCGGCCCGCATACCGTAATAAGAAGACAACCATCCTGACTCAATGGGACGACCAGATAATTGGCTCTGTTCGTTTATATGGTGACCCCTAACCAAACTTTCAAGCATAGATAACTGTTGAGACTTCAAATCGAGAGATTGCTCTAGTTTAGCTATTTCGTTAAGGATGGGATCGTCTTGAAGGTTATCCGGTATCGATACCGGCACGAAAGCGTCCAGGTCAGCCGCTGACATACCTAATTCTGTTGCTATTTGCTTACCTTTCTCATCTAGCAATGTAACTTGTGCTGAAAGTTCAGCAACGTGAGAAAGTAAGGCTTTTATCTTTACGGAGGTTTGTTGCTTTAGCGCCTCAACATCTTTTTGTTGTTCGTTGACTTCTGTTTGGGCTAAACGCACACGAGCAATATCTTCAGATACCGATTCGGTAGAACGGCTCGACACTAACATAAAAATTGACGATAACACGGTAGCACTAACAAGCGTACGGACACGAATGCTGTGTCTGTAGCGTTTATTTTTACCAGCCAATGTAATAGTTAGTTTCATACCACGGAGATTATTGCTGTTTCACGCCTGTGTTATGACTTTACGTTAAGGCGAGTGCCTTACCTTGCCACTTTTTACACATGGGTGAAATTTATATTAATTATTCGGCTACTGTATCATTAATTTCAGTAATTGCCATACGAAAAAAAAGCCGCCCGTAAGGCGGCTTTTTAAAAATCTTACGCTAACACGGGTTGAGCATAACGAATTGGTGCTGATTCCTGCGAGTCGTAAGTCACGAACTCCCAGCGCTCTTTTTGCGCTAACACTGCATTAAGCAGTTTGTTATTCAGGCCGTGGCCCGTTTTATATGCACGCAATTCACCAATCAAGCTGAGTCCGCCAAGATATAAATCACCAATGGCGTCCAATATTTTGTGCTTCAAGAATTCATCATCGTAACGCAACCCTTCAGGGTTAAGCACGCGGAATTCGTCTAGCGCCACTGCGTTTTCCATGCTACCACCTAACGCTAGGTTGTTAGCATTCATATACTCTAAATCGCTCATAAAACCGAAGGTACGCGCGCGACTTACTTCGTTCACATAAGAACATGAATCGAAGTCCATGACCATGTGTTGACGAGTTTGACTGATCACCGGGTGGTCGAAGTCAATTTGGAAATCAACGCGGAAGCCATCATAAGGTACCAATTCGGCCCACTTGTCGCCATCTTCTACGCGAACAGGCTTTTTAATACGAATAAATTGCTTAGGCGCGTTTAGCTCTTCAATACCTGCAGATTGAAGTAAAAATACGAACGGGCTAGCACTTCCGTCCATAATTGGCAGCTCGTTACTGTCTACTTCAACAATAATATTGTCGATACCTAAACCCGCTAACGCAGACGCTAAGTGCTCTACCGTTTGGATAGTTACACCGTCTTCATTATTTAAACACGTACACAGCATGGTATTACCTACCGCGTTCGCACGCGAAGGTATGTCAACATGTGGTTCAAGGTCAACACGCCTAAACACGATACCCGTGTTTGCTGGCGCAGGTCGGAGAGTCATTGTGACCTTTTCCCCTTTATGAAGCCCAATTCCGGTCTCTTGTACCGATTGCTTGATTGTACGTTGTCTAATCATCTGCTTAAGCTTTTACCTATTAAAAAAGCGGGCGCGAATTATAGTGAGTTCTTACTCACATGTCAAAAAATACCCGATCTGACGGATTTCACTCAGTCAAATTACGTATTTTTTTAACCTATTCACGCGAATTCTTCACGTTGTGTTTCTACACCTTATAAGGTGAGACAACACAAGCGTAAAATAATTCCCTTCGTTTTCAGGCAGCTAAATTAGTCTGCCTGCTTGCGCAGAAACGCAGGAATATCCAAGTACTCCAAATCGTTGTCTGGCTGAGCACTATCATCTGCTTTAAGTGCCTGGTTACCTTCTGTACCGCCTACAGCCGAACGCGGTTCACTTGTTTGTGTGTTACCGTATTCTTTAGCAGGCTGCGTTAGACGAGAACCTTCAGAGCTTACTAGCGAAATGTCAGGCTTGCGCTCTGCGCCAATACCCGTTGCAACAACGGTAACGCGAAGCTCTTCTGTCATTTCCATATCGATAACCGTACCTACTACCACAGTCGCGTTTTCTGATGCGAACGCTTTAACGGCGTTACCTACCGTTTCAAACTCATCGATAGCGAAATCTGGGCCGGCTGTGATATTCACAAGAATACCGCGCGCGCCTGACAGGTCGATATCTTCAAGCAGTGGGCTGGCAATTGCTGATTCAGCTGCTTCTTCAGCACGATCTGGGCCGCTCGCTGCGCCGCTACCCATCATGGCTTTACCCATTTCAGACATAACAGTACGTACGTCTGCAAAGTCAACGTTGATAAGACCAGGGCGAGTAATTAGCTCGGCAATACCTTGAACCGCACCGCGTAGCACGTCATTCGCCGCGCTAAACGCTTGAAGTAGTGGCGTGCCTGGACCCATTACCTTTAATAGCTTTTCGTTAGGAATAGTAATTAACGAGTCTACGTTGTTAGCAAGCTCTACAATGCCTTGCTCTGCAAACGAGGTACGCTTTTTACCTTCGAACGGGAATGGTTTAGTAACAACCGCCACCGTAAGAATACCCATTTCACGGGCAATCTTTGCCACTTCTGGCGCTGCACCCGTTCCTGTACCACCACCCATGCCGGCGGTGATGAAAACCATGTCTGCGCCGTCTAGTGCCTGGCGGATGGTTTCTCTGTCTTCTTGTGCGGCTTCGCGACCAATGTTCGGATCGGCACCTGCACCTAGCCCTTTGGTTACGCTTGAACCAATTTGAAGCGTAACGTCTGCGCTTGAGCTACGAAGCACCTGCGCATCGGTGTTAACTGCAATAAATTCTACGCCTTCAATGCTTTGAGACACCATGTGCTCAACTGCATTACCACCGCCGCCACCGACACCGATGACTTTGATTACGGCTTCTTCGCCGTGACTATCCATTAATTCGAACATACTTACTCTCCGGTTGTACGTCTTTTAAACACTACGCCAGGTCATTCCCTTAGGCTAATTGCATCCTGCTAGCCTTAATGCCGTAGCTATAGCGCCCCCAAAATAAAATTAAAATTCACCTTTAAACCAGCTTTGCACTCGATGAAACAAGCTTTCACCGGTCTTCTGCGTACTGGACTTCTTATTATCAGATTGTACTTTGCCATATTGCAGCAGTCCTACGACTGTCGCAAATCCTGCGTCATCAACGTATTCAGATAAACCTTTTACGTTAATGGGTTTGCCCACGCGCACGGGCATCTGGAAAAGTTCTTCGGCAAATTCCACAGCACCTTCCATCTTAGCGGTACCGCCTGTAAGTACAAGGCCTGCTGCGATTTGCTCTTCCAGACCGCTGGCGCGAATTTCGTCATGCACCAGCTCAAAAAGTTCTTGGTAGCGAGGCTCAATTACCTCAGCTAACGTATGACGAGACATTACTCTAGCCGGGCGTCCACCCACACTAGGTACTTCAATACTGTCTTCCATACTCACCATATCTTTCAATGCACAGGCATAATTAACCTTAATTTCTTCTGCATTGCTGATAGGCGTTCTAAATATTTTAGCGATGTCGCTGGTAATTTGATTACCCGCAACCGGTATAACTGCAGTGTGTCTGATAGCGCCGTCAGTATAGATAACCATATCCATAGTACCGCCGCCAATATCAACGACACAAACGCCTAGCTCACGCTCGTCGTCAGTTAATACCGCATAGCTTGACGCCAACGCTGAGAAAATCAGCTGATCGGCGTTCAGCTCACAGCGCTCTACACATTTCACCATGTTTTTCGCCATATCATCGGCACAGGTAATAATGTGAGCGTCTGCTTCCATTCGTACTCCTGACATGCCAATCGGGTTTTTAATTCCTTCCTGCACATCAATGGTAAACTCTTGAGGTAGCACATGAAGCAGACGACGTTCAGCAGCAATAGGCACGCTGCGCGCCGCATGAATAACATTGTCTACGTCTTCTTGTGTTACTTCTTGGTTGTTAATCGGTACCATGCCATTTTCGTTCTGGCATTTCACATGGCGGCCCGAGATAGACATGAACACTGAAGACACACGGCAATCTGCCATTAACTCCATCTCGTTTACCGCACGCTGTACCGATTTAACCACCAAGTTCAAATCGTTAACGCCGCCCTTATCCATCCCTTTCGATGCATGGGTGCCCACGCCAACAATACTGATTTGATCATCTTCTAGTAATTCACCCACCACAGCCTTTACCTGGCTGGTGCCGATATCTAGTCCTACAATCAAATTGCGTTCAGCAGGTTTTGACATGGTTTCCTTAACTCTCTTCATCTGTGGTGCTGTCGTCTTTCCATCCAACGGCGACACCCGTGTCATAGCGAAGGTCGACGTATTTCACCGCCTTCTCTTGTTGCGCCAAAAGAGGATACACATCAATAAAGCGTTGTAGCCTATCGATAAACTCCTGACGCCCTAAATTCAACTTAATGCCGTTTTTCAACTGCACTTGCCATGCAAATCGCTCACTTAACGACAACTCATCTAATGTCATGTTTGTCGTCGATATCAGCGCGTGCATAGCGTTGTAACCCTCAAGGGCCGTTTTTTCACTGCCACCAGGCCCGTAAAGGCGCGGTAAATCAAGCTTTATGCCTTCGTCGTTGAACGTATCTCCGTAGGGGTTCAACAACAAGTCTTCGTTCCACTGTGCTACAGGCTGTTGCTCGACCAAATAAATCTTTAGCGTGTTTGGCCACTTTTTTCTTACCGATGCACGATACACCCAAGGTTGGGCTTCAACCAACTCGAACACTTCGTTGACATCGAGCGCAAAAAAGCTTCCCGGCTGCGCTTTGCGTATTAACCGCTCTAGTTTAGTAATATCGATGTGCTGATAATCACCAGAAAAATCGATAACCTGTACCGGCATTTGCTGTTCGTCCTGCAAATACTGGTTCGCTTTAAGCCCGCCAAATACTAACCCTGCTATAACGAAAAGTAAGAAAGCGACACCGCCCCATACTGCCGTTTTGCTTTTGCCGCCCTTTTCAGTAGCGCGCTTGTCTTGACTAGTATTCGTATTAGCCACGCCTACGCCTTATTTGCAACATCATCAAAGCTGGTCGAAAGAATACTCAACACCAACTCGTCAAACGTTAAACCTGCAACTTTGGCCGCTTTAGGCACCAAACTTTTTTCTGTCATGCCAGGCACTGTATTTGCCTCTAGCAAATAAAACTGCCTTTGATTGTCCTGCATAACATCAATTCTGCCCCAACCGCTGCCAGAAATAGCATCAAACGCACGAGAAGCTAACTTTGCAAGCTGTGCTTCTTGCTCTTCAGACAAACCGCTTGGGCAATAGTATTCTGTTGTATTATCCTGATATTTCGCAGCATAATCATAGAATGTATGTGGAGTAGACATGCGAATAGACGGCAACGCCTGCCCCTGTATCACAGAAACAGTAAATTCAGGGCCGTCTATGTACTGCTCTAACAGGACTTGATTATCGTATTTGAAAGCGTCCTGAATGGCAGTTTCGAGCTGTTTAGCGCTTGTCACTCTCGCCATGCCAATACTCGACCCTTCTCTGGCCGGTTTTACCATGACTTCATTCCCCAATTTATCCATTATAGCGCTGCACTTACCAGCTTCAAAGTGCCTTTTGTCAGCAATTTCATATTTTGCAGTGGGTAAACCTAAACTTTGCCACACTTGCTTAGTATGAATTTTGTCCATCGCCAGCGCTGAGCCTAAAACTCGGCTTCCCGTGTAGGGTATTTTTAAAAACTGAAGAGCCCCCTGCATAGCGCCATCTTCACCGCCGCGACCGTGAAGCATAATGAGAGCTCTATCAACATCTAGCGACAGCAAATCGTTAAGCGGGCGCTCTGCGGGGTCAAAGGCAAATGCATTTACCCCTTGTCTTAACAGTGCGTTTAGCACCGCATTTCCCGAATTTAGCGATACTTCACGCTCGGCCGAGTCACCGCCTAAAAGTACGGCTACTTTCCCATACTTTTCAGGTGAGTGTGTACTTACTGAAGGTTTAAACATCTTATTTTCCTTCCTTTGTAAGTGTATTCGGCTCTAACTCGTGACGAGCCAACAACTTAGCAATTTGCCCAATATTTCCTGCGCCTTGGGTCATCACGATATCGCCGTCCTGCATAATGTTCGCTAGAATTCCCGGCAGAGCATCTTTATCACCCACGTAAACAGGCTCAATCTGACCACGCTGGCGAATAGAGCGGCATAGCGATTTGCTATCCGCGCCCTCAATAGGCTGCTCGCTTGCAGCATAAACATCAAGCAATAACAGCGCATCAACACTTGATAAAACTTCCACGAAGTCCTCATAGAGATCTCGGGTACGCGTGAAGCGGTGAGGCTGGTACACCATAACAAGGCGCTTATCAGGCCAGTTGGCTCGCGCAGCGGCTATTGTGGCTCTGACTTCTGTAGGATGGTGTCCGTAGTCATCAACCAAACAAACTTCACCTTTACTGGTATCAAACGTACCTAATTGCTCGAATCGACGGCCAATACCGCCAAAGCCTGCCAACGCTCGAATAATCGCCTCATCGTTGACTCCTTCATCTGTGGCCACAGCGATTGCTGCAAGGGCGTTAAGCACGTTGTGATTCCCGGTAAGATTCAGCGTAATCTCAAGGGGATCGTGATCGGGACGAATAACCGTAAAGTTTGCTTTGCCAAACGACAGGCTGATATTTTTAGCGCGATAGTCGTTATGAGACTCAAACCCGTAAGTGATGATGCTACGGCCTATGCGAGGGCGAATCTCTTGAATATTAGCATCGTCACCGCACACTATAGCCTGCCCGTAAAATGGCAAGTTAGACAGGAAATCAACAAAGGTGTCTTTTACCTTTGAGAAATCACCGCCGTAGGTGTCCATATGGTCAGCTTCGATATTAGTTACCACAGATACCATGGGCTGAAGGTGCAGGAACGACGCATCGCTTTCATCAGCCTCAGCAATTAGGTAGCGACTTTTGCCTAAGCGTGCATTGGTGCCCGCGCTATTTAACAAACCACCGATAACAAACGTTGGGTCGTACTCTGCTTCCGCGAAGATAGTGGAAATCAAACTGGTTGTTGTGGTTTTACCGTGGGTGCCCGCTACGGCAATACCGTGACGGAATCGCATGAGTTCGGCGAGCATTTCTGCCCGGCGAATGATAGGAATGCGCTGTTCGCGCGCTACTATAATTTCCGGGTTCTGTTCATTGATAGCGCTAGACACAACAATGACGTCCATGCCCTCTACGTTTTCTGCACGATGACCAATTTTTACATCAGCGCCTAATTCGCTTAAGCGTTTTGTCATAGGCCCTTCTTGAATATCTGAGCCTGAAATTGCATAACCTTCGTTTAGCAGTACTTCTGCAATACCGCCCATACCGGCACCGCCGATGCCGATAAAAAATATATTTTTCACCCTGCGCATTTGCGGGCTTTCAAATGGGGTTTTAAAAACCATTAGTCCCCTTCTCCTACCACGCTTTTAACGTGGCTTACTACATTTTCCGTGGCATGAATGCTTGCACATGTTTTTGCTAGCGCACCCATTTTTAAGCAGTCTTCGGGGTGTTCTAACCATCGACGCACTGCCTGCCCTAAGTTCTGTTTCAATACAGATTGTGCAATCATTAGCGCTGCATTTTGCTTCACTAACGACTGCGCGTTTTTTGTTTGATGATCATCTACTGCAAATGGCAGGGGGACAAAAATCGCGGCGCGGCCAGACGCAGCCACTTCACTAACGGTAAGCGCGCCGGCTCTACATACAATAAAATCAGCCCATTCGTAAGCGGCTGCCATGTTGTCGATGAAGTCGCTTACCTCCACGTTAGCCATGTCAGCCCCTACGCTCTCGTAGGCTTTTGCAACAGCGTCGCTGTTTCCCTTTCCGCACTGGTGCTTTATAGAAAGACCATTTAGTACGCCGCAGGTTTCCGGCACGGTTTCATTTAAAATTTGTGCCCCTAAACTTCCACCGACCACGAGCATATTAAGGGATGTAGCCCCTGCGTATGACTCTCGTTTTTTGGGTTTAACCTGCCAAATGTCATCGCGAACGGGGTTACCCACAGTATGCACGTTATCCGCAGCGCCTGAAAATTGTTCTTTAGCATCATCAAAGCCAAGAAGCACGCGACTTGCGAGTTTGCTCAGCAGCTTATTTGTCATACCTGCCGCAGCATTTTGCTCGTGAACAATGACAGGGATCCCTAAACTCTTGGCCGCAACGCCGCCCGGCCCACTGGCATAGCCGCCAAACCCAACAACAATATCAGGCTGTAGCCGCTTTATGATTCGACGCGCTGAAAACAAGCTTTTAACCAATGCCACTGCACCTTGGATACGCGCTGAAATGCCCTTGCCTCGCAGCCCCTTCACAGGGATAAAGTGAATGGGAATATCGTGTTTAGGCACCACTTGCGCTTCCATTCGCTCGGCGGTGCCTAGCCAATGAATATCCCAGCCTTCCGCTCGAAGCGCATTGGCAACGGCAAGACCTGGGAAAACATGGCCGCCTGTACCCCCAGCCATAATTAAGCAACGCTTAGCCATTGTCAGCCTCCTGTGCTACGCGAGCGAGTATGGCTTTTATGCCGGCTTTGCCTTCATCTTCTGCCGATGAAGCTTTTGTGGCTGGCTTAGCTTCTACCGTTGACGAGGCAAAGTTATCGTCATCATCAACCGTTTTATCTTTGCTATTGATGTCTGCGTCTTTCGCTACGCCGGCAGCTATAGGCTTTTTCCTGCGTGGCTTTTGCTTAGCATCTCTTGCATCGCCGCGCCCTATTGCCTGCACACCATCAACCCGTAACTCAAAGTCAATGCGAAGTAATATTGCTACCGCTATCGACATGATAATAAGCGAAGAGCCACCATAGCTTACCAAGGGTAACGTCAATCCTTTAGTAGGCAAAATACCTGCGCTTGCGCCAATGTTTACCGCCGTTTGAAAGCTAAACCAAATGCCGATGCTATATGCGAGGTAGCCATCGAATGCGCGGCCTTTTTCAAGCGCCTGATTTCCAATACGCAATGCTCTAAGTACCATCCACAAAATAAGCCCCAGTACCGCTACTACGCCCACGAAGCCTAACTCTTCAGCTAAAATCGCCATGACAAAATCGGTGTGTGCTTCTGGTAAAAATTCGAGTTTTTGTAAGCTATTGCCAAGCCCCTGTCCGAACCAGTTACCTCGCCCATAAGCCATCAATGACTGAGTAAGCTGGTAGCCTGCGCCGAAAGGGTCGGCCCAAGGGTCGAGAAATGATGTCACCCGCTTTAATCGATATTCCTCGAACACGATAAGGGCGACCACTGCCAAAATCCCTACGAATACCAGTGCGAAAAACTGCCACAGCCTTGCACCAGCTAAAAACAACAAGCCAATAGTCGTGGCAAACATAACAACCACCGTTCCCAAATCAGGCTGAAGTAATAGCAGCATCGCTAATACGAAGAACACCACCAGCGGCTTTAAAAAGCCTTTTAGGTTTTCCGTTACCTCTTCATAACGGCGCACTAAGTAGCCAGCAAGATAAGCGAAGAAAAAGAGCTTGGCTGGCTCAGCGGCTTGAATAGTAATAGGCCCGATTGCGAGCCAGCGGGTACTGCCGTTAACTGTCCTTCCCACAACAAGTACGGCAAGGAGTAGCACTATTGCAGCTAGTAATAAATAAGGGTTGGTCATGCGCCAAAATTGCATCGGTAAATTAAGCACAATCATGGCGGCGATAATGGCCCCCACAATGTAAATACCGTGGCGAATTGCAAAGTAGAAAGGGTTATCGTGTAATCTGTCAGCCACAGGCATCGACGCAGACGTAACAATAATTACGCCTATGCTCATCAGTGCGAGCGCGATAAGAATAAGCGTAACGTCATAGGGGTGTTTCGCCGCTGCTTGGCCATCGTGTTTGGCGGCAAACAACGCACTTAACTTAGTAGAGGCTGTGATCATGATACGGCCTCCTGCTTTATATCAAGTAAGTCATGCACGGTTTGCTTAAACATTTCGCCACGATGCATGTAGTTTTTAAACATATCTATACTTGCACATGCTGGCGATAGTAATACGGCATCACCTGGCGCTGCTAATCGTAAAGCCCCTTTCACCGCTTCTTTCATGGTCGCGACTTGGGTTGTATGTGCAAAGCTTTGCGCAAACAGGTGGGCGTCTTTGCCTAAGGCAAAAACATGTGACACGTATTGCGTAAGATAAGGGGCTAGGCTACTTATGTCTGCGCCTTTGGCGTCTCCACCCGCAATAAGTAAAAGTTTACCCGCAATTGTGGGGCTTATCCCTTCTAAAGCAGCAATGGTTGCACCGATGTTTGTTGCCTTAGAATCGTCGATATAGCGCACGCTATTCACCCGCGCAACTTCCACACAGCGATGCGGCGCAGACTTAAAGCTATGTAAATGCTTAACCGCTTGGTCTGGTGAAACCCCGAGCTTACAGCAAATGCCCAGCGCGGCCATGATATTCAATACATTGTGCATGCCCGCTAAGTGAATATCGCTAAGCGCAATAATTGGCTTGCCGTTAAATGCGATATGTTTGCTGTCCAACATTGTGACTATTGAAAAGCCGGTATCAGAGGCACCAAGACCGTATTCTATCGCGCTTCGCAAAAGCCCATTTTGATTTGCTTTTTGCGCATTAGCCTGGCTTTCGACATTCAAGGCGTCGTCTGGCGCGACAAACTCGCCATCGCGCCACACTACCGCTGACTTGGCGTTAGCGAAAATACGATGTTTTGCATCAACATAATGCTCAAGGGTGCCGTGGCGGTCTAAGTGATCATCGGAAATATTAAGCACAGTGGCAGCCTCTAGAACTAGGCTTGAGGTTGTTTCAAGTTGAAAGCTCGATAGTTCCATCACCACTACATCTGCGTCGCTTTCAAGGGCTTCAAGTACAGGTCGCCCAACGTTGCCTGCCTCAATGCTCTTTACGCCGCATGCGTTAAGTAGGTGGTTTACCAACAACGTGACCGTGGTTTTACCGTTAGACCCCGTTATACCGACAACGCGTTTCGCTGGTGTGTCGCTCTTAAATGATGTATTCAAACGAGCAAACAGCTCAACGTCACCAATCACTTCAACGCCGCACTGTTTCGCTAATTCCACCTGCTCGATATCTAGCGCCAAACCCGGGCTTAACACCAAGGTATCAACGCCGTCAAAGTAATCGGCGCTAAGAGCGCGACAAGTTACCTTTTCAGCCATGAATGCTTGCATGCTTGTATCAAGGTTTTCAGGTGCGCTAAAGGTAGGCCGCGTATCGAACGCTTTCACGGTTGCCTTGTGTTGCAACAAGAAGCGCACGCAAGCCTGACCTGTAACACCTAGGCCACCGACTACATAACTATGCTCACGTACGTTATACGACATTAATGTGTGTCTCTTTAGCGCTTATCTAAGTTTGAGGGTCGCAAGACCAACCAATACCAAAATGATAGAAATGATCCAAAAGCGCACGATAACGCGCGGTTCTGGCCAGCCCTTTAATTCATAGTGGTGATGAATAGGTGCCATACGGAAAATGCGCTGGCCACGCAATTTGTAAGAGCCCACCTGAAGAATGACCGACAAGGTTTCCATTACAAAAACACCGCCCATAATGATTAACACCAGCTCTTGGCGCACTAATACGGCGAGCACCCCTAAGGTACCGCCTAGCGCTAATGAACCAACATCACCCATAAAGACTTGTGCCGGGTATGTGTTAAACCATAAAAAACCTAAGCCTGCTCCAACCATGGCGGTGCACACAATCACCAGTTCACTGGTAAGCGGAATATGTGGAATGTTGAGGTATTCAGCAAAGTTGGCATTACCTGTTACATAGGCAAAAATAGCAAACGCACCTGCCACCAAGATGGTAGGGACAATCGCTAAGCCGTCTAATCCATCGGTAAGGTTTACCGCATTACTGGTCCCCACAATGGCAAAGTAAGTGATAATGATGAAGAAGATCCCTAACTGCGGGAACACTTCCTTGAAAAAGGGCACCAATAGCGAGGTTTCAGCGCTCATGGTTGCGCTGCTATACAGATAAAAGGCCACGCCTAACGCCACCACCGATTGCCAGAAATACTTCCAGCGGGCGATGAGCCCTTTAGAGTCTTTGCGAATGACTTTTCTGTAGTCGTCAACAAATCCGATAATACCGTAGGCCACCACTACAGTAAGGGTAACCAAAACGTATCGGTTAGTTAGGTCGGCCCACAGCAGACCACTTACTACGATTGCTGCAAGGATCAACAACCCACCCATAGTAGGCGTGCCAGATTTTGACAAATGACTTTGAGGGCCATCGTCACGTACCGTTTGTCCTATTTGCATACGCTGCAAATAACGAATCATCTTAGGGCCAATAAGAATGGCAATAAGCAACGCGGTCAGCGTACTTAAAATTGCGCGAAGGGTAAGGTATGAAAATACGTTAAACCCTGAATCAAATTGTGTCAGCCAGTCGGCTAGCCAAATTAACATGCTATTCGCTCCCGACGGCTATCGTGCTTTCCCAGCGCAGAGGCCTCGACCGCCTCTACCACGCGTTCCATTTTGGAACTGCGTGAACCCTTAACTAAAATTGAAATATCGCGCTGCTGCACTAACAAATCACTCTCCATTGCGGCCAACAAACTTTCAACATCGCTGAAATGACCGCCATTTTCATTAAACACAGCACTGGCTGATTGACTCAAAACACCCATGGTATACAGGTAGTTAATTCCTTTTTGTTTAGCGTATTCCCCCACCTGCTCGTGGTAAAAACGCGCCTTTTCCCCTAACTCTTTCATATCGCCTAGCACAAGAACGCGGATGCCTGAAAAACTACTTAACGTATCAATTGCTGCATTAACTGACGCTACATTGGCGTTGTAAGTATCATCTAATAGCCGAACTTGGTCGGTAAGCTGTTTTACATTTAAACGCCGCTGACTTGCTGCATGGCAATCAATCCGTCGCGCACGTTTTCAAGGTTTGCGCCTACTTGAAGCGTTAATGCTGCAGCCACTAGGGCATTACCAACGTTGTGAACGCCAGGAATAGTAAGCTGAATAGCGATTTCGCCTTGCGGGCATACTAGGTGGAATGACGCACAGCCATCTAGACCAATGGTGATATCTTCGGCTTGAAAATCTGCGTCGTTTTTCTGCTGCGGGGAAAATGTTAGCGTTTTAGAGTTTGTTTAAGTTTGCCTTGCCAAAATTCTGCAAACTGGCTGTCGACATTGACAATAGCGACACCGTCTTTGTCTAACCCTTTAAAAATTTCACTTTTGGCGCGCGCTACGCCAAGCAAGCTACCAAAGCCTTCTAAGTGCGATGCTGCGGCGTTCACAATGGTTGCAACATCCGGCTTCACTAGATTTGTGGTGTAAGCTATTTCGCCTAAGTGATTGGCGCCTAATTCCATCACGGCATATTCATGGTGTGGCTCTAGGCGAAGAAGAGTAAGCGGTACACCAATATCGTTATTAAAGTTACCGTTAGTGGCAAGCACATTGCCTCTGCGCGCTAAAATAGCAGCGCACATCTCTTTTACTGTGGTTTTACCGCTACTGCCGGTAATGGCAATCGTCTTTGGGGCTATATGTTGTTTAACCGCAGCGCCTAATAACCCCAAGGCCTCTTTAGTATCTTCAACTGATATCACGGGTAACGAAGTCGTTACGTTTTCGCTGGCAATAACTGCGCTTGCACCTGCATTTTCGGCGGCTTCAATAAAGTCGTGGCCGTTAAAATTCGGCCCTTTCAGCGCCAAATACACGGCGCCACTTTCAATGGTGCGCGTGTCAGTACTGACGGCCAACACTTGCGTGTCAGCATTACCATTTAATAATTTTCCGTTAACCTTGCCGGCTATCCATGACAGCGTTGTTGTTATCATTTGCTGTACTCCTGTTGCAGTCGCGCCACAACCGCACGTTCGTTATAGTTAGTCTTTTTGTCACCGATAATTTGGTAATCTTCATGGCCTTTTCCGGCCACAATGATGATGTCGCTTTTATCAGCATGCGCTAGGCAATGACGAATAGCTTGCTCTCTGTCAGGAATTGACACCGCAAGGCTAATGTCTTTTAAACCGGTAATAATGTCCTGCGCGATAGATTCAGGGTCTTCGCTACGACTGTTATCAGTGGTGATAACAATGGCATCAGCGCCAGCTTCAGCAGCCTGCCCCATTAATGGGCGCTTTCCTGTGTCTCTATCACCGCCACAACCAAATACACACCACACTTTTCCAGCGGTATGAAACTTGGCGCTTAGCAGCACCTTTTCCAGTGCGTCAGGGGTGTGGGCGTAGTCCACCACCAAATTGGCAGCACCGGGTACTGGAAACACTTCCATTCGCCCTGGCACAGGGGTGATCGCATTAACCGCTTTTACCACCGCGTCAAAACGCTCACCTTCTGCCAGAAGTGTTCCTATTGCGCTTAGCACATTACTAATATTGAATTTACCGAAAAGCGGTAGGGAAATGGCGGCACTTCCCCACGAGCTTACCAGTTCAAAGCTACATCCACCGGAATGATAAGAAGCATTTGTGGCGAAACAATGGCGACTTTGAGGATTGTTGTGGGCGCGAAATAACGCACCATCAGCACTTTCATCAATACCCGTCCAAATGCGGCTAATAGCATTGTCAGCAACATTGTCCCATTTATTACTTTCATCATCGTTAGCGTTTAACACCACCGCTTTTAACCCAGGCTGACAAAGCAGCAGGCGCTTAGCCTTACCGTATTCCTCCATCGTGCCGTGATAATCGAGATGATCCCGCGTAAGGTTGGTGAAAACAGCTATATCGGTTTTAACCTTACCAAGTCGCCCCTGAACCAACGCGTGAGAACTGGCCTCAAAGGCGGTATGGCGCACTTCGCTTTGCACAAAGTCTGCCAACAAGTACTGCATACGTATGGCATCTGGCGTGGTATTAGCCGCAGGCGTGTTCGACCATTGCGTCGCATCGCCTTCAAACACACTGCTGCCTAGGGTACCTATGCTTGCACTACGCGTACCTAACGCGTCTTTAAGTTGCGTAAGCAATTGAACTGTAGAAGTTTTTCCGTTAGTTCCAGTAACCGCTACCGTTGTCATCTTTTGTGCGGGATAGTCATAAAAGGCTGCAGCTAATGCAGAGAGCATTTGGGGTAGCTCATAAAGAGAAATGATAACGCTGTGGTCGCGCATTTCCATTTGACCATGAGCTTCACTGTCGTCAGTTTGCGCCAGAATTACACGGGCCCCTAAACTTATTGCCTGAGGGATAAAATCACGGCCGTCGCGCTCATGCCCTTTAATGGCTAAAAAAGCTAACCGCGTGTTCACTTCGCGGCTATCTAAAGTAAGGCCTTCAATACGTATATCCGGTGCGTCTACACCAAACTTCGCCAGCAATGCTTTGGTACTTTGAATAAAGGCACTAACTACCACTTTGACCTCCTTTCAATAAGCGGCTCGAGGTAACGTGCTTATCGTCAGGTGTGACATTTAACATGTGTAATGCGCCGCCCATGATTGACGAAAACACAGGTGCAGCAGTGTCACCCGCATGATACAAGTCGCCACCCGGTTCATTGATAAGCACTATAGTAACTAATCGAGGGTTTGAAACCGGTGCGATCCCCGCAAAAATATTGACGTACTCTTCACCGTATCCCCCGGCCACGGCTTTACGGCTAGTTCCGGTTTTGCCGGCAACACGATAACCGGGTACCGCTGCTTTTGTCGCAGTCCCGCCACGCTGGGTAACGCTTTCCATCATTTGAACAATGGCGTTTGCGTTTTCTTCACTAATAACGCGTTCAGACTGGGCCTGCCAAGACGGTTGTTCCGGCGACTTAATAATATTAAGTGGCGTTTTTATACCGCCGTTCGCGAGGGTTGCATAAAGACGGCCTAACTGTGCGGTAGTTACTGAAATGCCGTAGCCAAATGAAAGTGTGGCTAATTCAAATTCAGACCAGCGGCTGCGCTCGTGAAAGATACCGCTGCTCTCGCCTGCCATGTTAAGCCCGGTATCACTCATCAGCCCCATGTTGTAATAGGTATCAAGCAAGAAGTGCTTTGGTACCGACAACGCTAGCTTTGACGTTCCCATATTCGAGGAGTGTTGAATAATTTCTTCTAGCGTTAGCTCGCCATAGTTGCGTGAGTCTTTTACTAGACTGCCGCCTAACCGCATCCAGCCTGGATTAGTATCAACTGAATCCTCAGGTTCTACTTCACCAAACTCAAGCGCGGTTAATACCGCAAGCGGCTTAAGCGATGAACCGGGTTCAAAAGCGTCGGTAATCACGCGATTACGCATGCGATGGGGGCTGATATTACTTCTGTCGTTCGGGTTAAATGACGGCGCGTTGACCATGGCCAATACATCGCCGCTTTTAACGTCAATGACAATGGCAGAAGCCGAGCTTGATTGGTAATAAATCATGGCTTCTTTAATTTCTTTGTAGGCTAACGCCTGAATACGCTGGTCGATAGTAAGCTGCAAATCGCCCGCTTTTTCGCCCGACGTGGTTTCTAGAATTTCTACCTGGCGTCCTTTGGCATCACGGCGAATTTTGCGAGAGCCTGGCGTACCCGTTAACCACTCGTCGTACATGCGTTCTAAGCCTTCAACGCCCGTATCATCAACATCAGTAACACCAATAAGCTGGGCTGACACCTCGCCTGTTGGGTAATAACGACGGCTTTCACGACGAAGGTAAATACCAGGGATATCTAGCTTATCAACGTACTCTGCCATTGCTGGAGACACCTGACGCTGTAAATACACAAAGCGGCGTTTTGGATTCGCCACTTTTTCTTTAAGTTCATTAACGTCTTGGCGCAATACATCGGCTAACGCTTCCCACCGGCGCTCTTCCTCAAACCCATTATTCTCGTGAATAATTTTCGGGTCGGCATAAATAGCACGAACCGGCACACTCACCGCCAGTTCAACACCGTTTCTATCGGTAATAAGCCCGCGATAGGTCGGCATGTCGCGGGTTCTTAGCGTGCGGTTGTCGCCTTGCTGAATAAGCTCATCTGGCTCGATAACTTGAATATAAGCTGCGCGGGCGGCGAGCACGCCAAAAACGAACATAATAACCACAAGCACAACCACAAAGCGCCAGTGCACTAGGCTTGGCGTTACATTTTGCTTTGCGCCGGTTTTCTTGCGCTGGCGTGGGCTTGATGAATTCATTTCAATTTCACCACTACTTCATCGTCGGCGGTGGGGCGGTACATTTCTAACTGTTTTTCAACAAGGTTTTCAATGCGGTTATGTTCGGTTAACGCCCGCTGCTCTAACACTAGATTGCGCCACTCAACGTCCAACTCGTCCTTCTCTTGCATTAAGTCTTCAAGGGCTATGACCTGCTGGCGATTGTGGTGACTACTAAGCGTTACGGCCATGGCACTTGTGATAACCATTAAATACAACAAAACCCGCAACTTGTTGCGGGTTAAATCTGAAACAATAATGAGCAATAATTTAAAATTAGTGCTGGCCTTGTCTGGTATGGCTTTGGTCATAACTTTTCTGCCACACGTAATACCGAACTGCGGGAGCGAACATTATTCGCAATCTCCTGTTCAGATGGTTTTATTGCTTTACCCAGAGCTTTTAACACTTTATCGGCGTCAATTTCTGCCTGTGTAATCGGTAGGTTGTGGGGTACGACTTTTCCTTTGCTTTGATCCTTTATAAAACGTTTTACTAAGCGGTCTTCAAGCGAGTGAAACGAGATAACCGCAAGACGCCCTTCTTTCGCCAATACCTGTGTGGCCGCTTTTAGCCCAACGCGCAATTGCTCTAATTCTGCATTGATATAAATACGGATACCCTGGAATGCACGCGTCGCCGGGTGCTTAAACTTATCTTTCACCGGTACGGCTTCATCAATGATTTTTGCAAGCTGTGCAGTACGTGTAATGGGCGTTTCTTGGCGAGTATTTACAATGGCATGGGCGATTCGCTTGCCGAACTTCTCTTCGCCAAACTCTTTAATGACCTGTGTAATGTCTTGTTCTTCGGCGTTAGCTAGCCAGTCTGCCGCACTTTGACCACGCGAGGTGTCCATACGCATATCAAGTGGGCCGTCTCGTAAGAAGCTAAAACCGCGTTCTGCATCATCAAGTTGAGGCGAAGACACACCTAGGTCCATTAACACACCGTCAATCTTGCCGGTAAGGCCCAGCGCTTCGATTTCTTCAGCCATATCACCAAATGGTGAGTGGATAATGCTAAAGCGCTTGTCATCGGCAAAGCGTTCAGCGGCCTTGATAGCCTGTGGGTCACGGTCAAAGGCAATGAGTCGCCCCTTCTCGCCTAACGCGTCTAAAATATGCGCCGAATGCCCGCCACGGCCAAACGTAGCATCAATATAAATGCCGTTTGGTTTAATCGCCAATGCTTCAATGCACTCGTCAAGCAATACTGAAATATGTTTAAATTCATTAGGCTGCGTCATAGCGAGAAGTCCTGTAATCGTTCGGTAAGTTCAAATTCGCCTTTGCGTTCGGTGTCTATATCAGCTTCAACTTGTTGTGCCCAAATATCGGCATCCCAAATTTCGAATTTGTTTAACTGACCAACTAACATGACTTCTTTTGAGAGTTTTGCGAAACTTCGCAGTGGAGTAGGAACAAGAATACGCCCGCTTTTATCCATCTCACCTTCTGAAGCATAACCTAGTAGCAATCGCTGCAAGCGACGCTCGGCTGGAACCATGCTTGAAAGCTTAGAGAGTTTAAGCTCAATCTCTTCCCATTCGGGAAGTGGGTAAAGTAGCAAACAACTTTGTTGTGTATCGACTGTGCAGACTAGTTGTCCCTGACAATCATCCAGCAGCGACTGACGATACTTCGTCGGTATAGCCAGTCTGCCTTTTGTATCCAGATTGATTGCGTTAGCGCCGCGGAACATTCCCCTAGCCTTTTATTATTTGCTCTTGTTTTTCTTGTTTTTTGAGTACTAATCTGCAAAGTGATGATGATTTGATCCACAATTCGCCACATTTACCCACTGAGATACAGTTTAGGTATCAATGATCCCCACTGTCAAGTAGAAAAAAGGCGTGAAAGCCGCATAAACACTGGGTTTAAACTGGTTGGATATACAGTTCTTTTAGGAAGTGTATGATTAGGCGCGTAAAAAAGATTAAAAAATATTCAGGTGAGAAAAAATAAAGGTGTAATTAATCGATGAACTGCTGTTTTTGACTGTAAATAAGCGGCGAGATCTCACGATTATGTTTAACGCTGTTTTCAGCGGTATTGAGCGTATGCTGAGTCGAAATTCAACCAGCTTCGCCTCATCAGTACGTTAAAAACCGAGTGAGTTAACACGACTAGTGCTAACTCACTGCATTTACATCAACGCGTGCTAACGCATAGCGATGATAAAGGTGTCCTAACTTAGAAACGATATGATGCTGAAAGTGAAGCAACGTCACTGCTTTCTTCCCCATCAATATCCGTTTCATAGCTTGCTGATATTGAAAACTGTTCATTAACCCAATAATCGAGTGTTACTCCAACAGCCTTCTCATTTACAAAGCCGTCTGGCGCATCTGAATAGGTGAACAAGCCAGCAACACTGAAACCTTTATTGAAGAAGTAACGAGCTGAGCCATAAAAAACGTCATTACTTTCAGCTATATACTCGGCCATAAAGTCCCAGCCTTTACCACCCCTTCCAACAGTTGTGTAACGAGTAAAAATTAATGCAGAAGATTCGTTACCGCTAGCTTCAAACACGTCATCTTCGAAGACATATTCAGTGCTGAAGTGCTGATAAGTCAAACCTGCGCCAACTTGCCACTCACGTGATAAGTTGTAACCCAGCTTAGCATTTATGTCGGTGCTATCAGATTCGCCATAGCCATTGTTCCATTTCCTATGAACCCCTTCGATTGCTAACATTAAGTTTTCATCGATGTAAAACGTCGCTCCAAGATTAAAAAAGTCGGCACCATCTAAATTGGCGTAACCACCAGATAAACTCGATACACGCTGAAGATAAGGGTTTATAAGGTAAGCGCCGCTGTTTCCGCTAACTTCTTCCAGGTAGCGCACATACCTTGCACCGTAGAGGTTGTCATCGAATCCTTCAGGATCGACAGCGGTAACCTGTACTTCGTTTTGCGTAGCTGCATGTGCTGCTGAAACTGTAAATACCGAAGCCGTAATAATTGATAGTGCGGTTAGCGTTGTTGAAAGTTTATTAGATTTGATGTTCATGTCTTTTGTCCTTAAAAAATGTGTTGGGAACGACGTGTAATAACACTACGCATAAGATAAGACATTAAAACTTAACGGATTCTGAACGAAACGTGACGAAGTCTGAACGTGAATTTTAGGTACAAAAAAACCCGCAACTTTGCGGGCTTTTGAACTTCAAAATGAGGGAGCGATTACGCGTTTGGCGCCGCTTCAGGTGCTGCTTCTTCTGCTTTAACCGCTGAAAGCTGCATGTTGCGAATTGGATTATCTGTATCGTTAGAAAGCTCAACAAGGCGGTTTAGCTGACCAACAGACATCATTACTGCATAAATAGCACCTAGGAAGCCTTGTTTATGTAGCTCAAGTACTTGCTCTTCAGGTAGCTCAAGAAGTTTCTTCTCGTTGATGCTCATCATGCCGGTAACATTGCGCTGCTTACCGTCTTGGTAAGTAAGGCGAATTTGAATTGGATCAAGAAGGTCCAGTTCAACGACTTTCGCAACAAAACGCTGAGTTAGCATTTCGCTGTTTGCAAGGTCTGCTAGGAATTTCTGACGGTTATCTAGGAATTCACTTGCTTCGCCAGCTTCTGTAAATAGCGCTTGGCCTTCATCAGAAATAAGATCAGAGTTTTCGTCGATGTAAACACCAAGCTTGTCACCGTCAGGACGTACGTCGAACGGGTAGCGAAGGATGTTCATTGGAACGTGAGGACCTTTCCAGCTGTCGCCAGTTAGGAAAAGGTTTTGACCCTGTTCCATACCAAGCATAGTAACTACGTGGTGGCGCTTAGCATTCGTGTCTTCAATGAAAACAAGCGGCATAGTTGCTGCTAGTTGTGCGAACTCACGGATTGTTGCTGCTGCAAGGTGTGTATTTTTAGCAAAACTGAAAGAAGTGTTTACCGCAACCTTTAGGTCTTTATGCTTTTCTTTATCTAGCGGTACAAAGTTAATAGCCATATTTATTTCTCATACTTGTTAGCTGTGGCCCCGGCTTAATTATGTGAGAAGAGCGGGTGCCACTAAAAAATTACGTCGGCCGCGCTGATGTATATTATCCATCGATAGTTGGCGGAGCGCTTGGGAGTATCCCGTATTCGCGCAATGAAGTCACGCAGTCTTCACCATAACAAGTTTTAAATTTTTATTGCAATGTAAACTTTAAGTGAATGAGCCCAAGCGCTCTAAAAATGAGCAATTCCGACGAATTTGAAGAATTACGCGAGCAATGAAGGGGAAACGAAAGCCTATTGTCGCGGTATGAATTATCCTTTAGTCTCTAGTTGCTATTCATTTTAGGGGCTGAAGGCCTAAGCGATTAAAAACAAAATAAGGACTTTCTATGAAGGGGCGCTTCCCACTTTCATCTTGCGCATTAGTTATCTCTGCGCTTTTTGCTTCACACACCGCACTGGCAGAAACACCGACCTACTCTGCCTCTGAACGAGCGGTAAATATCGCGAAGGAAACCATTATTGTAGATGGTCATATTGACGTACCTTACCGCGTTAAAGAAAAATGGGTGGATGTAACCAACGCAACTGAAGACGGCGATTTTGACTACCCGCGTGCCGTTGCGGGCGGTTTAAACGCCCCTTTTATGAGCATTTACGTACCAGCAAGCTTAGATAACTCTCCAGAGTCTACACAGCTCGCTCATGAACTTATCGACTCAGTAGAAGCAATTGTTGCGCGAGCGCCTGATAAATTTGCCATTGCCAAAAGCCCTTCTGACGTAAAAGCGCAGTTTGAAAAAGGCCTCATTTCGTTGCCAATGGGCATGGAGAACGGCTCACCTATTCAAGGTGATTTAGCAAACTTAAATGCCTTTTACGAGCGCGGCATACGCTACATTACTCTTGCTCACAGCCAGGCTAATCACATTTCAGATTCCTCTTATGACCTGCGTAGAAAGTGGAAAGGACTGAGCCCATTTGGCAAAGCGCTAGTGGGAGAAATGAATAACATCGGCATTATGTTAGATATTTCTCATGTGTCTGACGATGCCTTTTACCAAGTCATTGAGCTAACAAAAGCGCCGGTTATTGCGTCGCATTCATCGCTTCGTCGTTTTACCCCGGGTTTCGAGCGCAATATGAACGACGACATGATTAAAAAGCTAGGTGAGAATGGCGGCGTTATCATGATTAACTTTGGCTCTAGTTTTGTATCAAAAGTGGCCGGTGAATGGCGAAGAGGCCTATCAGCTGCCCGTAAAGCGTTGATTGAAAAAGAAGGGGAAGATAGCCCTAAACTTGAGAACTTTGAAAAAGCCTACCGTAAGGAAGTACCTTATCCTTACTCCACGTTAGATGAAGTGCTTGACCACATTGACCACGTTGTAAAGCTAATAGGTGTTGAGCACGTGGGCATTGGGTCTGACTACGACGGCGTGGGCGACTCGCTGCCAATTGGGCTTAAAGACGTGGCGAGCTTTCCAAACTTAGTTCAAGGGTTGCTGGATAGAGGCTACAGCCGTACTGATATTGAAAAAATATTAAGCGGAAACCTTCTGCGCGTATGGCAGCAGGTGGAAGACTATGCGGCAGCGCACTAACACCTTTTCAGCCCCCTGCTATAAATAGCAATTTAACCAAAGGGAAGCCATAAGCGCTTCCCTTTGCATTTATTTAGCGCTTTCTACCGCGGGTTATGCTTAAGTAAAACACGCATGGTAATACCAAAAGCGTTAACACCAACGCACTTGCCATACCGCCCACCATTGGCGCTGCAATACGCTGCATTACTTCACTACCGGTGCCCGATGCGTAAACAACCGGTAACAGACCCGCAATAATAGACAAAGACGTCATCATGACGGGACGAAGTCTTGCCGACGCAGCGTGTACGATTGCACTTCTGACCACGCAGTCTCTATGCGCTAGGGATGCATCGATTGCTCTATCATTATCGCGACCAGTTTCAGTATCGCCGTTAGCGTCATTTCGACTATTCGACATGATGCCTTCCTCATGCTTAGCGAGGGCATCTTCAACATATTGTTTTAAATAGACCAACATAATTACCCCAATCTCTACCGCAACGCCTGCTAGCGCAATAAATCCAACGCCCACGGCTACCGACAGATTAAAATCAAGGAAGTACAGCAGCCAGACGCTACCCACAAGGGCTAGAGGGAGGGTTGCTAATATGAGTGCCACGTCGCGCAAACGTTTAAAGGCTAAGTATAATAGCAAGCAAATAATGGCTAGCGTTGCTGGAATAACCAGCGATAACTTGGCTTTCGCCCGTTCTAAATAAGCAAACTGGCCCGCCCAGGAAATGGAGTAGCCCGGCGGCAATTTAAGGTGTTTGTGCAAATGCGCTTTAGCCTGCTCAACATACCCCCCTAAATCTATACCTGTGGCTGAGTCAGAAGCAATATCAATATAAACCCACCCGTTTAGACGCGCATTCTCGCTTTTAATTGCGGCAGGGCCATCTGCTATTCGAACCTTGGCAATATCCCCTAACGTAATATGAGCGCCACTCGGTGTTACAAAGGGCATTGACGACAAGGATTCAGGTGTATCGCGATAGTGCTGCAAAAATCGCATGCTAACGGGAAAGCGCTCGCGCCCTTCTACCGACTGAGTTACCACTTTTGTGCCTACAGCGCTGGCCAGAATACTGTGGACATCATCAATGCTAAGACCATAGCGCGCCGCTAATTGGCGGTCGATATCAATATTGACGTAGCGACCGCCCACCACCCGCTCTGCGTATACCGAAGCGGTGTTAGGTACGTCCTTTAGCTGCATTTCAATATCTTTACCTATGGCTTCAATTCCCGCCAAATCAGGCCCGGCGATTTTAATCCCCACCGGGGTTTTAATTCCTGTCGCCAACATATCGATTCGGGTTTTGATAGGCATGACCCATGCATTAGTGAGCCCGGGGAACTGTACCAGTGCATTAAGCGCTTCTTTAAGTTTCTCTGTTGTCATGCCGTCTCTCCATTCAGCTTTCGGCTTTAACTGAATAAAGGTCTCAATCATAGTGAGTGGCGCTGGGTCAGTAGCGGTATCCGCTCGCCCTACCTTTCCAAATACGCTTTCCACTTCGGGTAACGTTGCTATGAGCTTGTCTGTTTGCTGTAAAACTTCTCTGGCTTTACCCACCGAAATTCCCGGGTACGTGGTGGGCATGTACATCAGGTCACCTTCATCTAATTCAGGCATAAATTCACTCCCTAAATGACTTAGTGGCCAATACATTGAAACCAGCAGGCATATAGCGCCCGCAACAGTAGCTAGCGGATAATGAAGCAGGCGCATTAACACCGGCTTATAGAGGTTGCTTAACGTACGATTGACCGGATTTTCCGCTTCTGAACGTATCTTACCCCGGACAAAGTAACCCGCCAGTACGGGCACTAGCGTTACTGCTAGCGCTGCCGCCGCTGCCATGGCATAAGTCTTGGTGAATGCAAGGGGGGCAAATAGTCGCCCTTCTTGTGCTTCTAACGCAAAGACAGGAATAAACGACACCGTAATAATAAGCAGCGAAAAGAACAGCGCAGGCCCAACTTCTGATGTTGACTTTATGACTAACTCCCACCGTTTCGCTGCGCTAAGCGGCATTGGCTTTAGCGACTTTTGTTTACTTGAAATTGCGTGTTGATGAATATGTTTATGCAGGTTTTCAACGACTACGATGGCCCCATCCACCATAGCGCCTATCGCAATAGCAATTCCCCCCAGCGACATAATGTTGGCGTTAAGCCCCTGTAGTTTCATTACGATAAACGCGGCGAGTATGCCAATAGGTAAGCTTATTAGCGCTACAACAGACGAGCGCAAATGGAATAAAAAGAGGGCACAAACCGCGCCAACTACCAGCAGCTCCTCCATTAGCTTATTCGAGAGCGTTTCTACCGATTTATCGATAAGCGTGGAGCGGTCGTACACAGGGACAATATTAACGCCCTCTGGCAAGCCTGCCTTTAATGCCTCGAGCTTCGTTTTTATGGCGTCGATAGTGGCTTTCGCGTTTTCGCCATAACGCATAACGATAATACCGCCCACAGTTTCGCCCCGACCATTAAGTTCCGCCACCCCCCTTCGCATTAAAGGGCTTTCGACCACGTGGGCAACATCGTTAATGGTTATACTCACACCATCTTTGATAACCCCAGTAGGCAGCCGTTTAATATCGTTTATGCTTTGAATATAACTTTGCGCAGTAACCATGTATTCCGCTTCGGCCATTTCAACGACCGACGAGCCCGTCGCGCGATTGCCTCGCGCTAGCGCAAGTTCAATCATAGAAGGCATAATGTTATAAGCGCGCAATTTTTCCGGGTCGACAATAACCTGGTATTGCTTCACCATGCCGCCCACCGAGGCAACTTCTGACACACCTTGTACAGACTGCAGTTCAAACTTTAAGAACCAGTCTTGCAGTGCTCTTAACTCCCCGGCATCCAGTGCGTTAGGCTGACTAGTGTCATTTTCTAAGGCATAGATATACACCCAACCTACGCCCGTCGCATCAGGCCCTAGCTGCGGCGTTACACCCGGCGGAAGTTGAGATGACGCTTGGCTTAAGTACTCTAAAACGCGACTTCTCGCCCAGTACATGTCCGTATCGTCATCGAAAATGACGTAAACGTAAGCATCACCAAAAAAAGAATAACCACGAACTGTCTGAACGCCGGGTACGGACATGAGCGCAGACGTAAGCGGAAATGTCACTTGATCTTCCACTACCTGTGGCGACTGCCCCGGGTAGCTTACCTTAACAATAACTTGAACATCTGACAGATCAGGTATGGCATCGACCGGGGTTGTTTTTTACTGCCCATACCCCAGCAATGCTCAGCACAATCGCGCTTAGCAGCACCATAATGCGGTTATTTACCGACCAGCGAATGACTGACTCAATCATGGTGCATGTGCTCTTTGTGATTCATTGCCTTGGTGTCGCTATTGCCCTCGCGTTGTGGGCCACTTTCACTGTTATGGCCGCTTGTTGCGTCATGCTCACCGTGACGCATTTCATGGGGTATGGTTTCACTTGGCATAGCTGCCGACTTTGCTCGCCATCACCTGATATTTTTTTTGGCTATAGTGGTTTTCATCACCGCGGGGAAGCTGTTGTTTAAACCCTACTTTAATTTGACTCATGGGCTCTTGGTCAATTGCAAACCCATCTGTAGGTAAGTTTTGCATCGATACAGACATTTGCGGGTTAGACCAATAAGACGCTGCATCTGCGTCTGCTTTAAACCCTTGCTCACGATAGGCATTCCCTTTTAGCAAGGGGTCGTGTTGAATGGCCAACTGAACCGCTTGCTCTAAACTAAAGGTATCGGCCGTGGCTATCTTAGAAAACCCTATCGAACACAGACACACTAATAGCGACAAAAGCAGCGTATATTGAGCGTACAGGCCCCGTAGTTGAGAACATGTGCTAAAAACCAGATGGACTTTTGGGGTTACCAATAAATTACTCATGTGAATATTACTTTTCAGGTGCAATGCGCGTTGTGAAAGCCAACTTTTAAGCGTTATAAATATAAGCTTCTTTAATAGCGAAGGGCCAAGACACTAAAAGCGCATTACATAGACAAACAGTGTTTGCGAAGGCCTTTCACCCATGTCACTTCACTAGTGTTTCGGGCAAGGGTCGCAAACGCGAGATAGATCTATGCTGCGAAAAGGGTTTTAGGTGGGCGAAACTGCCCGAAATGAAGAGTTTTGTATTGCTGCGAAACAAACGACAAGGCAGCCGTTCTGTTGACCGTTACTTCAGCTTCCATGAGCGGCTGTAACAGTGCTGTAGCGCTAAAGTTGTAACAGTGATCAGTGGGACACTGACACTCGTCATTACAACAAGACATATCAGCATTTTGTGCCATGGTTGCTTCTTCCAACGAGGCATCCAATTTCTGCTCCTTTGCTATTTCGCGCATTAGCATCCCCTGATGCTGACAATGCGGTGCATCGGCCTCGTGTTGAGAAAGGTCCGAAGGTACAGGCTTCATTGCCATTTCTGACATTGAAAAGTTTTGATTATGCAAATGAGATGACGTTTCAAAAGATACAGCATTCCCTGACGACACAAGGGACATCATTAAAAAGAGCATAAAAGCGGCCAAACTCACGCGTTTTTTGACCTTGTTGCCTAGGTTTTATGGGCATAAAACTGTGCTGTACCTTTTTAGGTTTACCTGCTTTCAGTAATACCACTTTACAAGAGGGTGGCTATAGTTGCTATTTGCAGCTTAAATAATAGCGCGTTAAAAGGCCCCGGTAAACTCTGTGCGCAGGGCCCGTTCGTCTTATTTTAAAACTGATTCAAGTAATCGGTTAGCATAAAGCGCATAGTAGAAAACAATGGGTTTGCTTTAGGCACCGCGCATTCTTCTTGCTGGTTAACCATGTTAGCATTGAAATTCATGTCGTTCAGTAAAGTGGAATTAACGACTAAGTCAGCATGGCACAGTGAATAAGACTCATCAATAACGAAAAACGTATTCGGCCCTTTGCTAGCATCCATCAACCCTTCAACACCCGCAATAGGCGTAGTGACATCGGCTTGAGAATGGGCTGCAAATAAGGGCACCTCAATATTGTTACCTTCTTCTATCTTTTCGCGAATTGTATTAATTAAATCCATTAGCTCTAGCCCGGCGAACCCTGCTACGTTAGGATATTTGTAAGGGTTTGGCCCATGTGTCACGTAGCTTCCGTCTATCATTTTAGCTAATAGCTTAATACACCCCAAATACGCGACATGCCTTCAGCGTTATCGGATAGTGCAAGAGCCCCTGAAAACAACATTAAGCCGTCTATGTTATCGGCCCCGTCCAAATAGTGTTCTACTGCAAGCGCGCCACCCGTAGAGAACCCTCCTACAATGAGTGTGTCACCCATGCTGTCAGCTAATGTTATGATTTCATCAACATGACTCTGCCAACGTTCAGCCAAATCCCAGTCAGACATGTCGTCATCCGCGTCACGCTTGCCGTGGCCGGGTAGTAACGGCACCACAACGGTAAAACCTTGTTCGAATAAGATATTTGCTATTTCACGCATGAAAAAGGGAGAGTCGCTTAGCCCGTGAATTAACACAGCGACCTTGTCACTTGCGCTGTTGGTAAGCATAAAAGGCCCGTTGCCTTCATTGCGCAACACATTGCTACACACAGAAAAACGGTTAAGCGCGGTTTCCCTACAAGGCTGGGTTTGCCCCCACTCTTTTTCGTAAAAAGCTTTAAACTGCGCCTGCGACTCTTTTATTTTACTATTTTGGGCCAGCGCATTATTGGCACTAGCTAGCGCAATACAACACGCAAGCATTTTTACAAAAGACTTCAACGACACCATTTTTCTCCGCTATGGAATTTCAATAAAAAACGGGAGCATATTAACATGCTCCCGTTTTTGTGACGATTAAAACACAAGTTGGGTTAGCTAAAGTAAGCCTCTAGGTCGTCAGAGCCACCAATATGCTTCCCACCAATAAATACCTGAGGCACGGTTTCACGGCCACTAATAGCCGTTAGGCTTGTGAGTGACGCACCTTTACCCAGCACAATTTCTTCGTACTCATAGCCTTTTTCATCAAGCAAGGCTTTGGCTTTTGCGCAGAACGGGCAACTGGGTTTAGTTAAAATTGAAACCGGTGGATTGTTTTGCTCTTCTGGGGCGATATAAGCCAACATAGTATCGGCATCCGACACTTCAAAGGGGTCGCCAGCAACGTCTGGTTCGATAAACATTTTGTCTACCACACCGTCTTTCACCAGCATAGAATAACGCCAGCTTCGTTTTCCAAAGCCTAAATCGGCCTTATCCACCAGCATTCCCATACCGTCAGTAAACTCGCCATTACCATCGGGGATAACCGTAATGTTATCAGCCTCTTGATCAGCAGCCCACGCATTCATTACAAACGTATCGTTTACCGACATACACACGATGTCATCAATACCGTGTTTGGCAAACTTTTTCGCCAGCGCGTTGTAGCGAGGTAAATGCGTAGAAGAACAGGTTGGCGTAAACGCGCCAGGAAGTGAGAACACTACAACATTTTTGCCAGAAAATAGCGCTTCTGTCGTTTTCGTTACCCACGCATCGCCTTCTCGACACTGAAATGAAACACTCGGGATTTTTTGGCCTTCTTTTGAAGTAAAGCGACTCTCTGACATAACAACCTCTCGTTAGAAATAGTAATTGTAAACTTTCTATAGGCTTAGAAGCCTAGAATGAGTTAGAGCACAAATCAATAGGTATCGCCCTACATTCGTTAATATCGATTTTGATGCTGAAGTTAACGCCTTCCCTGCCTATGCTTCGATTCGAAGGTAAGTACGTTTGCAAGCGTAATTACGGACTATTGGTAGCGCAAATTTTTAATGTAAAGCGACATTCGAGGGTTATCACCATGATTATTCTAGTTGGTGGAGAAAAAGGCGGCAGCGGTAAAAGTTGCTTGGCACAAAACATTGCAGTATATCTTCGCACCGAAAAAGGTGCCAAGGTATTAATGGTGGACTGCGATCCTCAACGGACCACCTCAGACTGGATTCAGGAGCGCAAAGCCAACCCTCGCCTTGCAGAAATTAACTGTGTCCAACTTTATGGAAAAATTCGCAACGAATTACTAAGTCTGCGTCAGCACTATGATTACGTAGTCATCGACTGTGGTGGGCAAGATAACTTGGCCCTGCGCTCGTCGATGGCTGTTGCTGACCATATCCTCATCCCCTTAAGGCCGAAAAGACGGGACTTGAAAACGGTACCGCACATGGAAGACATATTATCTACCTGTAAAATGGTAAACCCTAAAATGAACGCGGCGTTTGTGATCACCCAGTGCCCCTCTTTACCAAGTCTAGCTAGCCGCATTTTGGAGGCAAAAGAAGTCTGCCGCTCATTTGGCATTCCGGTATTAAACGCGGTAACGTTTAGCCGCAACATGTACGACGATTCTGAAGAATCGGGACAGTCGGTGATAGAGAGCGAACCTGAAGGCAAAGCAGCAACCGAAATCAGAACATTATTTGAAGAGCTATTGGCTGGCAAAATGGAGGATGCTTATGAGTTTGCTCAACCTAAAAAAGTCGAAGCCATTAGCTAAGCCCAACCTTCGTACGGTTGAAGACTTTATCGATGACGCCTTACTTTACGCACAGGGTAAAGTGGATTTCGCTAGCAAGCAGTCAACGGAAGAAAACAGTAAAGCCACGGCAGCAAATTGTGTTGTGCCGCTTAAAAAGCCAGACAAAGTACAAGGTATGCGTCACGCTACCTTTACTTTGACACCACAATGTATTGATATGCTTGCCGAGTTAGCCGCTAGGACAGGAAAAGCAAAGTCTGCATTGATTCGGGAGTGGATTAACGAACAGCACCAAAAATTAGACTAAAGTATAGATCCATGTACGTATTTTTTTCGTTTTATCCTCCATTATTATAGTATTGCTACGGAAACAGCCTGCTGGAATATTCTGCAACAGCAAACTTAGTCACTGTATAGGAGATAGAGCCAAATGGGCCATGAAGGATTTAGCACATTGCGCGTGCTCATGTGTGCCCTACTCGTAGCTGTGCACTTTGCTCATGTTAACCCGGTAAAAGCGTTAACGATTTTTGATAAGGAGTTCGCCGACGTTGAATCGCTGTTACACGCAAAACAATATGCCAACGCAGACACCAAGGCACTTCTCCTTCTAGAGCAAGCCCTTCAGCAGCAGCACATGCCTGCAGATATGTTCTCAAGCCTAGGTGAACTGCTTCAAAATGCTTCGCGCTTTGAAGTATCCAAAGCGATATTCAACGCAGCATTAGAGCGATACACCACAGAAGGTGAGCTGGAAAAGATGGCGTCAACGCTGTTGCAGCTTGCGACTTCGGAACGACACCTTTCAAACTACAACACCGCCCTTACCTATGTACGTCGCGCTATGTCTATCGCGCACATTGAGCGCAACGACCTGCTAAAAGCCAAACTGAATTTAGAGCTTGGCATTATCCGCCAGCAACAAAACCAGATTGAAGTCGCCCTTGAACCTTTAAAGCAAGCACTCGATTTCTTCAGAGAAAATCGCATGCCCAATGAAATGAGTCTTTCCCTACTGCGCATTGGTGATATCTACAGCCTTCTTAACCAAGCCTCTCTTGCGCATACCTATTACCAGGATGCTTTCGACAGTATCGAAGGGTCTACTGACCCGCGTCTTCTTGGCACTATTAAAACCCGTATCGGCGCCCTTTTACTTAAAACTGGCGCCAGTGCGCAAGCAACAGTTGCCATCAAAGAGGGGCTTGAGCTTCTACAGGTGACAAACGATGTGGGCGCTATCGCTGAAGCGAAAATGCTGATGGGCCGCGCCCTAGTAGAAAACGGTGAGACGGCTAAAGGACGCGAGCTGTTAATGGAAGCCATGCGCTTTGCAAGCTCTTCAGGGCAAGCCAAACTCATGATTGATGGTCGCTTGGCGCTGGCTCAGGCTTACATGAAAGAACAGGATTTTGAGCGTGCGTTAGCAGAAGCCAAGTCCGGGACTATTGACGCAAGGAAAAGCCGGGATTTACGCGGCCAGCTCAGCTTTTTATCGTTGCAACTTAGTGCTTTCGTATCCTTAGGCGAGTTTAAAAAAGCCCTAGATATTCAATCTGTAATCCAGCAGTTACGTGAAGTCTTACTCGATTCTGAAAATAAGTCGGCTATCGAAGGGCTTCAGGCTGAAATAGAGCTTATCAGGCAATCGCGTACGCTAGAAAAGCTAGAGGAGTCAAAACAGCTAGCACTTGCCCAAGCAGAAAGGGAGAAGTTGCAAACCACACTTGTCTGGAGCGTGTCGCTAGCGGTAATGCTGTTGACCTTTTTAGTGTGGAGTAGATACAAGCAGCGACGACAAACCATCATTTTACGCCGCGAGGTTCGTCAACAAACCCTTGATCTTCACAAAAAGAATGAGGAGCTCCAAGCCGCCTACAAAACCCTTGAAGAAGTTAGCTTGCGAGACCCATTAACCGGTTTGTACAACAGACACTACCTCGAGTCTCAGCTACCTGGAGAAATTAGGCGCAGTCAATTTTCTGCACGCCAAAGCCCTACTACCGATAAGGCAAAGCAAGATTTACTTTGCCTCCTGATAGACATTGATCATTTTAAACGTGTTAACGACGATTATGGCCATATTGCTGGTGATAAAGTGCTGTCGTCTTTTGCTCAGGTTTTAAAAAATGTGTTTAGACAAACCGATCTCATTATCCGTTGGGGCGGAGAAGAGTTTTTAGTGGTATGCAGACAGTCTAATCGAGAAGAGCTTCCCGAACTCGCCGAGCGTTGCCGGGAAATGGTGGCAAGTACGCCGTTTGATATCGGCTTAGACAAGCCCATAAAAATTACCTGCAGCATAGGGTTCTCGCTACTTTCTCCTGATAAGAAAGACAACTCCGATGTGGCATGGGAACGCACGTTCGCCGTTATTGACTACGCGCTGTATGCATCAAAACTCTCAGGAAGAAACGGTTGGGTAGGTGTTATTGAGACCCTTGATACAGACTTTAAGAACCGCACGCCAATAGATGAAAAATTTAATTTTACTGGCTCCAGAATTGCGACATCATTTAACAACATCGCAAGCATTCAGTGGCCTGATACCCTCGATAATAAGCAGTAGAGGTCTAGCATTATGTATAGAGGAAGTTGTAATTGCCAAGCTATTCAATATGAAGTTGACCACATTGATGAACGTGATGCCGACAATGAAACCTTGTCTATCGCAGATACACGTACGCTTCGTGTAACGGTTTCAAAAGAGCAACTACTGATAGATTGCGCACCGTCAGCGTTAGCCACTTTACACGAAGCAAATGGTGAAACCCACCACGTCTGTAACCTGTGTGGCAGCGTCATTTATGTTGAGCGTAGCCCGCATAGTGTGGTGGTTGAAGTTACTTACAGCGGCCATGACATTTTATCTGAACCTCACTGCCAATTTGTTATCTAGCGACAAGGCTAGATGTTTGTTTTTAGTACCGGTGGAAGCTCCTCTCACCGGTACTACAAGCGGCTTGCTAGTCGCTGCTTTTAATGTCTTCCATGTGGTATTTGTCGATCAGCGAATAAAGTGTTGGCCGGGTTACACCAAGTAATTCGGCGGTTTTCGACATGTTTTTTTCCGCTTTTTGATAGGCTTTGCGAATAGCGCGACTTTCGGCAATCTCTCTAACTTCACGCAGATTAAGAGTTTCAGGCTCATTTTGAGCATCAACCGGCATTAAGCCTAAGTCGTCAGGCTGAATAACGGTTCCTTCAGCCATAATTACCGCTGATTTTAATTTGTTTTGCATCTCGCGAATATTGCCAGGCCATTTGTGTCCCAGCATAGCGTTCACTGCAGACTCAGAGAAGCTCTTTGCCTTTGCTTTAAACTCTTCTCTGTAAATATTGAGAAAGGTTCGAGCTAAGAGAATAATATCTTGGTCACGCTCACGAAGCGGTGGGATCAGGATCGGCATTTCCCCTACCCGATAATATAAATCTTCCCTGAAGGTTTCCTCTGCCACCATTTTTTGTAAATCCCGGTGAGTAGCACAGATTACCCGAATATCCACGGGTATTTCGTTACGCCCCCCAACCCGTTCTATAACCCGCTCTTGTAAAAAGCGAAGCATTTTAGCCTGAAGGCCAATGGGCATATCCCCAATTTCGTCTAAAAACAGGGTGCCGCCCTGCGCTGTTTCTATTTTACCGAGCGTGGTTTTATTAGCCCCCGTAAAGGCGCCTTTTTCATAACCAAACAGTTCACTTTCCAAAAGGTTTTCAGGGATAGATGCACAGTTAATAGCTACAAATGGCTTGTCTCTTCTTGGGCTATGTTCATGAATACTGCGCGCGAATACCTCTTTACCTGTGCCACTTTCGCCAAGTAAAAGGGTGCTAATGTCAGTGTTAGCAATTTTCTCTGCGCGACGTACGACTTTCTGAATGGCTTCGCTGTTACCGACTATGCGAGACATTCCCGAGCGGGTGCGAGCAAGAATACTATTTTCATGCTCTAACGTAGCTAGATTAAGCGCGCGGTGAACTAACAGCTTTATAGTGTCAGAATCTATGGGCTTTTGGTAAAAGTCATAGGCACCAAAATCTATCGCTTTAAGCGCATGCTGTTTGTCGTTATTGCCCGTTACAACAATAACTTTGGTACGCGGCGCTAATGAAATGATGTCGTGAAGAATTCTCAACCCTTCAGACGCGTTTGCCGGGTCTGGTGGCAACCCCAAATCCAGGGTGACAACTTTAGGTTCAAAACGACGTAGCTGAGCTATGGCAGACGTATGATCATCAGCAAAAACAACATTGTAATCGGTAAGGCTCCATTTAAGCTGCTTTTGAATACCTAAATCATCGTCTACTACCAAAATAGTATCGGTCATTTCATCATCCTATTATTATACTTCATCCATTAAGGGCACGGGGACTGACCCGTGTCTACTACGGCCTTGTCACTGATAATCTCTATCCTATCGGAAAATACAGCGTAAAACAGCTACCGCGACCAGGTTCACTTTGCACAGTCAGTTTACCACCAATTGATTCTATGTAGGTTTTCGCGTCATAGGCGCCAATTCCCATGCCAGCATTGCCTTTGGTGGTATCAAACGGTTTAAACAAACGCGCTTCAACAAACTCGTTATCCATGCCTATTCCATTGTCTTCTATCATGACGAGCTGCGTATTATCATCGGAATTACTTGTAATAACTACATCAACTTCACCGTCATCTGCAGTAGCCTGCTGAGCGTTACTGATAAGGTGATAAAGCACGTTTGCTACCTTTTCCCTATCCACCATCACAGCGCGCTCTCTGACAATATGTACAGAAGGAGTTGGGCTTAACCCCATACAGCGGTTTTCTACAACATCATTGGCAATATCGGAAAGTAAAAACTCTGAATTCACGCCCTCTTCTACCGCTTTTTTATCTGTCAGCTGTTTGAGCATTTTCTCCATTCTCGCCTTGGTGTGCTCCAAGGTTTCGAACGTATCGTCGATAAATTCTGGGTTGTGTTTGTGTTGTTGAGCATTGGCTAAAATTAAATCAACCTGGGCCAGCACGTTCTTTAAGTCGTGCAAGACGAATGCAGACATACGGTTGAATGCAGCGAATTGAGCGTTCTCGGCTACCACCTGTGCAGCCTCGTGGTGCTGCATATACGTACCCACCTGCTCCGATACCGCCGTTAAGTAGTCTTTAACTTCCCAATTTAGACTAATCTTTTCTTTATCTCCCGATGCAAGTACGGCGAAGCCCCATAACCCACCATCTTTCAAAAAAGGGACAAAAAGTTGATAGCCCCATTTTTTTAACGCCTCGCGGTCTAGATTGAGCCCCTCATAGTCAAAGGGCTTTACAAGATAAGCGTCTGTGTCAATTATCCAACCATTCTTGTCGCTGTAGTGGGCTAGTACATCAAGTGTCGTGTGAATATTGCCATTATTTGCAACAGGTGACGCTTCAGCCACACATTCGTAACCGTTTTGAGTCACTTTAAACAGCAACCCCGACTCGTATTGAATGGCATTCAGTACGCCAGTTAGACCCGCGTAATACACCTGTGGCGACGTATCTCCAGCGCGAGTAAGCCACTGAGTGAGCTTCACCCATTCAACGCGGTAATCAAATTGGTTGGCGAAAAAATGTTTGGTAATAAATACTTTAATTTTTGTTCGAAAGGCATTCGACAAAAACACCGTTGCCAATAGGGCAAAAGACATCACCACCAGTATAATTTGAACCGTCGCGCCCCAGTTCCCCCCTAAATAGTTAATCGCGTATCCCACCACCGCCATCACAAACAAGTAGCCGCCTGCCACTAATAAAAGTGAGCTGTGTAGAACAACGTCTCGGGAGATAAATATATCGATTCCCCAATGGTGGATACGTCTGATAGAAATCACCAATAGCGGCATCAATAAAAAATAGATATAACCTCGCGCAGCGATATAGCCAATTTCTACCTGATTAACCATAGTTGCATTGGCGTAGGTAACAAACTCAAATAAGTTGGTAGCGCCAAGATAAATAATGAGAGGCTTAAACGCCCACTTCTCTCTGCCAGCTTGCCGGTAGACCACTTCTAGCAGCACCAGTACTTCTAAGGAAAGTACAATAAGTACTAGAAAGCTCCAGGCCGGGTTTACCGCTAACAAGTAAGGAGTAAGAAGCGCAAGAAGAGCCGGCGCTACAATAATTAACGTAACCGGGCGTTTTAATACATCGGAAAAGCGATTAAAGCTACTTTGCAAACAGCCCGCTAAAAACAATAGCCACACTAGCTGTTTAAGCACATCTGCACTTAACAACCAACTAAGCGAGATGGGCCCGAAAAGAGAGGTTATCAGGCTAGTGGACCACAGCGTTGTAGCGGCCGTGGCCAACACCAAAAGATGCTTGGCCACGCCAGGCTTTCGTACCGTAAATAACAATAATAAAAGGGCTAAGTGCGCCAGACTATTTAACCCATAGCCTATATCTGAAATCATCCTTTTATCTCACCCTTATTATCATTGTTATGAGAACTACAACAGCAGCTTCGCGCACCGTCTCTGTATTCATTGCACCCGATAACGCGCAGAACTTCCCTTTACGCTAGTTGATTACCTTTTACGAATAACCAACGATCCAATTGAGTAGCCAGCGCCGAACGAACAAAGCACACCCACATCGCCGCTAACCAAATCTTCGTGATTTAAGCCAAAAGCAATAACAGAACCTGCAGACGCGGTATTGGCATACTCATCTAACACAATAGGTGCTTCAGTACGATCGGCGTCTCGACCTAGCAACCTTTTGCAGATTAAGGTGTTCATATTAATATTCGCTTGGTGTAGCCACCAGCGTTTCACCCCCTCCGGGGTAAGATCATGACTTGCCAAATGCGCTTCTATATGTGCTGCAGCCATTGGGCATACTTCTTTAAACACCTTTCGCCCAGCTTGGTGGAACAGCTTATCGGGTCCGTAGGGGTCAACATCTTCTGCGCGGGTCATGTACCCAAAATTTGATCGGATGTTGTTGGAAAACTTGGTCAGCGCTTTGGTGCTTAGCACATCGTAAACGTGCTCGCTTTTAGCGGTTTCAGCTAGCTCCAATACAGTAGCCGTTGCGACGTCGCCAAAAATGAAGTGGCTGTCGCGATCTGTATAATTGATTTGTGGGGAAACTAGCTCAGGGTTGATAACCAATACCCGCGACGCATTTTTCGCACACAGCATCTCGTAGGCCCGGTGCATACCGAACGTGGCCGCTGAACAGGCTACCAACATATCAAAGCCAAAACCTTCAATGTTTAACGCCTCTTGAACCTCAATGGCAATAGCAGGATAAGCGCGTTGCGTGTAAGCACACGATACAATTACCGCGTCTATATCCGCTGCTTCTAGATTAGCCGATGCTAATGCTAGCTTAGCGGCTTCAACGGCAATTTCAGCTTGATGCGAAAGCTCATCATCGCCACGGGGGGAGATTTTCGGCTTCATTCGCTTAATATCAAGCGCACCCTCTTTTTGATAAATGTAGCGGCTTTTGATACCTGATGCCTTTTCAATAAACTCGGCACTTGAGTAAGGCATCGCGGCGATTTCACCTGCGTCTATCTGGGCTTTATTGTCTTCGTTAAACGCATCAACGTAAGCGTTATAACTATCTACTAATTCTTCGTTCGTAACACTGTCTTTAGGGTGCCATACACCAACACCGCTAATCACAACTTGCTGAGACATAAGCATTCTCTACTATTAGTTAATACCACACGTGTATTGAGCATTGCGTTACTGTGTGTCCTGAACGCACTACTACTCGCGCAATTTACCGCTCTCTTACCTCTACAGGGGTAGCGACGGCGTTTTATGACCTATAGCTTACCTCAATCCTCTTTCAGTGTAACCATAGCTAACGTACCCAAACCCACTTTCAGCGGCATATCAGTACCTCAACAAAATTGACCTGACCAATAAAACACCAAAATGGGATTATTCAGTTTAAAATCTGTTTCCGTCAATTCTCCCCCCGCACTCTATTTCAAAATCAGTTCAAAATTCGCTACGCTAAAAACCTAAGAACATGAAAATACTTATTTAGATTGGCACACAATAAATAGGCAGAAAATACATTATCTTCCACCTCCCTTCCTCAACAAAATATTTACAAAAAAATGACCTTCCCCCTGTTATTGGTTGACAAATTGGCAAGGTATAAATAGGGTTAAATTACAAAATTGGTAATAACAACAGTCATGAACTTATAGCAGCTTGCAAGTAAACGACTAGCTGATACCAATGGTGACAAGGTTGTATCGAACCTTTAGAAATTTAAAGAAGAGGAAAAGATAATGTCTAAACCAGCTATTGGTTTCATCGGGCTTGGCCTTATGGGCAATGGCGAACTACAATACAGAAATGTAGGGCAAGTTTATTCGTGGTAACTTTGGCGTACGCGTTGTAAATACTGAGGTTACGTCTATTGGTTTTAGAAGCGCTTTTGAAGTTATTGAAGGTGAGCTTGATACGTTAACGCTAGTTGAAGACGATTCGATTGTAGAGCGTATTGAAGGCGGTGGCAGCTACACTGAAGTCCTACCAAGCGCAAACTTTGTTATGGATTACAGTGATGACATTTTATTGCGTGCGGGTATTTATCGCGGTATGTCACGCGCAGACCCGTCAGACTTGGGTTACAGCCGCACATTCCAAACTGATGACGAGGTTGCCCCTACCACTATCTCAGACTTAATTGTAGGCGTTACCGCTAAGTACTAATAAAACGTACAAACAATGCCTCGGCAATGCTGAGGCGTTTGTGAAAAGCCAAACAAAAAACCCGCTTCATGAAGCGGGTTTTCTTATCTCGTTTAAGCCACAAATTATAGTTGGTTGATTTGCCAAACGGTTACTGTACCGCTTACTTCATTACCTACCACTAACAGCGGCACACCACTAGGGCTGTCTTCTGCGCTGACAAATACCAGGCTCTCTGGAGCAAGGTCGCCAATCACGTCATCAGCAGTTAAGCCTTCTGTAAGGTCACGATTAATCACATACTCTGCAAACTGAACGTCGTAGGGGTTGGTGACGTCATAGACGAAAATACCGCCCATGCGCTCTGTACCGATGAACGCATAAGTGCGATCGCCAATTTGGCCCACGGTGAGTGCTTCTGGCTCTGGTCCTTTATTCTCAGAGCGAGAATCGCCTTCGTTTTCATCATCACCGTTATTAAACTGCGCACCATGCACAGAAGCCGTAATACGCTCGAAGTCATCACCTGAATCATAAACAACTAAACCGTTTTGATCCCAAATGGTAAATGAACGGGCACCGTATGCGTACGCGGCGTCATACTCGCCATTGCCATCCGCATCACCCATGGCTGAAGTAACGCGTAAATCATCTGCTTCGCCAGTAGCTTGAAGCATAGCTAACTCAGAATTTGCAGCAGCCGTCAGGTCTTCTACTTTGACTTCGTCGGTGTAAGCTAAACAACCATCATCTTCATCGAAGTCTACGCCACCCGCTGCCGTGCAGGCTGCTTCGTCTGCCGCGTCAAAGAAATACTCTCGTGCGTCACCTTCATTAGCCGTCACAATAAACGTAGCATCTTTCCACGTGAAGTTAGCGATGGTATCCGGTTGATATACACCGTAAAGCCCAGTGTATTGACCAAAACTAACCGAACCGTCTTCTTGTATGTCGATATTAAGGCCGGCCCACGTCTTCGTGCCCAACCCTACAACATCTATCGTTAGCTCTTCTAAATCTAAAATAGCAAGGCCGTTGTTTTCCTGAAGGCTGATATAAGCCACATCGTTGGTTGCTGTAATGTACTCAGGCTCAAGGTCTTTAGCGACAGATGAGGTAATAGCAGTGCCATTGATTGTGCGCCCTGCTGGGTTAGGGAACATCATGCCCTGAGCCATCAAGTCGGCTTCGCTGCCGTTTAGCGCACTAAAGCCCACGGTAGTGCCAGTTTCTTCAGGCTCACCGCTTGCAAGAATATTAATAACAGAAACTGAACCTTCAGGGTCGACGGTGTAATCGTCAGATGGCTCACCTTCGTTTGCAACCAATACCTTTCCGCCGTCTGGCGTGAAGGTAACCATATCAGGTAATGCACCAACTTCTACCGAATCTAGGAAGGCAGGTGCTGAACTGTCTAGCCCGTTGTAAAACAGTACAAAACCATTATCTGTTTTAACAGCGGCGGGTACCGCCACCGCCATAAGGTCACCGCTTATGGCAATACTGGTAAGGCTACCAAGCGCTACACCATTGATATCTGCTGGCAGTGCAATAGTGGTAGGCGTAAGCGAAGTGGTGTTAATTGGGTCTGCCATAGTGGCTGAACTCACACCAGACGCGTCGATGATAGCTATGGTATTGGTTTCACCATTGGTTGCATAAATCGTGCTTGTTTCAGCATGGTACTGAACAATTTCAGCAGCCGTTTGATTACCTAAAAATGCGCGACCAACAATGTCCATAGCAATACCGATTGATGCATCGGTACCATCGCTACCGTCTGTACCGGGTTCACCCTGCTCACCTTGTGGCCCTTGTGCACCGGTCTCCCCTTGCGCTCCATCGTCGCCGTCAAGGCCACATCCCGTAAGTGCCGCTGAAACTAAAAATGCGAGTAATCCATATTTAAACTTATTACGCACTGCCATTTGATTTCCTTTTTATTTGTATTTTTGTCGTACGTTAAGAGGTTTCAGAAATCTCAGAGTTTTCCATTTCTTCCTGAGAAAAGTATTAGGGAAAACGGTGATTTCACGAACTAGTACACCAGAAAATTTATGTAACTTCTATGTATAAATTAGAATCAGTTTATGACACAAATATTAAATAGGCAAAGGTGGGTAACTTTTCTATAACACAGACAAGTATTTAAGCCATACTCGCCTAATTGTAACCACACATTTCAAATAATCGTGTTAGCGCTCTACTGTCTAAAATCTAAAGGAAAAAAGTAAGACGCCTACCGCAAAGGTATAGTTTTATTTATAAGCACTATCTGATACTAATATCGCCATATAAACGTACCACCTAAACAACATAGCGTTTTTTTGCAGGGTTTACTGCGTGTACTATTAAGTTTGGCTATTAAAAGGATTAACCATGAAATTGAAATTCACAGCCTCGGCAGTGATGGCAGCAGCGCTCACGTTAACAGCTTGCGCAACCTCACCGACGGGAAGAAACCAAGTACTACTTTATTCTGAAAGCCAATTGGCGCAAATGGGCGATCAAGCTTTCACAGGTATGAAAGAAGAGTTAAAAATTTCAAATAAGGCCGTGCAAAACTCTTACGTAGAATGCGTTGCAAACGCGATTACCGCGCAAGTTCCGGCGAGTGTTTTTAACGGGCAATGGGAAGTCGTTGTTTTTGATGATGAACAAGTGAACGCGTTCGCACTGCCTGGCGGTAAAATTGGCGTGTACACCGGGTTGTTGAAAGTCGCTGAGAATCAGCATCAACTTGCCGCGGTTATTGGTCACGAAGTAGGCCACGTTATCGCTGAGCACGGTAACGAACGTATGTCTCAATCTACCCTAATAAACGTGGGCAGCCAAGCTGTTGGCCAAGTGCTTGCGGCGAACGAAGTCCCCCAATCTGGCCCGATAATGGCGGCGATAGGCTTAGGTGTTCAAGTTGGTGTTCAACTTCCTTTTAGCAGGACTCATGAATCGGAAGCAGACGTTATCGGTTTACAACTCATGGCAAAATCGGGGTTTGACCCAAGACAATCTGTTAACTTGTGGCAGAATATGGATGCAGCGAGTAGCGGCGACCGCCCTATGGAACTCTTATCCACTCACCCCGCGCCACAAACCCGTATAGATAACTTGCAAGCAAATATGCCTGACGCGTACGCCGATTATCAAGCAACGGCGTATAGACCAAACTGCCGATAGGTTGAATACACTTACGCGATATTGACTCTTCAATTCGCTTTTTACACGCAAAAAAAACGCTGCAAATTAGCAGCGTTTTTTTCGTGATAGAAACAAGCGATTATTCGCTGTCTTCTTTGTGAAGGTGCACATCCATTTGTGGGAATGGAATTGAAATACCTTCTTTGTCGAAGCGCAGCTTAACTTGTTCTGTAAAGTCGAACTTCACAGCCCAGAAGTCTGCAGCATTTACCCAAGGACGTACGACAAAGTTAACGCTACTATCGGCCAATTCAGAAACCGCTACGGTTGGCGCAGGCTCAGCAAGAATTCGATCGTCCGCTGCAATCATTTCTTGCAGCACTTGCTTAGCTTTTAGCAAGTCAGCGTCGTAACCAATGCCTACAACCATATCTACACGGCGAGTATCTTTAGCCGAGTAGTTAGTGATGTTACCGCTGTAGACATTCCCATTTGGAACGATAATTTCTTTGTTGTCTGGCGTATTCATTGTGGTTGTGAAAATGCCAATCTTTTTGATTGAACCAGCAGTACCTGCAGCTTCAACGAAGTCGCCCGCTTTAAACGGCTTAAATACCAGTAGCATTACGCCAGCGGCGAAGTTCTTCAAAGAATCCTGCAACGATAGACCAATCGCTAAACCAGCAGCACCGAGAATAGCAACCAACGATGTGGTATCTACACCTAGCTGATCAAGTGATGCCACAATAACAAAGAGCATCAAGATAGCGCTTAGAATAGCTTCTAGGAAATCTACTAGCATGTCGTCATATTTAGACTTTGACATCACACGTCTAAATATAGAAAGAAGGAATCCAACTACAATCCTACCTATTACATAAATCGCAATCGCCATCGCAATGTTAATACCCCACGGGATAGCGTAATCGTTTATGTACCTTTCAACATCGCTTGCAGAAAAAAGCGAAAGTTTCTCTTCCATAATATGGTCCTTGTCATGGTTAGTTGTTAAATGCGCAATTACGTTAGCAGCAATTCGTATGAACACCAATACAATATAAGCCCAAACAGCTTAAATTTGCTCTAAAGTCTAAGCTTCATAGCCCTTTGAAAGTGTTAGTATTATCCGAAAGTAGTGATGTAAACCTCCGTTCGCGCACTCTCCTTAGACTAAAGTTTGAGTATACTTTTGAATAATTGTCACACCTTTGTCACGCAGTCAAAGCAAACTTGTCTATGAAGCCTAAATGCGCTTTTTACTTTTCAGATTGCTGGAAGTTACCGAGTTTTAAGATAATTTTTTTGATGATTTTTTAGCCGTAAAGCTTTAGACTAAAGCCTCATTCAACGCGTCGATCTATTCCCTTTTTCTACTGGCGACGATCGACGGTATGAACGAGCTTTAGCAAACTATGTCAATTAAAGGATTAACGCATGTTGCTTCTCATAACACTCTTTTCAGTTGTTTTGTGTTTATTTTTGTACTCACTGCGCACTGATAAAGGAAAACATACCAAGTATGCAAGAGCGGACTACCGCCCAGCACCAAAGTCGAAGCCATCAACCTCAGTGTTGAAATCAACTTCGGACAACTCTTCGCCTTATGCGGCTTAGAGCAACCACACGAGTCAAGTGATTCTAAAATAGGCAGCGTGCTGCCGTTTATGTAAATTCTGAAGTAATTATTTACATGATGTCGTCGGTAGCATTGCAACCTGTATTTACACACGTATTATACGCAGTAAAAGCAAACACCTAATTTACTATGCGTATACCTAGAGTTTATTACCCCAATCCTATTCCGTTAGAGCAAGAATTCGAGTTAACCGAAGATGCAGGGCATCACATTGCTACCGTACTGCGCATAAAGCCCAATCGTCCCATTGTACTTTTTAACGGCGACGGCAATGAATACAGCGCACAAGTTATCAGTGTTCAAAGAAAGAAAGTCATCGTAGAAGCCGATGCTTGCCTTTCCCTAGCTAAAGAATCTCCTCTTCACCTACATCTCGGCCAAGGTGTATCTAAAGGCGACAGGATGGATACGGTTCTTCAAAAAAGCGTTGAGCTTGGTGTGTCAGAGATAACACCAGTGATTACCGAACGCTGCACCGTGAAGCTCGATGAGTCTCGCTGGGAAAAGAAAATCCAGCAATGGCAGAAGATTGTTATCGGAGCTTGTGAGCAAAGTGGGCGTAATATTATCCCTAAGCTAAACGCGCCGGTGAGCCTAAACACTTGGCTATCATCTTCAACCAATACCACACGACTGGTGCTTGCACCAGGCGCTGAACAGCCGCTAGCAAGACAGCCATACAACGCACAGGGGTTTCGTTTATTAATTGGTCCAGAAGGCGGGTTATCAGACACGGAAATACATCAAGCCAACGAAAATGGGTACCAATCTGTTAGTTTGGGACCGCGTATTTTGCGAACTGAAACCGCGGCCATAACAAGTTTAAGCATACTTCAAGCGCAGCACGGCGATTTTTAGTTCCCACTATTAGGCTGGTGCCCTATCAAGTAAAATAGGGCTTACTCCGTGTTATAAAGAGTGCTATTTTCAACAACTTGATATTTGTTGCTAAGGTACAAAGCGCCCTAACCTTTAGGCGTCACGTATCTTGAAGAATTCAGCTACGCCCCAATATTAACAATCTATCAGATAAGCCCTGTGTGCAGGCACTTTATAAACATTCAAGGTGAAAACATTATGCAATATACCGTTGGCGTAATCATGGACCCCATTGCGAACATTAAGCCACATAAAGATACGAGCTTCGCGATGATGCTTGAAGCACAGCGCCGCGGTGCAAAGGTTGTTTATTTTGAATTGAAAGACTTGTATTTAGACAATGGTAAGCCGATGGGTCTGGCTAAAACCGTATCGGTGAAAGACCAAGCAACCGACTTCTACACCATTGAAGATGAGTCTACCGTTCATTTGGGCGACATTGATGTGCTGCTTATGCGCAAGGATCCGCCGTTTGACAGTGAATTTTTATATGCCACTCAGGTACTCTCATTAGCGCAAGATGCAGGTGCGCTGGTGGTGAATAATCCGCAGGCTCTTCGCGATTACAACGAGAAGCTGTTCACTTCGTATTTTCCAGAGCATATCCCCCATACCATGGTGTCGAACAATCAAGCGTTAATTCGCGAGTTCCACGCTAAGCACCAAGATATTATTTGTAAACCGCTGGACGGCATGGGCGGCGCTTCTATCTTTCGCGTGAAGCCTGATGGCAATAACCTAGGTGTTATTATTGAGACGCTAACTCAGTTGGGCACGCGATATATGATGGTGCAGGAATACTTGCCAGAAATTAAAGATGGCGACAAGCGCGTGCTAATTGTCGATGGCGAAGTGATGCCCTACTGCCTAGCACGCCTGCCCACCAAAGGGGAAACCCGAGGAAACTTGGCCGCAGGGGGTACGGGACGTCCACAGCCAATTTCAGACTCGGATAAAGCGTTAGCAGAAGCGATTGCGCCCACCTTGAAAGAAAACAACATTCTTTTTGTGGGGCTTGATGTTATTGGCAATAAGATTACCGAAATAAACATAACCAGCCCAACGTGCGTAAGAGAAATAGAAGCAGCCTACGACGTTAATATTATGGGTGCATTATTTGACGCCATTGAAAAGCGCTTAGCTAAGTAATAGGTATAAAACTAGTGTCCAGTTGCCACTGCTTATAACGCATAACGAAACATGAGTGTACAAAATGCAGCCGCTATTAATTGGCAGCGAAAGACAAATGAAAGAAGATTTATGACGGAATTGAAAAGCTTACAAAACCACTTTTTAGTCGCGATGCCCAGTTTGGACGATCCGTACTTTTCTCGTTCACTTATTTATGTATGCGAGCACAACGCAGAAGGCGCAATGGGCATAGTGGTAAACCAACCTTCTACGATGAACGTTAAGCAGCTTTTAGAGCAAACAGACAAAGCGCTTGTGGTATCTGATGATAAAGCTGAGCAAATAGTGTTAGCCGGCGGCCCGGTAAACCAAGAGCGAGGGTTTGTGCTTCATTCATCCCAAAAAGAATGGGCATCTAGCCTTAAGCTTGCGCCTGGGGTCATGGTGACTACGTCGAAGGACATACTTACCGCTATTGCCAATGACGAAGGCCCAGATGATGTTTTAATTGCCCTTGGGTACGCAGGGTGGACAGCCGGTCAGCTAGAAAAGGAAATGCAGGAGAACGCATGGCTCACCATCGAGGCCGATGAAGAAATCCTCTTTAATACGCCTATGCACAAAAAATGGCAGGCCACTGTGAATAAACTCGGTGTGGATGTTTGGCAGCTAGCACCAGGAGCCGGTCATGCCTGAGTTAGGCAGTCGTACTGTATTAGCGTTCGACTTTGGCACTAAGAGTATTGGTGTGGCAGTTGGCCAAGAAATTACCGGTACAGCCTCACCTCTTCCCGCGTTAAAAGCTCGCGACGGTATTCCAGACTGGAATGTAATTGAAAAGCTTTACGAAGAGTGGCAGCCTCACGTGGTAGTGGTAGGCTTGCCCCTTAATATGGACGGCACCGAACAGGAAATGACGCAGCGTGCGCGAAAGTTCGCTAACCGCCTTCACGGGCGTTTTCGCGTTGCAGTAGAAACGTGTGATGAGCGCCTCACCACAACTGACGCCAAATCTATGCTATTTGAATTAGGTGGGTACAAAAAACTGACAAAAGACAAAGTCGATAGCGTGTCGGCCTGCGTTATTTTCGCCAGTTGGAATGAAAGCCAATACGAGTAGCGTTTAACGCAGCAAAGTTTCACTGCGACATTTCCCTTTTAGCCTTGTAGGCTCACCGGGTATAAACCCTATAACGAATTAGGCCAGAACTATTCAGGCCGCGTTCCCGCATGGCATTGCCAGCAGAGCTCGAACGCGCCGCCGTTTTCCTCACCGCACTGTTGGCAGCGCCAGTCCGATTGGATATCCGCTTTGTCGCTCGTTCGCCCTATCAATGCCTCTACTACTTTTGATGCTCTCGTATACCAAGTATCGTCAACAAGCCATACCTCTTGTTGCGAGTCCTGCCAAGGTAATTCGCCTATTGCCCCACTGGCAAACTCATTTTTTACCATATAAGGAATAGACAACGCATCTAATTCGCTGCGAACAGCTTGTAATTCAAAAGCATCTTGCGAAGAGAACAGTTTTTTCAAAGGCTATATCCACGCTCTACAACCATTAATCGTCCATATCAATCGACACGTTAGACAGCGTACCTAGGCTTGAGCCATCGCTGGTATCCAGCTTAATCATTAAGCGTAAATCATTCGGAGAGTCAGCATGATGCAGCGCCTGATCCATGTCAATTCGGCCGGCCTTGTAAAGGTCGTAGAGCGCCATATCAAAACTTTGCATGCCCTGCTCTTTGCCCTTTTTCATGGCTTCTTTCAACGCGCCTATTTCATTGCGCTGAATAAGGTCACGCACTAATGGTGAATTAAGCAGTATCTCGATGGCAGCCACACGCCCTTTACCGTCTGGCGTCGGCACCAGTTGCTGGGCAACAATAGCACGAATGTTCAAGCTTAAATCAAAGCGCAGCTTGTCGTGCTGATCTTTAGGCGCTAAGTGCATAATACGCTCTATGGCTTGGTTCGCGTTGTTCGCATGCAGCGTTGCCACACACAGGTGGCCCGTATCGGCGAACGACATGGCATATTCCATGGTTTCCATAGACCGAATCTCACCAATTAGAATAACGTCTGGCGCTTGTCGTAACGAGCTCTTAAGCGCATCGTCGAATGACTGGGTATCAATACCCACCTCACGCTGTGTAATCACACAGTTTTTATGCTCGTGTACAAATTCAATAGGGTCCTCAATGGTCAGTATATGCCCGTGAGAGTTTTCATTCCTATGCCCAATGAGTGCAGCTAGCGAGGTTGATTTACCCGTACCTGTCCCACCTACGAATAGAACAAGACCGCGCTTAGACATGATAATTTCTTTTAATACTCGGGGTAGACCCAAGTCATCGGCTTTCGGTATTTGCGTCACAATACGACGGATAACCATACCCGCTTGGTCTCGTTGCCAAAACGCAGAACAACGAAAACGACCAATGCCATCACGCACGATAGCAAAATTGCATTCCTTCGACGTATGAAACTCGTCTCGCTGCTTATCGGTCATGGCTTCATGAACCAGCGCGAGTGATGCCTCTTCTGACGTTGCGCTATCAGTGACAGGGGTAAGTTTACCATTTATTTTAGCGCTAACCGGAAAGCCCGCAGTGACAAATAAATCTGACGCGTTGGTATCAACCATTTTTTGAAGTAGTGAATCTAGCATAACGGCCTCTAGAAATTGTTCATCGACTGTTTATCCACTGACTTTGCAGCCGCGTCTTCTTTACTTATAACTCCCATGGCGACCAGGCGCTGTAAGCACTGATCCATGGTTTGCATACCGTGGGCCTGACCGGTTTGGATAACCGAATACATCTGAGGCACTTTATCTTCGCGAATGAGGTTACGAATAGCTGGGATACCTACCATGATTTCGTGAGCCGCCACTCGGCCTCCCCCTACTTTCTTTAGCAGTGTTTGAGAAATAACCGCGCGTAAAGACTCAGATAACATAGAGCGCACCATGGCTTTTTCTTCTGCAGGAAAAACGTCAATAATCCGGTCAATAGTTTTAGGCGCTGAGTTAGTATGTAGCGTACCAAATACTAAGTGACCTGTTTCCGCGGCCGAGATAGCAAGGCGAATGGTTTCGAGGTCACGCAGCTCACCGACAAGAATAACGTCTGGGTCTTCACGTAACGCGGAACGCAATGCATTGTTAAAAGAGTGGGTATCGCGATGCACTTCACGCTGGTTTACCAAACTGAGCTTATTGTCGTGCACGAATTCGATGGGGTCTTCAATGGTCAGAATATGTTCGCGTTTGTGCGTATTAATATGGTCGACCATGGCCGCCAAGGTAGTACTTTTACCCGAACCTGTGGCACCGGTTACCAGCACAATACCTGTAGGCTGATTGATGATCTCTTTAAATATTTCCGGGGCACCAAGGTCGTCTAACGTTAATACTTTGCTGGGGATAGTACGCAGAACAGCGGCGGCACCGCGGTTCTGAACAAAGGCATTGACACGAAAACGAGATAACCCATTCACTTCAAAAGAAAAATCGGTTTCTAAGTTTTCTTCGTATTCTTTGCGCTGCATGTCGTTCATAATCTCGTAAACGAGACTATGTACTTGCTTGTGATCGAGGGCAGGCACGTTCAGTTTACGCATCTCGCCATCTACACGAATAATTGGTGGTAGGCCCGCTGATAAGTGTAAATCTGAGGCGTTATTCTTAACACTGAAAGCCAAAAGTTCGGTAATATCCACAACCACTTCTCCAAAACAAGGTGAATAATGCAAACAATAGCAGAAAGACTAAATTCCGCACGAAAAGGAATAGACCAAGCCGCTAATAGTGCACATCGTCCACCAAATTCCGTTAAATTGCTAGCGGTTAGCAAAACAAAACCCGTATCAGATATCATTGAAGCGTATGAAGCGGGACAACGAATGTTTGGTGAAAACTACGTGCAGGAAGGTGTTGAAAAGGTTCAGGAACTTTCCAACCTCGACAATATCGAGTGGCATATGATTGGCCCTATTCAGTCGAATAAAACTAAAGTAGTAGCCGAACATTTCGATTGGGTACAATCGGTAGACAGAGAAAAGATTGCGCGAAGATTAAATGAACAGCGCCCAGAATCACTGCCGCCCTTAAACGTGTGCATACAGGTTAATGTCGATGACGAAGACAGTAAGTCGGGTGTTTCGCTTAGTGAATTAGCTTCGCTAGTTGAGTTTGTTTCATCGCAAGAGCGCCTTTGTCTGCGAGGGTTGATGGCTATTCCAAAGGCAAACCCTGACGATGAGCAACAGCGTCAAACCCTATCTAAGCTCAAAGAATTATTTGACCACTACCATACATCACTGAGCAATTTTGATACCCTATCCGTAGGAATGAGTAGTGATATGGTAGAGGCCATCCACCATGGGTCGACTATGGTAAGAGTTGGGACGGCTATTTTTGGTAAGCGAGATTACCCAAACCGGTAGCGTAAACTCGTCACTACACAAACTAAAACGCAACCAACAAATAGGATTTACATGCAACAGAAAAAATTAGCATTTATTGGCGCGGGCAATATGAGCCGCAGCATCATCAGTGGTCTTATCAAATCTGGATATGCAAAGGAAAATATTCTTGCTGCCAACCCATCAACGCCCAAGCTTGATGGCTTAAAAGCCGAGTTTGGTATTCACACCACACAGTCAAACGATGAAGCCTGCCAATTCGCTGATGCCATTGTGCTTGCGGTAAAACCACAAATTATGGGTGATATGTGCGGCGAACTGCAAAAGAATAACGATCTATCGGGTAAGTTATTCTTAAGCATTGCAGCCGGTCTACCCGTTGCACGATTGCAAGAAATGCTGGGCGGTGAATACCCTGTTGTTCGCATTATGCCAAATACACCAAGTTTGCTAGGTAAAGGCATGTCGGGTATGTATGCCGATAGCACAGTTTCTGAAGCAGACAGACAATATGTTGACGATGTGATGAACAGCGTTGGCGAAACCGTTTGGGTAAATGAAGAAGCGGGCATTAATGGTGTGATTGCCGCAGCGGGCAGTAGCCCAGCGTATTTCTTCTTGTTCTTACAAAACATGCAAGAAGAAGCCATGAACATGGGCTTTGACAAAGAGCAATCGCGCTTAATGGTGCAGCAAGCGATGCTCGGTGCAGCCGAAATGGTTTGTAACAACCCAGACCTTGAATTAAGCGAGCTTCGCGCCCAAGTTACGTCAAAGGGCGGCACGACAGCAGAAGCCGTCAACACTTTCATTAATGAAGGGTTAAAAGACATTGTCAGCAAGTCAATGCGCGCAGCAGTTGCACGTGCTGACGAAATGGCAAAACAGCTATAACGTTTTAGGAACAACTTAACATGAACGCAACGGTATTTTTGGTTGATACCTTATTCAACCTTTATTTGATGGTGGTTATTCTGCGCCTTTGGTTACAAATGGTACAGGCAGACTTTTATAACCCGCTGAGTCAATTTGTAGTAAAAGCAACCCACCCTATTGTGGGGCCGTTGCGCCGCATCATTCCTTCAATCGGCAGGTTTGACACTGCCACCTTTGTACTTGCCGTAGCTGTTTGCGCGTTAAAATTAGTTACGCTCGGGCTTATGTTTGGTGGTAGTCTTAACCCCATCGGCATTGCTATTTTGTCGGTCATTGGCGTAGTGAAAGAAACCTTGTCTCTGATGTTTTGGGTTTTGCTATTACGCGCCATTTTAAGCTGGGTTTCACAAGGCCAGTCGCCTGTGGACTATGTGCTTTATCAACTTACTGAGCCTTTTTTAGCTCCTATTCGAAAAATCATCCCACCTCTTGGCGGGTTAGATTTATCAGTGCTCATTGCCATTATCGCATTACAGTTTTTACAGCTTCTGATCCAAGACACCTTCCCCATGTAACTAATGGCAAAGGTTATATTCGACAGTACATTAAGCGGTAAAAATTTACGCTTGAATAATGGTAAACGTACAATAGGTTTTATTATGAGTAAGTTGAAATTAGGCTTGGTTGCGCTGCTAGCGGGTATATTATCTGCCCTAAGCGCCTCTGCGTTCGCTGAACAAAAGCAAACGCTTGGAGAGTGGGACGTGCACTACATGGTGGTAAGTACGCCCTTTTTAACACCGGAAGTGGCAGCAAACTACGGCATTGTAAGAAGTAAGTTTAACGCACTGGTTAACATTTCTGTGCTAGACAAAGTTTCAGGGGCGGCCCAGCGCGCTGACGTGACGGGTACGGCGAAGAACTTAATAGGTAACGCCCGTAAGCTCACCTTTAAAAAGGTAGAGGAAGGCGATGCTATTTACTATTTAGCTGTATTGCCGTTTCGCGACCAGGAAACCTTCAGGTTTGAAATTGATGTTCAAAAAGGCTCGAGTAAACAAACCTTAAAATTCCAACAAAAAATGTACGTTGATGAGTAGCCCTTTATTGGCCTTGTGTTACTAACATAGCAACACAAGTCGCAACGTTTAGCGCAAGGATTTGGCGCGTTAATAAGAAAAACCAAACTAAAATAGATAAGCGAGATAACCGTTAAGTGGGTGTCTCGCTTTTTTATTATGTTAAAAATTTGCCAGCTTTGCTTTACCAATTCGTTACAGTAGTAAATAATCAAAACAACTGGTCGGGCAAGTTCACCTACTCACGCGCCATAATAAAACGTTGTGCGCCAACTGCCCTCATAACCAATAACAACAGAGAATAATTATGAGCACGCCCTCACCGCAGCCTTCGCCTTTTTACCCTAACTTATTAGCCCCGCTAGACTTGGGCTTCACCACACTGAAAAACCGCACGCTAATGGGCTCTATGCACTTGGGTCTGGAAGAAGAAAAAGGCGGGTTTGACAAGCTTGCGGCGTTTTACGCCGAGCGAGCTAAAGGAGGCGCAGGTCTTATCGTAACCGGTGGGATAAGCCCTAACATTTCAGGCTGGGTAGCCCCTTTTGCCGGCAGAATGACCCGCTCTCGTCATGCTAAAAAGCACCGCGTAATTACCGATGCCGTGCACCAAGAAGACGGTAAAATCTGTATGCAAATACTGCATTCAGGTCGCTACGGCTATCACCCTTTAGCGGTTTCTGCTTCGCCTATGAAATCGCCTATCACGCCATTTAAACCTCGTGAGCTTTCCTCTCGCGGCGTAAGAGGCACCATTAAAGATTACATTAAGTGCTCAAGCCTTGCGCAAAAGGCGGGGTACGATGGCGTTGAGATCATGGGTTCTGAAGGCTACCTCATTAACCAGTTTTTTTGTGAGCGCACCAACCACAGAAACGATGAGTGGGGCGGCAGTTTAGAAAATCGTGCGCGTTTAGCCCTAGAGATAGTAAAAGGCGTTCGTGAAAAAGTGGGCACTAACTTCATTATAATCTATCGCTTGTCTATGCTGGATTTGGTTGAAGGCGGGGCAAAGTGGGATGAGGTGGTCTACTTAGCCAAAGAAATTGAAAAGGCAGGGGCAACGCTTATTAATACCGGCATTGGCTGGCATGAAGCGCGAGTGCCAACAATTTCGACTTCCGTACCGCGCGCAGCGTTTACCTGGATCACCCAGCGTATGAAAAAGGAAGTGTCTATTCCCCTTGTTACCACTAACCGAATTAATACTCCAGAGGTAGCAGAGTCGGTGTTGGCTGAAGGCCATGCTGACATGGTGTCGATGGCACGACCATTTCTTGCCGATGCACATTTCGTTGCCAAGGCCATGCGCAATGAATCTAAGCTTATCAACACGTGTATTGCATGTAATCAGGCGTGCCTAGACCATGCATTTGAACAAAAACGTGCTAGTTGCCTGGTAAACCCTCAGGCCTGCTATGAAACCGAACTGACCTTTACGCCTACCCAAGCCAAGAAAAAGCTAGCGGTTGTAGGAGCTGGCCCTGCTGGGTTGGCGTTTTCTATGTATGCCGCCGACCGTGGGCACGAGGTACACCTATTTGATAAAGCGAGTGAAATTGGCGGCCAGTTTAATTATGCAAAACAAGTACCTGGCAAAGAAGAGTTTTACGAAACTCTACGCTATTTCGATAACCAGCTAGCTCGCGTTGGCGTGACGATTCATCTTAACCACGAGGTTAATGCTGAAAGCCTTTTAAATATGGGCTTTGATGAAGTTGTGTTGGCAACAGGTATAAACCCACGCAAGCTGACAATTGAAGGGCACGATCACCGAAAAGTAATGAGTTACTTGGATGTGCTTCGCGACCATAAACCGGTTGGAAAAAAAGTCGCAATTATTGGTGCGGGCGGCATAGGCTTTGATGTGGCCGAGTTCTTAGTTGAACATGAGCACTTGGCACAAGACAAGGAAAAATGGCTGGACCATTGGGGAATCGATAAAGGTTATTCAGCGCCTGGCGCGCTAAAAGAAAAAGCCATAGAGCCCTCTGAGCGTGAAGTGTATTTACTACAACGTAAGACCTCAAAAGTCGGAAAAGGACTTGGCAAAACAACGGGCTGGATCCATCGTCAGTCATTGAAACATCACAATGTTCAAATGATAAATGGCGTGAGCTACGAAAAGGTGGACGATGAAGGTCTACACGTCTTTATTAACGACGCGCCGAAGGTGTTGCCTGTAGACAATATTATCGTGTGTGCAGGGCAAGAGCCCTTTAAGCCACTACAGCAACCGCTTGAAGAGGCTGGCGTAAGTGTTCACATTATTGGCGGTGCCGACGTAGCGGCTGAACTCGACGCTAAACGGGCTATTCGCCAAGGCGCTGAGCTAGCAGCCCGAATCTAGAACTGATCGAACATGATAGCGTTGCCGTCTGGGTCTTTGACAATTAAATGCCCAGGGCCGCTATCACCTTTTACAGGAACTTCTAGGGCTACCCCCTGCTCCACTAAGTTAGCTTGAAGGGCTCTCACGTCATTGGGATTAAAAGTCATGATGTTGTCTTCAAACATCCCCTCAAACAAGCCAATCATGGTAGACCCGTTTTTCATCATTAACCATTTATCTTCAATAGATCCACAGGAGGGCATGGCTTCGAAACCCAGTGCTTCATAAAATGTTTTCGATTTACTGATATCCTTAACGGCTAAACTCAACGAAAAAAGCCCTAATTCCACGTTTTCTCTCCATTACTTTTAGTAAAAAACTGTCTACTTATTACTCTAGTGAAGGGATGCAACAAGATCACTGCCATTGGTCGCAAAAACTAAAAAGCCAGTAAGGTCTATACTTACTGGCTTTAAGATGTTTTAAGATTTACTTATTTTCTGGTTATTTACGCGCTTTTTTGACTCGCGATCCATCGGTCAATTTTCTGCTCTAAAATAGCCAGTGGAATACCGCCTGTGTTGAGTACTTGGGCGTGGAATTCACGAATATCGAAATCATCGCCAAGGGCTTTTTCAGCACGAGCGCGCAGCTCTTGAATCTTAAGTGCGCCAACTTTATAAGACAGCGCTTGCGAAGGAATAGCGATATAACGCTCTACTTCTGCTACCACTTCCGTACGCGTCATACCTGAGTTATCAAGCATGAAGTCGATGGCTTGTTCACGGGTCCAACCTTTAGCATGAATACCGGTATCTACTACCAAACGCATTGCGCGAAGTTGTTCGTCTTGAAGCGTGCCGTAACGGTTCCACGGGTCTTCAAAGAAGCCCATTTCATAGCCTAGCGTTTCAGAATACAGCGCCCACCCCTCGCCAAACGCAGGTAGGAAACTAAAGCGCATGAACGACGGTAGCGCTTCATTTTCTTGCGCAAGACTCACTTGGAAATGATGACCTGGCGCGCCTTCGTGTAGGTATAAGGTAACGTTGCCCGTTGTTAAGCGGCTTGGCAAGTCGTACGCGTTAAAGTAGAAGGTTCCCGGGCGAGAACCATCTGGGGTGCCCGGCTGATAAGAGCCACCCGCGCTAAATTGCTCAATAGCAGGGTCGTAGGGCTTTATTTCTAACTCAGACTTAGGCAGCAATGAAAAGTATTGGTCAATTTTTTCGTCCACTTCACGACCAATATCATAATAGCTCTGGGTTAGCGCCTCACGACTTTCAGGCTTAAACTTGGGATCGGTGCGCACATAGTCGAAGAACTCGTTTAACGTGCCTTCAAACTTTACTTCGTCTTTAATTTCAAGCATGTCATTTTTGATACGCTTAACTTCTTTTAAGCCCAGCTTGTGAAGCTCATCAGGCGTCATTGGCAGTGTCGTTGAACCTTCTACCATCAATTGATAAAGCTTTGCACCACCTTTCATATCGCTAAGGCCAATACTTTCACGGGCAACAGGCAAATACTCATCCCGAAGAAAGTCGCGCATACGCGTGGTTGCATCGTAAATCTCTTGCGTCGCTTTCTCGTAGTCAGCGCTCAAACGCGCTTTTTCCTCGTCGGAAAAGCTCTCTGGAAACATGGTGATTGGTCCCCAGAACTGCGACTCTTTGATAGGGATAGCCAGCTGAGTATCAAACTGTTTTATCACACGGTCGATAGTTAGCTTAGTTTCAAGCACCCCACTTTCCATCCCTTCGCGAAACTTACCAATAGCACGGTCAGAAATCGCGATGTAATCCTTATGGCGAGATAAATTGTTCTCGTAATCTTCTACCGTTTTAAATGGTGCAGCGCCCTTTCCGCTCGCAAACGTAGGGTAAAAGGTATGGAATCCACTGAAGTGGTTCACAGGACGTACTTCTGTAAGCGCTTCAATTTCGTCTGACGACATCTTTAGCGAGCGTTCTTGGTTGTATTTAAATACATCGTAGGCAAGCTTATCAGTATCGCTTAACTTGCTGCGGTCAATTTGTTTAAGTTCTGACAAATTAAGCTGTGTAGCCGTTTTTCCCGCTAATGCGTGGGAGTCTGTCAAGAAGTCACCCATTCTGTCGGCATAGCGCATATCACCACGGAAAATCGCCATAATCGGATTAAGCTCTATATTTCGCTGATCAGCGGCAGCAAACAAGGCGAAGAGCTTCTCATGCTCAGTGTGCGCCGCTTTGGCGACCATTTCATTATCACCCTGATGATTGTGCGCATAGGTAACCGCAAGCGGTGAACTTAACGCAATTGCAACTGCACTGCTAACTAGCAACGTTTTGAATAATTTCATGATATTTCCTTGGATAGGAGCTTTTGCTCTGTCGTAATTATTATTGGCACTATATAGGCTAAACAATAAAACCTATCTTATTGAGCGGGTAAGTGCGACATTTCGCCGCGCCACGCACGCTCATAGGCTTCTCGTGACAGTACACGTTGTGCGTAGTCACTTATATTTTGAAAGTCGATTGCTAACTTACTGCCCTTAGCCCACGCTAAAATATGCCCTGCAATAACGTCGGCCATAGTAAACATGTTACCGCAAACAAATTCGTTACCGCCAAGCATAGAAGCAAACACCCTGAGCGCACGCTGAAACTCCCACGCACTAACGCCGTGCATTTCCTCCAATCTTTGCGATTCGGGTAAAGCAAACGTGTGCTTGGCTAAATTCCAAACCGGCTGTTCTAGCTCACTGGTGAGAAATAGCATCATCTCTTCGTACTTAGCCCGCGAGAAACTGCCAGGCTCGGGAATAAATTCTTGCATACCGTGGCGCTCAGCCAAGTAAGTGACAATGGCAGCTGACTCAGACAGTGTGCCCTCGGGGGTTGCCAATACCGGTATTTTCGCCGATGGGCTTACTGCTTTATATTCATCAGACAAATGCTGACCTTGTTTCAAGTCGATTAGTTTGTATTCGTAAGGTAAACCAATTTCTTCCAGCGCCCACGCTACACGAACCGAGCGGGTTTTAGGGTAACCGTAAAGTGTATACATGCCCTTGCCTCTAATGTGAATTTATATGCGCTAACTGTAAGGCTAATAGGATAAAAGTGCTACTTAGATATTGTTACTGAGTTTTACCGCCGTAACATGAATCTTCCATCTGTACGTCTTCAAAGAAATGAAACGTCCAAGGTAAAGCATACAGTAACTTTTTCATACACAGGGTATAACCCTTTCATTATGCGCTGCGGTTAATTTTGTTTAGCTAAACGCTGGCTTCCTTAGAGTCTACATTGGTAAAGGCCTTAACAGCTTTGCTGTAGAGTTCGCGCAACTGGTTTACTTTATGCTCGTTAAGGTTTGTAGTTTTCAAAAATACGTCATTAATCTAGTGAAGGAGAACACGATGAAAAAACGTTTATTATCTACCCTAGCAGGGTCTATCTCACTGATTCTAAGTGCAGGCAGCTTAGCAGGTCATCACCAACACGAAGGAAAAGAGGTGGTGATGAATAACCTTAAAACCAACCAGAGCATGGGTACTGTAAAGGTAAGCAGTTACGACGATGATGGTGTGGTTTTTACGCCTAACCTTTCCGGTTTAACGCCGGGTATACACGGGTTTCATGTTCATCAAAATGGTGATTGCTCAACGGCTATGAAAGACGGGTAAAAAAATACTTGGTGGTGCTGCCGGCGGACACTTCGACCCAGAAGATACCAATAAACACAGAGCTCCATGGTCTGAGAAAGGGCACGAAGGCGATCTTCCCGTGCTGTATGTTGATGAAAACGGAAAAGCCACGCAGCCTATTTTCGCCCCAGAGCTAGAGCTTGAAGATATTGAAGGTCGTGCACTTATGATTCACGCAGGCGGCGACAACTACTCAGACTCCCCTAAAAAACTAGGTGGTGGCGGCGAACGCGTTGCTTGTGGCCTAATCGGTAAATAGGTTAATGGCAGTTAACCGCTAGCTACCCTAACAGAAGCGTTTAAACTAAAAGCCCCCGGTAATCAAACATCTCAATTACTGGGGGCTTTTTACATCTAAATTTTTAAGCGGATATAAATAAAGCTCGCTAACAGAAGCGAGCTTTTTTAAATGTGTTTACTGTTTTCTAGCGCCTAGCGCGTTTACCTCAACGCTCAGTGCTAACACCTCAGCTATTATTTAGCTTATATTCCAACGTAATGTTGGCATTAAGTAATTGAGACACAGGGCAGTTTTCTTTCGCTTCCTGAGCAATCTTCTCAAACTCGTCTTCTGTGATACCTTCAACTTCAGCGTCTAATGTTAACGCCGACTTGGTAATTTCAAAACCGTCATCACTTTTGTCTAGGCTTATTTTGGCAGTGGTATTTAATTCGCCGTCATCATACCCTGCATCGGATAATGCAAAAGAAAGCGCCATGGTGAAACAACTCGCATGGGCGGCACCAATCAATTCTTCGGGGTTAGTCCCTTTTCCATCTTCAAAACGTGTATTAAAACCATAGGGCTGATTAGATAAGGCGCCCGTTTCCGTAGAAATACTGCCCTTTCCTTCTTTACCCAACGGTTTGTATGCTGCACTACCTGATTTGACTATCGACATATTATCTTCCTTACTTTCTACTTAATTAAATCTGAGCCAAGCTCTTTTAGAGACCTGAACAAACGACAACCGGCTGCACGAAGTAAAGCAACGTTTGATTAGCGTTAAGCAAAACTGAACTACTTCACAGAGTGAAATCACACGTTGTCGCGTATTTTGACTCACACGTAATTGCTGAGATGCAAGTGCTCTGCCGATCGAAAGACTCTTACTACAATCCCTGTCATGGCTGGGCTACAGAGCAGTCGGGCGAAATAGGATGGCGTTCACTTTGCTACCAGTGAATGCAGACTACAGAGTCTGATGAAAATTTTACTTACCCTCTTTTGGCATTAATTGTTTTCGATTCTAGTGCGATACTGTTAATCGCTAGCTAAGCTCTTCCATTTGTAAGCGAGAAAAGGTGATGTTTCAAACTGCGATGAAATTAATTGCAGCCTAAACCGTTCTTTGACCCTTTTGATGACAGAGGGCAGTTTTGCGACAAAGGTCCCAGCTACCTAAGCGCTATTTTTGTTGCGAACGATAAAGAACGTGCTATCGCCGAAAAAACAAAAGCTGACGTAATCACCCAGTTTCCGAATAAAGACGTGGTGACACCAATACTTGATGCATCTACTTTTTATCCAATTAAAGGTGATGAAATAGGTCTCCAAGATTTCTATAAGAAAAGTCCTGTTCGGTACAAATTCTACCGTTGGAACTGTGGTCGCGACCAGCGCTTAAAAGAAATCTGGGGCGACAAAGCCATGGGAAAATAAAATAGTGTACAGCGAGTTTGTCTAAGCATAAATCTCAACGCTTCGACTCAACGTATTGCTAATACTCTATGTAAACAAATGGATATTGATGCTATAGCAATATGAGGAGATGTGTATGTTTAGCGCTAGCCCAACGCTCGACTTGATATGTAGAGGCTTTTTCCTAACTGTTATGGCAATGGTATGGGTAGTATTACTGATTCGTATTAACGGCTTACGTTCTTTTTCGAAAATGACAAACTTCGACTTCGTAATGACGGTAGCGGTAGGCTCATTGCTCGCCAGCGCTTCTCAAACGACCACGTGGGAAGCGTTTTTGCAAGCCATGGTTGCTATGGCCGCCCTATTTATTGTGCAATCGGTTAGCGCCAGACTACGTAGACGGTCTGATAAAATTGAAGCAATAATGCAAAACACGCCGGTTATTTTAATGAGAAACGGCGAAATTATTGACGGCGCGCTTGAAGAAACTCGGGTGGCACGCAGCGATTTGCTCGCTAAGCTTCGGGAAGCTAACGTATTAGACTTAAATGAAGTGAGAGCAGTAGTCCTTGAAACTACTGGCGACATCTCGGTGCTCCATGGCGAGCACTGTTCAGAAGCCTTGCTAAAAGGTACGAAAAGCATAAAAAGCTAACTATTTATCGCCCGTTTAGCCTGCGTAATAACTATAAGAAATGCAAAGCGCACCAGTATATTACGCCAAAAACGGCGACGCCGAAGAATACAGGCAGGCCCAATGCCTTGGTCTTACGCCAAACGAGTATTGTTATCACAGTTGCAACGCCTGTGGCTATCCAACTGGCCGCAGACGGGGCTTTAGGAATAAGCGAAGCGCCCAACATAGCTGCAATCATCAATGGACCTAGCACACTTAACCAAGTAGGCAAGCGCGCTTGGGTATTGTTGGCCTTGTGTTTGTTGAAGTGACGCTGTGTCCATAATAACGGCGCTACGCGCAACACGTAGGTGCCTATCGCCGCCACGATAATTGCTATCCAAATATCAGTTTGCATGAGACTGCGTCCTTTCAACATGGGAAGTAAGCAAATAGAACGTGAGCGCACCGCATAGCGCCGCCAGCGGAATAGCTGCATTTTTAAAAACTACTAAGCGCAACAAAAAAGCGCTATGGATATCGTTACCAGCAAGGTAACGCTCCACAGTTTATTAGAAAATTTTGGCGCTAATAACACAACAAACAACGCCGGTAAGGCAAAGGGCATCACGCTATCAAGAATTGGCCATTTCTGTGTAAGCGAGTCTCCCGCTATACCTCCAAGTGCTGTACCCAGAATCCAACTAAACCACGCCACCATTGATACACCTTTAAACCAATCTACTTTCTTGGTGTCTTCCATAGAAGGTAAACGTGTATGGGCTAGCGCAAAAATTTGATCAGTAAGGCCATGCATTAAATAGGGCCACGCTTTGCTTTGCGGTAAATAAGGCACTAAGTTGGGCGCGTAAACCACATGGCGTACGTTGACCAATAGTGTCATACACACGGCTAGCCAAAGGGGAGCACCTGATGCCACCATGGCAACTAAAAGAAATTGCGACGCACCTGCGTAAATGAACACAGAAATTAGCGTAGCCTCTAATGTTGAAAAGCCAGCTTGAATGGCAATAACGCCGAATGAAATGGCTACCGGGATATACCCTCCGAGCAAGGGTAACCCATCTATGATCCCCTGCTTTAGCCCACTTTTTGATGAAACCTGGCTCATTTTATTGCCTCTTTGTGATAAACGATAGTGATAAGGCACGTTACCCACTCATCTTGAGTTTTGTAGACGTGAGGTAAATCGGCGCTGAAAGCAATACTTTGACCGGGTAGCAGTAGTTGGGTACTGCCAATATTCCCTGCTTCTAACGTACCGCTTATCACGGTAATGGTTTCTTGTGTTCCAGTCGCGTGAGCCTCGGCTTCTCGCCGCGTATTAGGTGCAACAGACATCCAGTAAGCATCGACATTGGGTACTCCCTGCCCTTGCTCAATGAGACGCACTTCTACTCCGTTCTCTCCCACGCTTGTGCTAAGGGGCTGCACAAGTTGACCAAATGGCACGTCTAATTGCTTAGCTAATCGCCAAATAGTATCTAACGTAGGATTACCGTTACCCTGCTCTAGCCTAGAAAGATTTGACTTGGCAATACCTGCCCCTGCGGCTAATTGCGACAGCGAGACACCTTTATCTTGCCTAAGTTTCTTAAGATGCCTACCTAGAATATTAAGGGTGGCTTGATTCACACGGCGCCAACTTATATTTGTTCTATTTATGGAATGTTCTATATATAGAACAATTTAAAGTCAAGAAGTTTGTTTTTTAATGTGATTGTAGGTTTGAAAACATAAACACGAATATAGCGGTTAACCCGACTGAAAATGTTAATAAGCGACTAAATGCCAGCTTTTTCAATCACAAACATTTACGCACAGAAAACAATTACTTTAGTGTTGATAGAAAATCCATGCGCATCGCTAAGCAAATAACGCGACTCAAGTCATTAACAAACACACTACATTTAAATCGTTGAAATGATTAAGAAATCTTATCATCTACCGTTACTTAACGTTCATTCACTGCTAGGATCTTACGTAATAGATGAACCAATAAAGCACAAGCTTGGGGCTTTTGGCCTTTCTGAATAGCCAAAGCAATGGCTTTCAAACATAGAAAACCGGCAAACATACCATTTGCCGGTTTTTGTATTTTAATCTTGTGCCAGTGCGCCGTGCTCAAGCAGCTAGCAGGCGACTGTATGGTAAGAAATGAAGGAACAAAGGTAGCTTATGGCAAATCAAACTGACGATATCACTTCTACTCAGACAGCTTCTCATCGGGTCTGTTCAGAAGAAAGTTCTGCGACGGGAGAATATTCACTGGCGACTATTACATTCTGGCTAGCTTTCGGCACTTTTGTAATAGGTTGCAGCGAATTTGCTGCTATGGGGTTACTGCCCTACTTCGCTGAAGATTTTGGTATTACTGAAAAGGTTGCAGGTCATGCAATTAGTGCCTATGCCATTGGCGTTGTAGTAGGCGCACCGCTTATCACTATCTTCTTTTCTCGCCTTGCCAGACGCACCATGCTTATTTCAATGATGATATTTTATGCCGGTGGGAATCTGCTAACAGCACTAGCATGGTCAGAATGGACAATGAATATAGCGCGCTTTATTGCTGGCCTGCCTCACGGTGCCTATTTCGGGATTGCCATGCTTTTTGCAGCTGACATTGCGGGTAAAAATAAACGGGCTCAGGCGGTGAGTAACGTCATCATGGGTTTAGCTATTGCTAATATTATTGGGGTGCCATCAATTAGCGGTATCGGGCAAATGTTTGGCTGGAGAACCGGCTTTTTCATGATTTCTGCCTTTGCACTAGTGACCGCTTTAATGGTCTGGAAAACTGCACCTTACCGCGGTCCAAACCCAGATGCCAAGCCACTGACTGAACTTAAAGCGCTGAAAAATAAAGACGTACTGCTGGTATTGCTCATGGGCGCTATTGGCTTTGGGGGCATGTTCTCGGTGTACTCCTATTTTAGTGCCTCGTACTTAAACACGACCTCGGCACCCGAATGGGGAATTTCTGCGACCTTGCTTATCTATGGCATTGGCGTGACCCTGGGCAACATTATCGCTGGGCGCTATTCTGAAGGCCGACTGCTAACTTCAGCCATCGTTTTTCAGGTTCTACTTGGTTTATCTGCAGCCGCGTACGCCGCGTCTATGGGTCAGCCATATATAATGGCAGCCTCATTGTTTTTCATCGGCATCGGCGGCGGTATGGTAGTGCCACTGCAAACCCGTTTAATGGATGTGGCGGGCGAAGCGCAAACCTTAGCAGGAGCCATGAACCATGCCGCTTTCAATACGGCAAACGCCTTGGGCCCTTGGCTGGCGGGTATGACGTTGTCAGCCGGCTATGGTTATGCTTCAACAGGTTGGGTAGGTTTAGCGCTGGCCGGTGGTGGCGTGTTGGTATGGCTAGCCATTGTTATGACTGCACGCAATACCCAAGTACAGACAGCAACCGTATCTGGTTGAGCTACCAGTTAGTGCTGACAACCTCAGTTGTCAGCACTAACTAACTCAATTACTCTCAGAGCTATTCCGCGTCCTTTTCACTCTCAGAACTGTTACTAGAAGCCGTTCCCCACACATTGTCAGGAATATCTCTTTTAGGCGCAGGCGCATCATCTATCGCTGCAGCTTGCTTTTTCTCTTGATTTGACCACTTAACACGAATTTTCTTACCGTCGATAACCTTGGCGTTAAGCTTTTCAATCGCTTTATCGGTTTCTTCCTGTGTGCTCATTTCAACGAAACCGAAGCCTTTAGATAGGTTTGTAGCCTCATCCATTACCAGATCGCACGATGCTATGGTGCCAAACTCAAAAAACAGATCCTCAAGGTTTTCCTGAGTGAATGATTTAGGTAAATTGCGAACTAATATGCTCAAGGTTATGCCCTACTTGGTGGGTGATTGGTACTGAACATAGTGTAGCATGCAGCAGTGTGTTTGTTTGCTAATCTTACTGTCTGTTAGTAGATGAGGATTCGTTCTGACAAAGAAGCGGGAAGGCATAGCTGGTATCAAATTGGGCTTCAGATTGAATCTAAACATTTACATCACCACCGCAGAAGTGCGATGGCAATGTTTTAGGAGCATAGAGGTTCGAACTCGCGCTAACTTTGCGTGTTAGCGCCAATTTGATTGATTTATCACTATCCGCTGAAACGCATTATTCGCTTTCTTGATTGCGAAGATACACCAGTTCCGTCGATGAGCTTTGTTCTTCGCTAAACACATAGCCGTCTACATCGAAGTTTTTCAAGCCTTCTACATCTTCAACACGATTTTCAAGGATGTAACGCGCCATAAGACCCCGCGCTTTCTTTGCAAAGAAGCTGATAATTTTATACTGGCCATTTTTGCAATCTTTGAACGTTGGCGTAATAATCATGCCGTCTAGAGACTTTTTCTTCACGGCTTTGAAGTACTCGTTAGAGGCAAGGTTAATAAGTACATTATCGCCCTGTGCTTCTAATGCTTTATTCAACACATAGGTAATACGATCATCCCAGAACGCATATAAGTCTTTGCCTTCAGGGTTCGCTAATTTAGTGCCCATTTCCAAGCGATAAGCCTGCATCAAATCAAGGGGGCGTAATAAGCCATAGAGGCCTGACAAAATGCGTAAATGTTTCTGTGCGTACTCAACTGTGTCGCTATCTAGCGAGTATGCGTCCAGCCCGGTATACACATCGCCGTTAAACGCATACATAGCTTGACGCGCGTTATCAGGAGTAAATGGCGTAGTAAACTCGGCAAAGCGGTTAGCATTTAAGGTGGCTAACTTGTCGCTGATTTTCATTAACGATGATAAATCGGCAGGCGATAACGTGCGACAGACTTCCATCAGCTTTTCCGTGTCTTCGAGCATGACAGGCTGAGTAAACTGTTTTACTGGAATGTCGCTTTCAAAATCTAGATTTTTCGCTGGGGATACTACAACTAACATTTCGACTCCTTAAATTTTATAATTGTACCACCTGATACGCTTGAAAAAGCAAAATGGCATAAGAAAGACGCAAATTGGCTTAACAGAGAAATCCGATTAGCCATTTTGTCATTATCTTATGTATAAATTGTCACACGGGTTTGATATAAATAGCATTACAAATAATTATTCAAACAATAATTCAGATACACCTCTAATTGTGTGTCTTGAAGATCAAAGCGCTATATTCGCATTTGCCCTTTTCCCCATGGGATACAAAAGAGAGCAGAAAGAAAACGCAAGCGCAAAACCCTACACACGCGCAAGCGAACCGTTTTATTCAACTGGCTTTTCCAGCGAGTTGTCCAAACTTATTATTGATAAAGAACAGAGAGAATTATGAGCAATCAGTTAGCTTCATTACGTGATATCACCACCGTAGTTGCCGACACGGGCGACATCGATGCCATTAAAAAATATCAGCCGGTTGATGCCACTACCAACCCGTCGCTACTTTTGAAAGCGGCTGGTCTTCCTCAATATGCAAGCCTAATTGATGACGCAGTAGCATGGGCAAAGCTGCAGTCTAACGATGCAGAACAGCAACTAACAGACGCGTCTGACAAGCTTGCCGTGGCTATTGGTAAGGAAATTTCTGGCACTATCCCGGGCCGAATTTCTACCGAAGTTGATGCTCGCCTATCGTTTGATACCGCGGCAACGATTGAAAAAGCAGAGCGCTTGGTTCAGCTTTATGAAGACGCTGGCATCGATAAGTCACGTATCTTAATTAAAATTGCATCAACGTGGGAAGGTATTCAAGCGGCAGAAGCACTAGAGAAAAAAGGTATTCAATGCAACCTTACTTTGCTATTTAGCTTTGCCCAAGCTCAAGCGTGTGCCGAAGCGGGCGTATACCTTATTTCGCCTTTCGTAGGCCGTATTTTAGACTGGTACAAGAAAGCAACCGGTACCGAATCTTACGCACCAGATGAAGACCCAGGTGTAGTATCTGTAACGAAAATTTACAACTACTACAAAGAACATGGCTACAAGACGGTAGTGATGGGCGCAAGCTTCCGTAACATTGGCGAAATTCAGGCGCTAGCGGGCTGCGACCGCTTAACCATAAGCCCTGCACTACTTGAAGAATTGGCAAACGAGCCAGGCGACTTGGAAGTGAAACTTAAAGACAACGGCGCAACCAAAACACCAGGTGAGCGTTTAACTGAAAGCGAATTCCGCTGGGCAATGAACGAAGATGCGATGGCAACTGAAAAGCTATCTGAAGGCATTCGCAACTTTGCTGCCGACCAAGAAAAACTTGAAGCTACGCTTCGCGAAAAACTAAGCGCATAAGGGCTATTGAAACAATGAGTGTTTTAACTTCTCTTCCTGAATGGAAAAACTTATCTGATATTGCTGCATCAGTGAAAAGTGCGCATATGCGCGACTGGTTTGCACAAGACACTAGCCGCGCGGATAAGATGCAGCTAGAAGCTTGCGGTATTTTTCTAGACTACTCGAAAAACCGCGTAAACGAAGACGCGTTAAAAGGCCTATTTGATCTTGCTCGTGCCTGTAAGTTAGAAACCCTTCGCGACGCGATGTTTTCTGGTGAGCAAATCAACTCAACCGAAGGTCGCGCTGTGCTTCACACCGCGCTTCGTAACTTCTCTGACCGCAAAGTGTTGGTAGACGGCGAAGACGTAATGCCTGAAGTACATGCAACGCTTGAAAAAATTGAAGCGTTTACCGCGTCTATTCACAGCGGCGAGCATAAAGGGTACACCGGCAAGCCTATTAAGCACATTGTGGCAATTGGTATTGGAGGCTCGTTCCTTGGGCCTAAAATAATGACCGAGGCGTTAAAACCCCATACGGTTGACGCAGTGAAAGTACACTTCGTTGCCAACGTTGACGGCTGTCATATTCACGACGTGCTATCTAGCATTGATTTTGAAGAGACCTTGGTGGTGATGTCATCGAAGTCTTTCTCTACTCAAGAGACGCTTCAAAATACACTTACAGCTAAAGACTGGTTCTTAAAGTCTGGCGGTACTCAGGAAGATATCGCAAAACACTTTGTAGCAGTGTCTTCAAATGTAAAAGCAGCTACCGACTTCGGTATTAGCGCAGACAACATCTTCCCAATGTGGGACTGGGTAGGCGGGCGCTATTCACTCTGGTCTGCTATTGGCCTGCCTATTTCATTAGCATTGGGTTTTGAAAACTTTAAGGGCTTACTTGAAGGCGCGTTTGAAATGGATACCCATTTCACTACCGCGCCTTTAGAAGAAAACATGCCCGTATTGCTTGGCCTATTAGGTATTTGGTACAGAAACTTTTTCGATGCACAGTCTCATGTATTACTGCCTTATTACCATTACCTGCGCGGTCTACCTGCCTACGTACAGCAGTTAGATATGGAAAGTAACGGTAAAGAAGTGACTCAAGAAGGGGAAAGCGTAGACTACCCTACTGGCCCAATTATTTGGGGTAGTGAAGGGACTAACGGTCAGCATAGCTTCCACCAGCTTATTCACCAAGGTTCAGGCGTTATTCCAGCTGATTTCATGCTGCCGCTTAACGTACCAAACCAAGATGATACGCACCACGCCATGCTCGCGTCTAACTGCTTCGGACAAACTCAGGCACTGATGCAGGGTAAAACCTTTGAAGAGTGTTATGCGGACTTAGATGGCAAGGGCCTAGACGACGCAGAACGTAAGCGTTTAGCGGCTCACAAAACCATGCCGGGTAACAAGCCAAGCAACACCTTCTTGTTTGATTCACTCACGCCTCAAACACTTGGCGCGTTGGTTGCAATGTATGAGCATAAGGTATTCGTTCAGGGTGTTATCTGGAACCTTAACTCATTCGACCAATGGGGCGTAGAGTTAGGTAAAGTATTAGGAAACCAAGTACTTGCTGGCATTCAAGGCGAAGCAGACAAAGACAATTTCGATGCTTCAACACAACAATTGATTGCCAAATTCAGAGCAGCGAATGCACCAAAATAAGGAATGAGAGGTGATGTAAAATCACCCACTTGGTGCAAATAACAAACTGAACGGCCAGCTTTTTCGGAAGCTGGCCGTTTTTTGTTGCGGTATTCATCGGCTATACGACAGACACTTTTTGACATCCGTAACACTGTGTATTTGGTCACTAATAAAACAAATAGGATCATATACATACAGCATTTGTTTACGCTTTAAACACACTGGACATTTTCTTACCGTTGTCATCATATCGTCACAATTTGTTAATAAAAGGTAAATTAAACTATTTTATTTTAGTGACGGCTGTGATACAAAATCGTACAGAGGGAATTAAAAACATAAAACTCTGTATTAGTTGTAGTGGTATAAAAAGGAGATCCCAGTGGATAAATCAGATCTATTTGCCATGTTAGACATCGAAGCAAGCCCAGCAAAAACCAAAAGTAAAAAACGTAAGTGGAGAGAAATCGAAGCGCTACAAGATCGCTACAAATTAGAAAAAGAACTGGCTGAACTCGATTGTGGTTTCGAGTACGAGCTAGAAACACTGGAAAGATAAACTGAAGGCCGCCTGATAAAACAGGCGGCCTTTTTACTTTCTGGCTTTGGAAAGCGTGCTGCAGTCATGTGTGCTAGGCATAGCTGTGCTTTGAATAGTGCTACCTATCACTCATGTAAGTACGCATGCAGGTACTTATATAAGCTCATATTTAGCGCTGCATGCTATACCGCAATGTGTAGATGTTCTGCTACCCAAGGTGTTGGTTGCGTTGCTACATATTCTTCTAAATAGAGCACGATGCTAACTAGATTTACACCTGCCAGTTGATTGGGGTTTTGCCTTTCTCAACAAGGTATTCGTTGGTTTGGCTAAAATGCTTACACCCTAGAAAGCCTCTATGGGCTGAAAGCGGCGAAGGGTGCGGTGCGTGTAACACTTTGTGTTTTTCGCGGTCTATATGCTTACCCTTCTTTTGCGCATGACTGCCCCACAAAAGAAATACCACGTTCTCGCAGTTCGCATTTACTACATCGATAACTTTGTCGGTGAAGGTTTCCCACCCCCACTTCGCATGGCCTGTGTGCCTTGCCCTGCTCTACGGTAAGTACGGTATTAAGTAACAACACACCTTGCTCTGCCCATGACGTGAGCGTACCGTGATTAGGCTCGACAAAGCCGTCGATATCGGTCAATAGTTCCTTGTACATGTTTTTAAGCGACGGCGGCGTTTTCACACCTGCTTGAACAGAAAAACAAAGGCCGTGGGCTTGATTAGGGCCGTGATAAGGATCTTGCCCTAGTATCACCACATTAACTTTATCGAGCGGCGTGTATTTTAGCGCATTGAATACATCAGGCTGAGGCGGGTAAATAACACTACCCGCTTCACGCGCTTGCTTTACGCGCTCAAGTAACTCAACAAAGTACTCTTTTTGTTTCTCGTTACCTAGCGCGCTTTGCCATGTTAGTGATGTCATTACTTAAGCAAGTTAATCATGTGCTGCTTAAGCGCATCATAGGACGCAGGTAAGTCTACCGCTAGGCTGTCTTCGCCCGCTACGTCTGCTAACGGCTTTGGCAAGCTTATTGGGTTACCCAATACGTTTTCTACCGTTTCTCTGAACTTAGCTGGGTGAGCAGTACCTAAAAACAGGCCAATTTCACCGTCTTGCAGGTCGTGGCTTACCGCGCGATAGGCAATAGCAGCGTGTGGCTCACTGGTGTAGCCTTGCTGCGCTAGCTGGCGCATGGCAAGCTGAGTATATTCTTCATCAACCATTTCACCCTTAAGGCACGCTTTGTCGATGTAACCACGCTCAATTAACGCTTCAATACGCGGCCAGTTGTTCGGCTGGCTAACATCCATTGCGTTCGACATAGTGGCAACCGTCGCTTTCGGGTCCCACTCCCCCGTTTTTAAGTAACGAGGCACGGTATCGTTTAAGTTAGTTGCGGCAATGAAGCGTTTAATCGGTAGGCCTAACGATTTAGCGATCATGCCTGCCGTAAGATTACCGAAGTTACCGCTAGGTACCGAAATAACAAGCTGGTCGCGCTTCTCTTTGGGCAGTTGGCTAACCGCTTCAAAGTAGTAACATACCTGTGCCAGTAAACGACTTATATTAATGGAGTTCGCAGAGTTGAGGTGAAGACCTTCACGCACATCTGGGTCGTCAAACGCAGTTTTCACAAGGGACTGGCATGCATCAAAATCTGATTCGATTGCTACAGTGTGAATATTACCGCCCAACGTAGTGAAAAGCTTTTCTTGCAACGCGCTGATCTTGCCCTTAGGGAACAAGATAACCACGTTGATATTGTCGATACCGTGGAACGCATGAGCAACAGCTGCACCTGTATCGCCTGACGTGGCAGTTAGGATGGTCACAGGCTTACCTTCGCTTATACGCGAGAGCGTTTGTGCCATAAAACGGCCACCAAAGTCTTTAAACGCAAGGGTTGGGCCGTGGAAAAGCTCTAGGCTATAAACGTTATCGTTAACCTGCTCAACCGGCGCACCAAATGCGAAAGCTGTTTTGACAATTTCTTCAAGCTCGCCGTTATTAAGCTCGTCTCCAATAAGCGCACGAAGCACATCAATGCTGCGCTCTACAAATGGCTTTTCCAGCAATTCGTCAATATTGTCTAAGGTAGGAATATGCTCTGGAAAATAAAGCCCTTGGTTCTTACCTAAACCACGCTTTACCGCTTCAGCAAAGCTCGCTGTGTCCGATGAATCTTTTAAATTTACCAATTCCACTTGCTGTTACCTTTTTTATTGGGCGAATTCTCCGCCCTTTCAAACTTTTAATTTGTTTCTTTGCTTACTCGCATGGCCTGCGTTGTTCGCATTGGCTTGCGAGCGTTGCGCTGCCCAGTTTTCTATGTAGTGAAATTAGGCAGATTTAGTTATTGCGTCAACTATTCAGAAATTAGCGTGCCCTGGCTAGGGATTTTGCACACATGACTAAAACCGTCTTCGTTCTGAATGTAGTTCTCAGTTAAATAGGCTGCGACTTTTTCTGCCTGCGCTTTCGATGAGCAAACCGCAAACACCGTTGGGCCTGAGCCGGAAATACCGAACGCCAGCGCGCCGGTTTCTTCGCTAAACGCGCGGGCTTCATCGAAGCCTGGCAGTAGCGACTTTCTGTAAGGCTCGGCGATAACATCTTTCATGACCGACGCAGCTAAGTCAAAGTTGCCTGCATGTAACGCGTGTACAAATACGCCAAGCTGGCGGCCAAACGTAAGTGCTGTTGCCATGTCTACTTGCTTAGGCAATATATCTCGCGCAGCCGCTGTCGACACGCTAATGCCCGAGTAACAAATGGCGTAGTACCAGTCGTCGCTCAGAGGTAATGACAGTGTGACAGGCGCCTCGCTCCCCGTCATTAGCGTCATGCCGCCCAAATAACACGGTGCTACGTTGTCATAGTGAACGCTACCGCTAATTTGACCTTCTAGCTCGCCCATCATGATAAGTAACGTATCCTGGTCAAACGGCGTATCGAAGTAAGCATTTAGCGCTGCGAACGCCGCCACTATTGAACTGGCGCTTGATCCTAGGCCACTGCCGATAGGCAAGTTCTTGTGAAGTGTCAGAGCAACCGGCGATGTTGGCTTACCTGCTTTTTCCATTTGCTCACAAAAATAGTGATAGCACTTAGTGACAATATTGCTATCTGCATCACCTGGAAGCTTATGGGCAAAGCGCCCTACTGTTTCTAACGAAAATGATTCAGCGGATGTTATTTCAACCTCGTCACCTAGCTTAGTGCCGTCAACAGGCGCAAGGGCCGCGCCAAGTACGTCAAAGCCTAAGCTTACATTTCCTATTGATGCCGGCGCGAAGGCCTTTAATGCTTTCATATTATTTCTCTTACTTCGCTGGCGACTAAGCATCTGCCACATGCTTTGCTTAGCTCGCCTAATCGAATGACTTACTTAAACCGCTTATTATTTACGTTTCGCTTTTACAAGGCTTGAGTTAGCCTTTAGTGCGCCATTTGCTTCCACGGCATGGTACGCAAAATATCTGCAAACACACCCGCTGCGGTCACCGTACCACCAGCGCCGTAGCCTCTTATCACATAAGGAATTGGGCTATAGTAGTCACTGTTAATAGCCAGCGCGTTTTCACCGTCTTTTACTTGTGAAAGCGGGTTGCTTGCCGGCACAGCCTGAATGCTTACTTTGCACTTACCGTCTTCAATGCTGCCGATATAGCGAAGTACTTTGCCTTCTGCTTTGGCTGCTTCCACTTTTTCATTTATCGCAGCATCTAATTCAGGTAGCTGCTGCATAAATTCGTCGATGGAACAATCTTCAGCAAAGCCTGCTGGCAATACTGACTCAATCTCAATATCGGAAAGCTCAAGTTCTAGGTCGGCTTCGCGGGCCATAATAAGCAGCTTACGCGCTACGTCCATACCGCTTAAATCATCGCGAGGATCTGGCTCGGTAAAGCCATTGTCTTTTGCTGTTTGCGTCGCTTGCGACAGGCTCATGCCCTCGTCAAGCTTGCCGAACACGTAAGACAAGCTGCCTGATAAAATACCTTCAAAGCGGTGCAGAACGTCACCGGCGCTAAACAGCTTTTGCAGGTTATCAATAACCGGAAGGCCTGCGCCCACTGTCGTCTCATAAAGGTATTGACGGTTAGTAGAAAGTGCCGTTTTGCGCAGCTTACGGTAATAAGCCATGGCGCTGGTATTCGCCTTTTTGTTCGGCGTCACTACGTGGAAACCACTTTCCATCATATCAACGTACTGATTGGCAATGGCTTCATGGCTGGTGCAGTCAACAATAACTGGATTCACTAAGCTGTTGTCATTAGCAAACTGGTGTAAGCGCTCAACGCTCAACCCTTCGCTCGCTGAATCAAGTGCTGCGCTCCAGTCACCGCTTAAATCTATACCTTGGCTGTTTAACAGTAGCTTACGGCTATTGGCAATACCGTAGACACGCAGCTGAATATTGCGCTTTAACAGTGCCGGCTGCTGCTTTTCAATCTGCCCTAGCAGTTCAGTCCCCACGTTGCCACACCCTACTAGGAATACGTCTATGGTATGACGGTCAGAGAAAAAATTCTGATGAATGACTTTTACCGCTTTTTTCGCACGCTTGCTTTCAATAACTGTAGAGATTGAGCGCTCAGAAGAGCCCTGCGCGATGGCTACGTTGTTAACTCTCGCTTGCGCAAGCGAGTTAAAGAAACGGGCCGCCAAGCCTTTGGTTTGACGCATACCGTCACCCACTAAGGTAACAATGGCAAGATCATGACGCACTTCGATTGGATCAAGCAGCTGATTTTGTAACTCTAGTGCAAACGCATCTTCAAGTAAGGTTAACGCACGCTGGGCGTCCTTGCTTTGAATACAAAAACTGATTGAGTACTCAGAGGAAGACTGAGTAATTAAACTGATAGAGATATTCGCATTCGACATGACTTCAAACACGCGACTTGCCATGCCTACCATGCCTTTAAGACCAGGGCCTGCAACGTTAAACATAGTAACGTTATCAAGCTGTGAAATACCTTTAACCGACGTCCATACTTCACTTTTTTCGTTGCTGATAAGCGTACCCGGCGCCGCTGGATTAAGCGTATTGCGAATTAAACACGGGATGTGATGTTGAGCGATAGGGCCAATGGTTTTAGGGTGAAGAACTTTAGCGCCAAAATAAGACAGTTCCATGGCTTCTTGATAAGTCAATTTATCAAGCAGTACCGCACCTTCTACTTGGTTCGGGTCAGCATTGTAAACACCATCTACGTCTGTCCAAATCTCGCAACAGCTTGCATCGATACACGCCGCTAAAATTGCTGCGGAATAATCTGAACCGTTGCGGCCTAACGTCACTTTTTCGCCCGCTTCATTAGCGGCGACGAAACCCGGCATTATTAAGAACTCACTGCCATCGTTTGGTACGTCTGAAAAACGCGCCTTACTTAGCGACACGTCGGCAATGCTGTCTAGGTATTCGCCATCGGCAAGCACATATTTTACCGGGTCGATAACGCGGTTAGCGATGCCCTTCGCTGAAAGCATGGCGCTGAAAAGCGTAACCGAAATATATTCACCAATGCTTAGGATACCCGCTGCAACATTATCTGGCGCTACGCCAAGCAACTTTATGCCTTCAAGGTGCTGCTTTAATACACTGAGGTGACTGTTGATGAAATCTACCACGCTTGCGTGGGCAAAGCCGTCGAGTTCTTCGTTAAGGTTGTTGGCAATGCCGGTAACCGTGTCGTTCAGTTTAGTGAATAACGGTTGGAAATCTTCACCCGCGGCTGCTTGTTCACACAATAGTGAAAGCGCGTTCGTTACCCCCTTAGGGGCAGAGAGTACAACCGCAGCACCGTCGGTTTGGTGGGTGGCCGTGCTAATTTCCATAACGCGCATGTATCGCGGTGCATCGGCTAGAGAAGAACCCCCAAACTTTAAGACTTTCATATGCTGCTCCTTAAGGTTACGCATGCTAAAACGTGTGTAAAAAAAAGCCCGCTCTGTGTTAGGCGGGCTTTCGTTGTCTTTTGCTTACTTGCACTAGCCAGCGACCGCCCTTTTTAAGGTGGTAATCGACATCATGGTGGTGCGAGTAAGTAGAATCTTTTTCATACAAGCAATTTGCCGTATAGACGTCTATAAGTCAACCGCAGTTTTCACCACACTGTATTGCAAAAAGTGAAACACTCTTTAAAAAACATTTCTTTTTAAGGTACAAACCCGTTTTACCTCACTACGCCGTTTAAGTGTGATACTACACATTGGCTTCTCAAAGCCGTATTGCACGGTGCTTGCTGCTATGACAAAGGTGCGGCATGCAAAATGAGTAAACAAATGAGCGACCGGCGGCCTTTGCCGATTAATTTATTTTGCAAGCTTGCTTCAAAAAGGGCGCAGTTGCGCTTTCCTTATTCTTCGCAACGTCTTTTGGTGTGCCCCACGCCACGATTTGTCCACCGTCCTCGCCAGCTCCCGGCCCCATATCAATAACGTGGTCACTAGCGGCGGCCACTTGCATATTATGCTCAACCATCACCACGGTATTACCGCTATCCACAAGCGTACTTAAGTGCTCCAAAAGCAGTGCAGTATCTGAAAGGTGCAAACCTGTGGTCGGTTCGTCCAGCACATAAAGGGTGTTATTGTTTTGCGCACGCTTAAGTTCAGAGGCCAACTTAATACGCTGGGCCTCACCTCCTGATAGCTCGGTGGCACTTTGCCCCAGTGTAAGATAACCAAGGCCAACGTTAATTAGTGTTTTAAGCCCTCGCAAAACTGCGCTGTTATCCTCAAATACATCCTGCGCCTCGTTGACTGTAAGAGATAAAATATCGGCAATAGAGTGTTTTTTATAGTGAACATCTAAAACCTCATCCTTAAACCGTGAACCATTACAGACCGAACAAGGTGAATACACACTGGGCATAAATAGTAATTCTACCGACACTACACCTAGTCCTTCACAGTTGGGGCATCGGCCTTTGGTCACGTTAAAAGAAAAATGACCGGCATCATACTCACGGCTTTTGGCGTCGTCAGTGGTAGCAAATAAGCGTCTGATTTGGTCGAACATGCCCGTGTAGGTTGCGAGCGTCGAGCGTGGTGTTCTGCCTATAGGAGACTGATCTACAACCACTAAGCGACTTATATTATCTAACCCGCTGGCGATAAAGCCCTCTTGGGTAACCTTATCTTCGGATGAAAGTAACGCGACCTCATTAACTTCACCGTCAGTTTTATCTTTAACGCTACCCAATCCCTCTTTTACTAGCTCCACCAATGCTTGGCTAATAAGACTCGACTTTCCAGAGCCTGAAACGCCAGTAACCGTTGTCATAACGCCAAGGGGAATATCAATATCAATGTTGTTTACATTGTTTCTGCTCACGTTTTTAAGACTTAGCGTCAATGATGAGTTACATTTTTCTCTTGATACGAGGGGTTTGTCATTGAAAACAAATTCTGCGGTTGGCGAAGTCTCTACCTTCGCGAGTTCATCAACTGGCCCACTGAATATCAGCTCACCACCCTCTTTACCGGCACTAGGGCCAATATCTACTACCCACTTAGCCCCTTTAATCACATAGGGGTTATGCTCAACAACCAACAGAGAATTACCCGCTTTAGTAATATCATGAAGCGCATTAACTAAGGACTCGACATCGCGAGGGTGCAACCCAGCCGAAGGTTCATCCATAACATAAACCACGCCAAATAAATTGGATTTTAGCTGAGTAGCGAGGCGCAGTCGCTGTAACTCGCCAACCGAAATAGTAGTAGTGCTTCTATCTAGTGAAAGGTAATGCAGACCTAGCGCGATAATAGGTTTAATTCTATCGATGACATCGTCCGCTATGTTTCTTATGACTTGTGCCCTTTCTGAAGTATTACCTGCTACTGAACCCCGCAGCTTATTCATTTTTTCATTAACCTCGCGCAGCGGTAGCCTTGAAAAGTCAATAATATCGACACCCTCTACCGTAACGTTAAGGGCTTTTTTCTTAAGCTTTTTACCATGACAACGGGGGCACGGTTTAACGGAGAGGAAACGGGAAATACGCTGCTTAACTTTTTCTTTTTGTGAGGTTTTAAAGGTATCTAAAACGTGACGCCTGGCGCTTATAAACTTCCCTTTATAGCTAGCAGGTTCGCCCTCTGCTAGCGCTTTGCGCGTTTGTTCTAGGTTGTAATTTCGATAGACAGGCATTTGTGGCGCCTCGTCTGTATATAAGATCCAATCGCGCGTCGCTTTCGGCAATTCACGCCACGGCACATCCACGTCAATATCAAGAGACAGCAGCACCCGCACAAGATTTTTACCTTGCCACGCACCGGGCCAAGCCGCCACAGCCCCTTCTCGAATGGTTAGGGTATCGTCAGGCACTAAAAGCTGAGCTTGAGTATCAAACACTTTACCGATACCGTCGCACCGCTCGCATGCGCCTTCAGGTGTGTTGGGGGAAAATCCGTCTGCATAAATAATAGCTTGGCCTTCAGGGTAATCCCCTGCTCGGGAATAAAGCATTCGCAGGCTGTTAGAAAGGGTAGTTATACTGCCAATAGATGAACGCACTGATGGCGCTTGGCGACGCTGATGTAAGCCAACGGCTGGCGGTAATCCCTCCAAGGCATCAACTTCTGGCTTTTCGACTTGTTCTATTAGACGCCGGGCGTAGGGCGATATGGAATCTAAATAACGATGCTGCGCCTCGGCGTACAGCGTACCAAACGCCAACGAGGACTTGCCTGAGCCAGATACGCCGGTAAAAACGACAACGCAATCTCGAGGTATATCAACGTTGATATTCTTTAAGTTATGTACGCGAGCACCGCGTATCTGAATTCGCCCTTCATCCTTATGCACCTATTCACCTATATCGTTATTTGCACTGAAACTGCGGCCCTTTTTAACAATGTAAAGGCCGACAGACGTTATAGTGTGTAGAGATTTTGGCTTTTTTTCGATCAGTAAATCAGGCAGCTTGCTAACTATCTGAGACGATATGTTGAGCCAAAAAATCCACTAATAATCTAATTTTAGGTGCGACATTACGGTTTGAAGGGAACACCGCCCATATCGCTTCTTGCTTATCTTTGTATTGGGGAAATACTTCAATTAACTTACCCGAAGCCAACGCCTCTCGCACATAAAAGCCAGGCAGCTGGGCGAGCCCTAAACCTGCAATAGCTGCACTGCACAGCGCATTTCCACTGTTGTATCTAACGCGCCCCTGTACCGGTAGCGCACGTATGGTTTTATCAACTAGAAAACGCCAATAGGGCTGCGACCCCACCAATAGTGTGTGTTTTTTTAAGTCTTCTAAGGTCTTTGGACGACCATTTTCCTTAAAGTATTGCTCGCTTGCGCACACGTATAAATGACGTGTGGCAAGCTTTTTAGCCACCAGCGTCGAGTCTTCCAACTTTCCAATGCGAATGGCTAAATCGAGGCCCATATCCACGATATCGAGCTTTTCATTCGAGAATATGCACTGCACGCTAATACCTGAATACTTCTGCATAAATGCATTGAGTAGCGGTGCTATAAATGCTTCGCCAAATGCTACAGGCGCTGTGAGTTTAATTAAACCCTGCGGTGAGTTTTGCAAAGCGCTAACTGATAGCTGGGCATCTTCGAGCGCCTTTAATGCTGGCAGTGCTTGTTCACAATATAAAGTACCGGCTTCGGTGAGTGAAACGCTTCGCGTAGTACGATGCAGTAATTTTACGCCAAGCTGCTTTTCTAAAGACGCCACTTTTCGGCTTATTTGTGCCACCGACGTATCAAGCTTATTAGCTGCGCCGGTGAAATTACCTACCTCAGCAACGGCGCAAAACTCCGCTATGCCCTCTAAATATTTCATCAATGCTACCCGTAAATTCGTCAGCCATTAACACGCACGTCGCGCTCCACTCCCCTAATATTATTCATTCGTCGACATTATTACAAATATGCAAAAGTGATTTACTAAAATTGTATTTATCAATAGTAATCTGTCTCCTATACTTTGGCTTATAAAGCGTTATCAAATAATTGATATAAAGGAGTCATAACATGGCATCGTTCAAAGATTCGTTGCAAGAAGGTCAAACTCACATTAAGTCAAAAGCCGCCGTTGCTTGGGGCCCAGGTGAGCCACTTAAAATGGAAGAAGTCGATGTAGAGCTGCCTAAAAAAGGCGAAGTTCTCGTTCGCATCGTTGCAACTGGCGTATGCCACACTGACGCGTTTACCCTTTCAGGTGACGACCCAGAAGGCGTATTTCCTTCCATTTTAGGGCACGAAGGTGGCGGTATCGTTGAGATGGTCGGTGAAGGTGTTACTAGTGTAAACGTTGGCGATCATGTTATTCCACTTTATACCGCTGAGTGTGGCGAGTGTAAGTTCTGTAAATCAGGTAAAACTAACCTTTGCCAAGCGGTACGCGAAACCCAAGGTAAAGGCCTAATGCCAGACGGCACAAGCCGTTTCTCTAAAGATGGCGAGCCAATTTATCACTATATGGGCTGTTCAACGTTTTCTGAGTACACGGTTCTACCTGAAATATCGCTAGCGAAAGTAAACAAAAATGCCCCGCTGGACGAAGTTTGCCTACTGGGTTGTGGTGTAACTACAGGTATGGGTGCAGTACTTAAAACGGCTAAGGTTCAAGAAGGTGACACGGTTGCTATCTTTGGTTTAGGCGGCATCGGTTTATCAGCCATTATCGGCGCACGCATGGCAGGCGCGGGTCGCATCATTGGTATTGATATCAACGAAAGCAAATTCGACCTAGCCAAACAGCTTGGCGCAACTGATGTAGTAAACCCTAACAATTTCGACAAGCCTATTCAGGAAGTCATTGTTGAAATGACCGACGGTGGCGTTGACTACTCGTTTGAGTGTATCGGTAATGTGAACGTAATGCGCTCTGCCCTTGAGTGCTGCCACAAAGGCTGGGGCGAGTCAGTAATTATCGGTGTAGCCGGTGCGGGCCAAGAAATTTCAACTCGTCCATTTCAGCTAGTAACAGGTCGTGTATGGCGCGGCTCTGCCTTTGGTGGTGTAAAAGGTCGTTCAGAGCTTCCTGGCATTGTTGAACAATACCTCAATGGTGACTTTGGTCTTCAAGAGTTCATTACTCACACCATGGGCCTTGATGAAATCAATGACGCCTTCGACTTAATGCACAAAGGTGAAAGTATTCGCTCTGTTGTGCATATGGATAAGTAAGCGTTAGCTACTTGTAAGAACGCAAAGGAGAGGTTAGACCTCTCCTTTTTTTATTCTCTTCAAATCACGCCCTGCTCTAACGCCCCATGGTACTTAATGCTAAAGCCGATAGTAAATACTTAACAATGGCTTTTATACCTTGGACAATAAGTAAGCAAATGTGTAACGTAAGAAGGTATTAACAACGTCACTATTTAGCCTTGTCAGCATTGAGCTTTCCATTATGAAAAAGACCCAACTTGCAGTACTTGCAAAAATGAAAAATACACCATCGCTTCAAAAGTCTAAATTAGGTCGCGTTGTTACTATTGCGTGTATTAGCGTAGGGCTAGGATTGAGTTTATGCGCAAACGCTTATCATGAAGACAGTTCAACACAGCAAGCAAGTGACGAAACGCCGATGAGTACCGCACCGACCCTTACAACACTCACCAACTACCAACAAAACGCGCCCTTTATGTATTCTTCTGGCTTGCCTGATGCCTCTCATCTTTCTTTGCTAAAAGAGAAAGGGGTAACTCACGTTATAGATTTGATCCCGGGAGATCGAGCGAGTGAGATTTTAACTACCTCAGAATTAGGGCTTGATTACTTTAATGTACCCGTTGATTGGGAAGGCCCTACGCTCGCTAACTTTTTAAATTACGCAGCGTTTATGCAAAACGTAGATGTCAATAAAGATAAGGTACTCACTCACTGTAAACTGAATTGGCGGGGTGCCGCTTTTACCTACCTATACAGAATTAACGTACTTGGAGAAAATGAACAAACTGCCAAGAAAGATCTTATGGCTATTTGGCACCCTAACCCTACGTGGTATGCCTTTATGAATGAAGTTATCACTCACTACAATGGGGTAAACGGTAAACAAGTAGCGATGTCGTTTGAGGCCGCCTCTGAAAGCCAATAAATTTCAGCGCTTCCTTAATTAGTTTTTAAACCACTTCATTCCTATTACACATATATGAAATTTCAGATGCCTTATTGACACATACGAAATTTCATATACGATACATCACATACGAAATTTCATATGTGATGAAACTTATGTCTACGTGCTTACTTTCGCCCTTAACATTTTTTAAGTGCCTGTCGGAAGACACCCGTCTAAAAACGCTTCTTATGCTTAGCGTGAAAGGTGAATTGTGTGTGTGTGACCTTACCGATGCCCTGCAATTAAGCCAGCCAAAAATTTCTCGACATCTTGCAGACCTTCGCAAGTGCGGCTTAGTGCTTGATACGCGTAAAGGTAAATGGGTGTACTACAAACTCCACCCTGAATTACCGTCTTGGGCATTAGAGGTTATAACCAATACAGCCTCACACAACGGTGAGTACATCAACGGCCCATTGGCCAATTTAACGTGCGCAGACTGTTAATATTTCTACCCACAACATTAACCATAAAACGTTAGTTTAAGACCGGTGTTCACCATCAACCATTTCATATCTATAGAGGTTACTTCGGTAACACAAGACTATTAAAAGGTGCTTAATGAAGATTCTATATATTTGTACGCATAACCGTTGTCGCAGCATCCTGTGCGAAGCTATCACCAATGCATCTAAAGGTAATGTGGAAGCACGCAGCGCGGGAAGCCAGCCTGTAGGTGAAGTACACCCGCTCTCCCTTAAATATTTGGCCGAGCGTGGGATTGATACCCAGGGCCTTAGAAGCCAATCTTGGGATGAGTTTGAAGACTATAATGCCGACCTTGTGGTGACGGTATGTGACTCGGCAGCAGGCGAATCGTGCCCCGTGTATTTTGGTAAATCACTTAAAGTTCACTGGGGCTTGGAAGACCCTTCGAAACTAGAAGGCACAGAGGAAGAAAAAGCGAAGGCGTTCAATACCACCATCGATATTATCGAAAAGCGTGTTGCCGCGTTAGCTGAGCTTGCTGACAAAAATCTAGATAAATCCGCGCTTAAAGAGGCGCTATCAAATTTAGGAGCGAATTAATGAGCAAGGAGGTATCAAACAACAGCACACCTTCTGTGCAATCACCGTCTGATAATGCGGTAATGGAACACATGCACAAACCCATAATGGCAAACTTTGCTTCAACGTTCTCACAGCATAAACCCCGTATTTTATTGCTTTATGGCTCACTTCGCGAACGCTCATACAGCCGCTTGGTCATTGAAGAATCCGCGCGTTTGCTTGAATACTTTGGTGCAGAAGCCAAAATCTTTGATCCTCGCGGTTTACCCCAACCCGACACCGAAGATGATTCACACCCGAAGGTTAAAGAGCTACGGGAATTGATGATGTGGTCTGAAGGGCAAATATGGTGCTCACCAGAGCGTCACGGCAGCATTACTGGGATCATGAAAAGCATTATAGATTGGGTGCCGCTCAGCCTTGGCGGCGTGCGCCCTACGCAAGGTAAAACCTTGGCAATTATGCAGGTCTCAGGGGGGTCTCAATCGTTTAACGCGGTAAACCAAATGCGTATTTTAGGTCGTTGGATGCGTATGTTAACTATTCCTAATCAGTCTTCGGTAGCAAAAGCGTTTCTCGAGTTTGAAGAAGATGGCCGAATGAAACCTTCTCCCTACTATAACCGCATAGTAGACGTGGTGGAGGAGTTAGTTAAATTCACCTTGCTTACCCGCGACAACAAAGCGTTCTTGGTTGATCGCTACTCTGAGCGCGTCGAAAGCGCCGAAGAAGTCAGCAAACGCGTTAACCAAAAATCGATATAAGAGAGTTATAAAATGGGATTTTTTGAACGTTATTTATCGGTATGGGTCGGCCTTTGTATTATAGCCGGGGTTGGCTTAGGCTATGCTGTTCCGGACCTATTCGAGTCGATTGCGGCGTTAGAATACGCGCATGTTAACTTAGTGGTTGCCGTACTTATTTGGCTAATGATTTACCCGATGATGGTGCAGATTGACTTTGGCTCTATCAAAGACGTGGGTAAAAAGCCAAAAGGCTTAGTGCTTACCCTTGTTGTGAATTGGCTAATCAAACCCTTTACCATGGCCCTTTTAGGCTGGCTATTTTTTAAAGGCATTTTTGCCGACTGGGTAGACCCGCAAACGGCCACTGAATATATCGCCGGTATGATCTTACTTGGTGTAGCACCTTGCACAGCCATGGTATTTGTATGGAGTCATTTAACCAAAGGTGATGCTAACTACACACTGGTTCAGGTGTCGATTAACGACCTTATTATGGTTATTGCGTTTGCGCCACTTACCGCCATGCTGCTGGGCGTAACAGATATTACGGTACCCTGGGATACGCTGCTTCTTTCGGTGGCCCTTTACGTGGTACTTCCCCTTGTAGCTGGCTATATAACCCGTCGTAGTTTAGAAAAGAAGAAGGCGACTACGTCAGGCCAAAATGCTGGCACAGACACAGGCGCTATCGATGCACTGGTAAATAAGTTTAAGCCGTTTTCAGTTATTGGCTTGCTCTTGACCATTGTGATTCTGTTTGGCCTGCAGGCAGAAACTATTCTCTCGCAGCCACAGGATATTGTGCTAATAGCAATACCTTTGCTTATTCAAACCTACGGTATTTTTGCTATCGCCTATTTTGCCGCAAAACGCCTGAAGCTGCCTCACAACATTGCAGCCCCTGCATGCATGATTGGTACGTCTAACTTTTTTGAACTGGCCGTAGCCGTAGCAATTTCCCTGTTCGGGCTACACAGCGGTGCCGCGTTAGCGACCGTAGTGGGCGTTCTGGTTGAAGTACCAGTAATGTTGTCGCTTGTGTGGTTTGCTAACAGAACGCGTCACTGGTTCGATGGGGCGAACTGATATCGTTTCAGACCAGTAAACACTGCGCTGGTGTAACATTGTGGATACCAGCGCGATTGTAAAAGCAGCGCTTTAACGAAGAGATAACAAAGAAGGGCGAACCATGGGTTCGCCCTTCTTTTTTAACCAGTTACGCGGTTTTGCAGCTACACAGCAATAGCAGTTTGATAGGTATCAGGAAGAATAAAACCGAAGCGGTGTAACAAGGCTTTTAACTCGTCTTGCTTAATGGGCTTTTCTATAAAGCCCAATGCACCTAACGACATTACCTTTTCTTGCATCATTGGCTGAATGTCGCCGGAAACCACGATGACAAAGGTTTCTAACTGACGGTGTTTAATTTCACTTAGAACACTAATACCACCTAAGATAGGCATGGTGAGGTCGAGCAATACCAAATCTATGGTGTGATGCGCTAGTACTTCTAAAGCGTCCATACCGTTAGACACTTCATAAATGGTTTCAGCAAAGCCCGTAGGTAAATTGCTTCTTGCCATTTTTCGTGCGAGCGCTGAGTCATCACAAATTAATATATTAAAACCCATCAGCTTCAATCGTATAATTGGTTATTAATCCGTCATCAGAATACCTTAAACGAAAGTATAATAAAACAAAAAGTACCTGATTTATGGCTACTTACGCGCTATGTTCAGCAAACTCCCCTCACTTAAGGGCCGGTTTTGTGGTAGATATAACGTGGAGTGAAAAAAGGAATACATGCCCATGCAAGAGTTAGCTGCAAGCCAAGATAAGAATTTGGTGCGAAAGGTGGCCTATCAAATTTTATCCCATTTCGACAAGAGTTATCGGTGGTTCACCCGCATCACCCGTGGCGCTCAAGAGCGGTTTGAAAAGGGCAATTGGAAAGAAACCCAACTCGCCTCAAAAGAACGCATCACCATATACGAGCAAAGTTTATCTGATGCCGTTGCTGAAATTTATCAGTTAACGCAGGTCCATCAAAAAGACGACGCTTTCTGGCAACAGCTTAAAAAAGTGTTCGCCTTACAGCTAGAGGGCCACCCGCAGTTCGAGTTGGCAGAAACCTTTTATAATTCTGTTATCGGCAGACTTTTCAAGCATCGCAAAATTGACAATGACATGATGTTCGTATTGCCCAGCCGTTGCTTTTTACCAGGGCAAGACAGGGACAAGGTAGTTAATAGCTTCGATACAACAACAACCGTGCGTGAGATGTACGAGTCTATTTTCAAAATTTACCGCTACAATATTCCATTCGAGAATTTTGAGCGCGACCTTCAGCACTTAGAAGAAGCTCTTCGCGCACGCCTTGACAAAGCGCAACTAGCAAGTGTTCAGGCAGTAGAAATTCTTAAACCTACGTTTTTCAGAGGTAAAGCAGCTTACCTCATTGGGCGTATTTGCATGCCAGATGAAACCCTGCCTTTTGTTATCGCCATGCGACGATACAATGACCCCAACATGTTCGTTGATGCACTGCTTACCGACCGCAAAGATTTAAGCGTTATATTCGGGTTTGCCCGCAGCTACTTTATGGCTGATACTCAAAACCCTGCAGAAGTGGCTGCCTTTCTTCAAGAACTACTTCCCAACAAAAAGCACTTTGAGCTTTATATGTCGATGGGCCACTACAAACACGGCAAAACGGTTTTCTACCGTAACTTTTTGCAGCACTTGAGTGAGTCAACCGATAAATTTGAAGCGGCCCCGGGAATACGCGGCCTTGTTATGATGGTATTCCACCTACCCTCTTATGGTGTGGTGTTTAAAATCATCAAAGACGAATTCGCTGAAAGTAAAAAGATCACGCGCCAGCACGTTAAAGAATGCTACAAGCTGGTAAAAATGTCAGACCGCGTGGGCCGAATGGCTGACACCCACGAATACGTAAACTTTAGATTTCCGCTAGATAGAATTGAGCCTGAATTAATCGAAGAACTAAAAGAGACGTGCGCCTCGAGCTTAGAATTCACTGAATCTGAACTCATCATTAAACATATGTACATTGAGCGGAAAATGACGCCGCTTAACTTATATCTACAGCAAGAAACAGACGAAGAAAAGGTAACACGAGCGTTAGACGAGTTGGGGCTTTGCATAAAACAAATAGCAATGGCCAATATATTTCCGGGAGACATGCTACACAAAAACTTTGGCATCACCCGTCATGGCCGTGTGATATTTTACGACTATGATGAAATATGTTTAATGAATGAGCGTAACTTTAGGACATTGCCAAAGTCGGATGACCCGTATGCTATTGATACCCTTTCCGTGGCCCCAAACGACGTATTTCCCGAACAATTCGAACACTTCATTGTAGGGAAGCGCAAGTTTAAAGATATTCTAAAGTCGCTACATGGTGACCTTATGACCCCCGAGTACTGGCATGAAGTACAAAAAAAGTGCGCCCGGGGCGATGTTCAACATTTTACGCCATACCGGGCAAACAGGCGATTTGACCGAGACGAGTAAGGCTTAGCCATAAGTCTAAGCCTTGGTAAACACGACTAATTCCGAGCTACATACCAAGGCTTAAAAGTGATCGTTTCATTACTTAACACTCGTAAAAGCATAAGAAAGCGTTAATGCTTTGCGACTGTTTGAGTTCGCTTGCTGTAAAACAATCTCCTTTTTAGGGTAGCAGCAATGCCAATCAAGCGTGTGAATGTAGATAAACAAAAGAAGCGTAATAATGAAAGTGCTACTTGTAGAAGATGATCCTAAAGTTGCCTCGCACATTGCAAATGGACTATTGGGTGAAGGGCATGAATGTATTACCGTTGGTGACGGCGCATCAGGCTTCAACGAAGCCTCAAGTAATGAGTTAGATGCGGTAATTTTAGACGTAATGCTGCCGGAACTTGACGGTTTTTCTGTCTTGGAAAAACTACGAGAGGAAGGTAACACCACACCCATTCTGCTATTAAGTGCCAAGAGCCAAGTTGAAGACAAGGTAAAAGGTCTACGCACAGGCGCAAACGACTACCTGACCAAACCTTTCGCCTTCGAGGAATTGTTGGCGCGTGTTGAAGGTTTAGCTGGCCGCAACAAAGACGGCGAAGATAAAACCCTCATCAAAGTCGGCGATCTCACCCTCGATTTAGTAAATCGCAAAGTGTTGCGAGGCGATCAAGAAATTGATCTTCAATCGAAAGAGTTTCAGCTCTTAGAGTGTTTGCTTCGTCACAAGGGTAAGGTTGTTACCCGGAGCATGCTGCTAGAGCAAGTTTGGAATTATCATTTCGATCCGCAAACCAATGTTATCGACGTGCATATTAGCCGCTTGCGACAAAAAGTTGATAAAACGTTTAATGTTCCGCTTATTGAAACCGTTCGCGGTACCGGTTATCGCATAGCGGATGGGCTTGCATGATAGCGATACGCGACTTTACGCGTAGCTCCAGTTTTCGCGTAGGCGTATTGCTCACAACCCTAGCTTGCATAGCCATTGTTCTAATTGTTTATTTTTGGCGATTAACGAGTAGCGATTTATTTATTTCCGAATCTAATGCTGCCGTTAACGCCAAAACAAATGCGCTTGTCACCCTGTACGAAAGCCTTGGCATTGAGGCAGTGAGAACGGCTATTGCCTCTAATAGCCTCACATCTGGCGTTACTGCCTCGGATACCGCTCATGGTCAACCCTCTGATAATACACGCTCTTTCGTAGTACTTAGCAAAGATAACCAGATTGTAGCGGGCAATTTATCATCCATTCCATTGGTGTTAGAACGCCATACTGGGGCAAGCTTCGATACCGCAGAAATAGTAATTACCCGCCCTGGTAACGCGGCTCGCAAAACACTCCATCAAGCCCTAATGAGAGAAGAAGCCCTTGGCGACTATACGCTTTATGTTGGACGTGGCATTGATGATTTGTACAGCGCCCAGTGGTTTGGAAAAACCTTCAGCTGGATTATTGTTGTCCTTTTATGCACCTTGAGTATTCTTAGTTTTGCTATTGCGGTTTACGTGGTGAATCGAATAAACCGTATGTCTCAAACTGCAGATAAAATCATTAAAACCGGTAGCCTGCAGGAGCGACTTCAAATTGACAGCAACTGGGATGATTTAAGCAGCCTTTCCATTGTATTCAATCAAATGCTCGATACTATCGAAAGCTCGGTAAACAACATCAAGTCGGTAACCGATAGCATCGCACATGACTTGCGTACCCCGCTTTCAAGACTTCGCAACACCCTAGAAAAAATTGAAGACGACGAACTTCGCATCGACACTACGCAAGAAGCCGACAACTTACTTAACATGTTCAACAGCTTGCTGCGTATTAGTGGGCTTGAGACAACAAACAAAAAAGAAGGGTTTTGCACAACCGATGTCCGTGCCATTGTCGAGGACGTTGTCGATCTTTATCATCCACTGGCAGAAGAGCGTAATATTCATTTATCAAGCAGCCTTGCACCGGTCACCATGACGGTGGACCCTAATTTGCTTTTTCAAGCAGTGGCTAACGTACTTGATAACGCCATCAAATACTCTAATGACAATAGCGAAGTTACCGTTGAGCTATGTCAAACACCTCACCATTTCGTTATATCTGTTTTTGATGAAGGGGTGGGCGTAGGTGAAAACGAAATTATCAATTTAGAGCGCCGTTTTTATCGCGCAGATGGCAGCAGAACCACCAAAGGAAATGGGCTGGGCTTATCTCTTGTATCGGCTATTGTAAGGCTTCATGAAGGGAAAACATGGTTCGTCCACGACCCTTTAATGAAAGGGCATGGCCTGGGCGTCGTGTTTACATTCAAACGTTAACGTAGAAGCAGCCTTAAGGCTGCTTTTGCATAAATATGGTCACTTCGGCCATGACAATACCAAACTTACGAATGTACGAGCGGTTCATCATGGTGCTGTCATCAAATGCCCAAAACCAATCGTCAAAGGTCACCGAATAGGTTGTGTCATCCACCGGTAAATCCATTTCGTAGTGAAAGTTAAACGCATTGCCGTAGCTTGTGCCTTTGGCCGGTCCGTCGATGTCACCAGCCCGCCCTACATAGGTATTATCACTCTGTTTCACAATTTTCCAGGTACGTGAACCCGGCCCCTCGCCTACACCGTAATCAAACGTTTCGTCTAGCGTGAGTGTATTGCCGTTAATTGAACCGTCAATATCAACTACAAACCTCTGTACCACCTCGCCTGAGCGATTTTGAACAATACCCCATGCCTTCACATTTCCATCGAAGAACTGTTCAATATTAAACGTAGGGGCTATCGACTGATAATCTTCCCCTTCAACTGACACAGAGCAGCCCGAAAGGCCTAGTACACTTAAACTAGCTATGCTTAAACCCAGCACTACTTTCATCGCATTTTTTATCATTGTTATATTCCTGACATACCAAAAGATCCGCAATATTTTAAAAGGAAGATGATTCTCTTATCCTTCCCCGAGTAACTTTTTCCTAAACTTAGGCTCTGATGTTTTCTCGCTCAGCCAAATATCGAAAAAGCGCTGGGTGAATGTCGCGTCTTGAATTTCATCTGATATTTCCCCATTGACGTAAAACACACTTTTACCGCCTTTTGTCGCAATACCGGTAATGACATCGCCTTCTGTCACATCAGGAAAAATATCTTCCATCAACGCCAGCCATCGCTCGGCATTGTCCGAAGATACATCACCTTGCTTTTTCATTTCATCAATGGAGCGCTTGGCTATTTTCTTCCCTTCAAGGTCACGCTGATAAGTTAAACGCAACGCAAAGGGCGGTTCGTTGTTGTACGTACCGTTAGGCGCGATTAACTCTCCGGTATAAACATCCCAAAAGTAGTAAGAAAACATTCCTTTGCCCACTAATTTGGCATTAGGCACATACTGCGAAATAGGCTCAGACTGCACTTGTTTTGAGCTCGCTTCCCCCGCAAAAGCGTTATCTTCCATGAACATCGCCCCCGCAATGAGCGCTATAGAAAATATCAACGTCGATTTTATAGCCATAAATTTGCTCGAATTAGGTGTAATAATAGTTAGGTTCTTTTCTTAACTCGCTATCTGGTTATACTCTTTCCACCATGCATTTGATCAATAACAGATAGGCGCTTACCGTGCTATCCCTTGAAGATTTCAAAACTTCACTCACACTTCCTTCGCCTGTAGAACCGTTTTTTCCAAAATGGAAAGGGGCTGAGAAGGTATCGCTCTTCGTTAAGCGAGACGACGCCATACACCCTATTATGTCGGGGAACAAATGGCGCAAGTTAAGAAACGCTTTTCCCCCTTCTCTACCCAAGGCAATAGTGAGTTTCGGGGGCGGTTTCTCTAATCACCTCCACGCCCTAGGCTTTATCTGCTTTAAGCTGGGTATCCCTTTCACCGCGATTATTCGAGGTGACTATTCGGCTACCCCCTCACCGATGATTAAAGACTTGATACAGTGGCAAACTCACATTGAATATGTGGACCGTATAACCTACAAAAAACGTAGCGATAGCGCTTATTTAAATGAACTAAAGCTGCAGTTTCCCGATGCGATTATCATTCCAGAGGGCGGAAGCCAAGCCCAAGCGCTTCAAGGGATAAAAGATATGGTCGATGAAATCGAGGTAGACTTTGATTTTATCGTCGCGCCCGTCGCAAGCGGCGCAACCTTGGCGGGGATAGTTAATGCGTTAAAAACCTTTAACACGGGCTCGATTAAAAACGCCTCCCCTACACCACAGCGTAAAGCTATAGGCGTTGGCGTACTCAAGGGTGAAGGGTATTTGGAAAGCTTGGTCGAACAGTTTCTTCCAGACTCACCCCGCCGTGAAGTTCAACAAAACATACCTGCTGGCGAGCGCTCAAAAATACCTGACCGAAACCAAGAGGCACAGCTTTGGCATATCAATCACGACTACCATTTTGGTGGATATGCTAAAGCCCCCATTGAACTTCAAACGTTCTGCTGCGACTTTAATAACACCATGCCATTTAAGATAGAGCCCGTGTATTCAGGAAAGGCGTTTTGGGCAGTGAAAGACCTGCTTGCAAAAGGCGCATTTAACGACGGCGCACGAATTGTTATTTTACATACAGGTGGTTTACAGGGTGCCAGATAAAATCTTTTTATAACAAAGTCTTGTATAGTTTTTATGGCAGTGCTAAAACTAGTCACGTGGGACGATTAATCCCGCGTAATCATTAATAACAAAACAACAAGAAGTTTGTCGCAGGATGCGGCATAAACACAAAAAAGCTTGCTACCTGCAAACTTCATCAAGGACTGATCATGAAAGATATTTTCTTTTTCGACTCTATGCTTACTCCCAAAATAATCACCTTTGTCTATTGGCTGCTATTATTGGGCTCTGTAGTCAGTGGCGTATCTACAATGTTTGTTGGATACGACGCTAGCTTTGTTTACGGTTTATTTATTTTAGTATCTGGCTGTATTGGCGCGAGAATCTGGTGTGAACTACTTATCGTACTGTTTAAAATTCACGGCAATTTGCAGAAAATCGCAAGCAAAGAGTAAAGCGCATTTGTAAAAAAAGTGTCGCGCTATGCGGCACTTTATTAATCCGCCACAGGGTAACCAAACAGCCTTTTGAGCTTGGCTTTTAATCCTTTATCCTGCTGAAGCTGGTCAACAAGTACGCCAAGCTGACTGAGATTGGCGCTAAGTGGGTTATCCTTCGGCATCTTCCCAACAATGCCGTACTTTATCGTTATCGTTTTGTCTTCACGAACAAAGGTGCCAAATAGCTTGTCCCAAATGATAAGCACACCACCGTAATTTTTATCAATATAGGGAGCGTTCGTCGCGTGGTGAATGCGATGGTGCGTAGGCGTATTGAAAATACGTTCAACCCAGCCTAGATGTCCAATTGTTTGCGTGTGAACAAAAAACTGATAGGCCAAATTTATAGCCACAATGGCAAAAACTAAGCTTGGCGTGAACCCAATTAAAATCATTGGCACCCAAAAGAGCCACATTCCCACAAATGGGTACAAAATGCTTTGCCTAAACGCCGTGGTGAAATTCATTTTTGTTGAGCTGTGATGAACCACATGAGCCAGCCAAAACCAGTGTATGTTGTGTGAAGCTCGGTGAAACCAATAATACAAAAAGTCTTGCAGGATGAAACCTGCAAAAAGTGATAATGCCGTAAGCTCTATGTTAAATAACGAAAACTGGTGTAACCATAGAAACAAAGGCATTAATAGTAGTAATACCAAAGCATCAGAGCCCTGATGAAGCAGTGCAAGTAAGGCATTGTTCACACTGTCTTTTACGTTATAAAACTGCCGTGCTTTTTTGAACTCCACAAAAACACAAAGTAAAAAAACCGGGCTTAAGCCAAGTAAAATAAGCTCAACGGGAATCAAAACGGGCTCCTAATCTATTCAAACATTGCTCAATATCGTTTTGTAAAAGGCGTTGAAGCAGCCAGCGTGGTATATACCAAGGCGCACGACACGTTATTTGATAAGAAACCAAGGTAGCGTTCTCTTGAGGCACAAACTCGATAGACCCTGTATGCGCTTTTACGGGGAAATCACCGACAACACGATATTCAATACGCTTATCATCAGCGTGAACCATTTCCTCTTTAAACCGAACGCCTAGTATTGATACTTCTCGAACGCAGCCTTTCCCCCCGCTTATTTCATTTGTATTTTCTTGCCGTAACACACTAAAAGAGGCGTTGAAAAAATCACTCAAGTTGTGGTGGTCTAGCAAAATATCACGCAGCGCTTGGGGTTTCGCTGCTATTTTCTTCTGGTAATAAACATTGACCATTTGACACTTATCTTTTTTTCTTATTGTGACTCCAACGCTATCAAGCATAATTTGACATTCACTATTTATCTTGCGCTAATGCGTCAGTGTTTTTGTTATTTTGCGACAAGCCTATGCCATCAGTTTCACCGCCTTATGCCCAGAGTATAGTGAACTATCTTGTAAGTTTAGGGTTTAATGAAATAGAAATTACAACCCAAGTCAGCGCGCCAGCAGTTTCCCCTTCTTCCTCTCGGGTTTCTATGCAGGACTATGTTTCGCTATTAAACAAAGGCGCATTACTTACCAATAATTCCCTGTTCGGCTTTGAGCTAGGTAAACATATTCAAGCGAAAGACTACGGCGTACTCGGCTACTTGGTGGAAAGTTGTGAAAATTTAGCTCAGGCCATTCAAGCGTTAACTCGCTTCGACGCATTAGTGGCAAACATAGGTAACACCACCGTCGTTAATGAATCGACCAACGTGCATATCAATTGGAAACCAAAAAGTGACGAATGCAAACAAATGGTATTGCGCAATACAACCGCTTGGGTTGCCACCGTCTACAAAATATTGGGGCAGGCGTGCCAAATACATGCTATCACGTTTACCTTTGCGCTCAGTGTTCGTGAACGGGGCACGCTGGAAGCGTGGTTCAACTGCGATGTGATGGGTGAAGCTGATACCAATGCCATCATTTTCCCCCAGTCGGTATTACATATACCCTTTACTAGCGAAAATAGGGCAATGTTTAGCGCGCTTATAGCAGTAACAGAGACAGAACTTCGTCGATGCTATCAGCAGGGTAATTCACCGGGTGAAACTGATGCATTTGAACACATTAGAGTTAGCGTTGAGGCGCTGTTAAAAGCCCAGCCGACGTTAAAAGGGTGCAACCAACAGCTTATTGCTAGCGCACTTTTCATTAGCCCTCGCACCTTACAACGAAAACTAAAGCTAAGCGGAACTAGTTTTCAACAGTTGCTCAACGATGAAAGAAAATGTCGCTTAGACAAACTGCTAACGTACCACTCCATTGCTGACACCGCAGATTTACTTGGGTTTAAGGAGCAGTCCTCGTTTACTCACGCCTTTAAAAAGTGGTATTCAACTACCCCTTTGCGGTATCAAAAGCAATTAGTTAAATAAGCGCCAACACAAAACCTGCGTGTCAGGAGTACTGTGCTTTAGCGTTGCGTTGCATTGTTTTGGTTGCGCACATATTAAAAACTCTAATCAAAGTTTCCCAAAAGTCACAGAACAGGGCAAAAAACGCGGGCTACCGACCAAAAATAAGACTGATTTCACTATCGCTTAAGCGATTATTAAACTAATGTGTCAGTGGAAGCGTAGGAATTGGTAAGTGTCAAGCAACGCTAACTCAAAGGAGATACGCTATGATCGACCGTCCAGTTACATTGCCAACGCCTTTAAATACACTGGTGACTAAGTCACTAGAGTTGTGTGAGCTCATGCTACCCGTATGTGATGTGTTTTACCCCTTTGCCGCTATTTACGAGAATGGTCGGATTGGCTGTATTTTTGCCGATGAAACCGGCAAAAAAAAGCGAGAGTCTCAGCTTATAGAGCAGCTGCAATGGCGCATTATTGATACTACCACTGATACAAATAGTTACAGTGTGTTGGTATACGCTGCAACAGTGAATACACAGGACAGCAAAACCTTAGACGCCATTGCTATCGCAACAGCTACCCCTAATCACGAGGAACGCCTTATCCTTTACCCTTACTATAGAGTAGATAATAAGATAGTTATCTCACCCCCCATTGACACAGTAACGCGTTAACGTTTACACAGCAGGGTGTGTACTACCTTTTACATTCGTTGTTACGATTAAAATTTTTTGGGCTGTCTTTGCTTGCCAAATCCCCTTGGTCTGCTAGCATTCAGCCCAAATTTCATTAGCCAAATTAGGGATTAGTTATTATGTCTCGCGTTTTAATTATTGGTGCTGGCGGCGTTGCGTCGGTAACTGTGAAAAAATGTGCACGTTTACCGCAGCATTTCGACGAAATTTACTTAGCCAGTCGCACAGTATCTAAGTGTGAAGCACTTCAACAAGAAGTGGGTGCCGACCGCGTAAAAGGCGTTTTCGCTGTTGATGCCGACAATGCAAAAGAAGTTGAAGCACTGATCAACGAAGTAAAACCAGACCTAGTAATCAACCTTGCGTTGCCTTACCAAGACCTTCCTATTATGGACGCGTGTCTTGCGACCAATACGCATTACCTTGATACTGCTAACTACGAGCCTAAAGACGTAGCGAAATTCGAATATTCGTGGCAGTGGGCTTACCAAGACAAATTCAAAGATGCAGGTATTATGGCGCTGCTAGGCAGCGGCTTTGATCCAGGCGTAACTAACGTTTACACGGCATATGCAGCAAAGCACTACTTCGACGAGATCCACTACCTTGATATCGTAGACTGTAATGGCGGCGACCACGGTCAGGCTTTTGCGACTAACTTCAATCCAGAGATCAACATTCGTGAAATTACCCAGCGCGGTCGTTTCTGGGAAAATGGCGAGTGGAAAGAAACCGATCCGCTAAGCGTTCGTGAAGATCTGGATTATCAGAACATTGGTGTTCGCGCGTCTTACCTAATGTTCCACGAAGAGCTGGAATCTATTGTTAAGCACTTCCCTACCCTTAAGCGTGCACGCTTCTGGATGACATTTGGCGATGCTTACTTAAACCACCTGCGTGTACTTGAAGGCATTGGTATGACGAGCATTGAGCCCGTGGAATTCCAAGGTCAACAGATTGTGCCGTTAGAGTTCTTAAAAGCGGTACTTCCTAACCCAGGTTCACTTGCTGAAGGCTATAGCGGCATGACGTGCATTGGCACCTACATTACGGGTATTAAAGATGGCAAAGAAAAGACCATCTTTATTTATAACAACTGTGAGCATGCTAAGTGCAACGAAGAAGTAGGCGCACAAGCGGTGTCTTACACCACGGGCGTACCGGCCATGATTGGCGCAGCACTTATGCTTAACGGTACTTGGAAAGAAGCCGGTGTTTGGAACATGGAGCAATTCGATCCAGACCCATTCATGGATATGCTTAACGAGCACGGCCTACCATGGCACGTACTTGAGTGTGAAAGCAGCCCTTTCACCAAATAAGTAAGACATAAGGGCGCTTTATTAAGCGCCCTTTTTAATTGAAGCCTCAGATATAAATCTCACTCATTGTCACTTTGAGCTATGAGAAAAGGTGTAATACAGTAGTGCTTCTTAAATGTTAAAAGCAGTTTTATTTTTGGAGCTTTACCCCATTGACCGATTTAACCCAACGCACTGATATCCCTTCTCCTTGCTACGTGTTAGAGGAAGCTAAGCTAATTCGAAACCTTGAGCTTATGAAGCGAGTCCAAGAGGAGTCTGGTGCCCGCATTATTTTAGCGCTGAAAGGCTTTTCGATGTGGTCATGCTTTGACATTATTAAACAGTATTTACACGGTGCGACGGCGAGTTCGGTATGGGAAGCTAAACTTGCCGCTGAAATGGGGAAAGAGGTGCATGCTTACTCTCCAGCGTATAAAGCAAACGACGCAAAAGAACTAGCAGGCTTAGTTAATCACTTATCGTTCAATAGCCTTAGTCAATGGAACACGCATAAAGAAGCCTTAGCTAATGTTTCACTAGGTCTTCGCATCAATCCAGAGCATCAAGAAGCCGATACACCCTTATACGACCCAGCGGCGCCAGGTTCGCGCTTAGGCATACGCGCTAGCGAGCTAGAAGATGTGGATCTGACGGGTATAGAGGGCTTTCACTGCCACAATCTTTGCGAGTGTGATTCTTTTGCCACGGCACGCACCCTTGAAGCTATCGAAAAGCGCTTTGGCAAATGGCTCGGTCAATTGAAATGGTTGAACCTAGGTGGCGGACACTTAATGACGAGCGAAGGTTACGATGTTGACCACCTTATATCTACTTTGAAAGATTTCAAAACGCGCTACCCTCATTTAGATGTGATTTTAGAGCCAGGGTCTGCCGTTGCGTGGCAAACAGGCCCGCTTATTTGTGAGGTCGTGGATATGGTGGAAAACGACGGGGATATCGCCATTTTGGACATTTCAGCGACAGCACACATGCCAGACGTACTGGAAATGCCCTACCGCCCTACAATTCTGGGCGCCGGAATGCCCGATGAAAAAGCGTATAACGTGAAGCTTGGTGGTAATTCGTGCCTTGCAGGCGATGTTATTGATACCTACTCCTTCGACGAGCCGCTAAAAGCCGGTGACCGCTTGCAGTTTGAAGATATGATGCACTACACCATGGTAAAAACCACGTTCTTTAACGGTGTAGAGCACCCTGCTATTGGTATTTTACGAGCTCATGGCGACTTTGAACTGGTTCGCGAATTCAGCTACGAAGACTTTAAAGGACGTTTGTCGTAAACACGTTACAAACACAAAACCCGCCAGTTGGCGGGTTTTGTTTGTCTAAGCTTTACGACTAAACCACGCCGCTTCCCGACGCGGTTTCAGAGTTATCAATCTCGCCTTCAGCTAACACTTCATTATCTAGCTCGATTTTGAAAGATGTACCTGGCTTGCCTTGCAGGCTATAGCGAAATCCGTACATCTCACCTTCGTTTAATGAAACGTCCGTAACACCGTTTGGATGAATTAAATCGTAAACGCCAGAGTCGTTGGCTTGAGAAAATATATCTACCAGCCATTTACCGTCAGGCATAGTAATTTTAAGTGTCTTTATCATCTGCATCTCCTTTAGCACTTAGCCTTTCATTTACCGAGGGCTAACGTAGAACGTACTACTTTGTATTTTGCCAAAGGCACTTAAGATCAATCTTGCTTAACAGGGCTTATGCTTTTGCATCGAGCCCTGCTTGATACAGCGCATTCTTTTTTAAATCGTAATGGCTGGCTACCACGGCTGCCGCTTTTTTAAGCGGCATATGTTCACATAACGTGTTTAATAGCGACATTGCTTCGCTTGGAATTGCCTGTTCATTTATTTGAGCCGGCGCAATCATCACCACGAACTCTCCCTTTTGGTGCGCAGGTTCTGCGGTTAGATAGTCGATGACATCTTGCGCACTACCACTAGCGTAGGTTTCAAATGTCTTAGTAAGCTCTTTAGCGACTACTATATTGCGCTCTCCTAATACCCGCTGAATATCGGTAACCGTATCGAGAATACGGCGAGGGGCTTCGTAGAAAACCGTGGTAAAAGGTCTGTCTAAAAGCGCTGACAATGCGCCTTCTCGCGCCTGGGTTTTAACCGGTAAGAAGCCTTCAAATATAAATTTATCTGTGGGTAGGCCCGAAGCACTTAACGCCGTGATTGCCGCACACGGGCCGGGAAGCGCACTCACTGAGATACCCAGTTCTCTGCACTTACGCACCAAAATAAAGCCGGGATCGCTAATTAACGGGGTACCTGCATCACTAATAAGCGCCACAGACTCGCCGCCCTTCAACCGCTCACAAAGCATGGCCGTTCGCTTATCTTCGTTGTGTTCATGAAGCGAAAGGGTTTTGGTTCCAATACTAAAATGTTGTAACAGACGAGCGCTATGGCGAGTGTCTTCAGCAGCAATCCAGTTAACTTCACTAAGTACACGAATTGCTCGTGCGCTCATGTCGTCTAAATTGCCGATTGGCGTAGGAACAATATATAAGGTGGCGGTGTCTGTCATAGCAGTGGTGTAGTCTTTCGTTAAATATGAAGATAATGCCACAAGTGTAACACGCCATTAGTCCAGATTATGCTGGCAAGCGTAGATTTTCACAGTGGTTAAGATAAACTTGGCCTATAACGATGTAAAAGGAATGAAACTGTGCGTCATCTCGGACAAGCTGGAAAAATTTTTACGCTATCAGCCGTTGCTTCTGTGTTGGTATTATCGGGCTGTAGCAGCACCCCAAAGCCGCAATCTAAACCTGTGGCGGTAAATCCTACGCCTATTGAAACCACAAAGGTTGAAGAAAACGTCACGCCAGAGCACAAGCTTCTTGAAGCCAAAAGAGCTTGGGAGCGCACTCGCGACAAAAATAAGCGCGATGCACTTTTACTTCAAGCGGCGGATTTATACATTCAAAATAATCAGCCTGTTTTAGCACAACAAGTGCTTTATGAAGTGAAAGAAGACGGGGTTTCAAATGCGAACAACGCTTACTATTCCTTACTGGTAACGAGAACATATGCTGGCATGCCTGATGCGTCACCTGATGCATTACTTGCGATGTTAGACAGTGTGGATAGCACTGGCGAAACTGGTTACGAAAAAGCACAGTTGCAAGCACAGCTTTATTCACAGCAGGGTAATTTGGCTGCGGCAGCAAATAGTGTACTAAAAACCAATATGCCTGATGCGCAAAAAGTAGAGCAAGTGTGGCAATGGATAACGGCAATACCCAAAGAGTCTCTAGCGCGGGTAGGAGAAACGTACCCGGCACTTTCGCCCTTTATAACACTGCGCAAACTGACCGAAGAAAATGCCGCATCACCCGCTGAGTTAGCGCGAAACCTACAGCAATTCCAACAAGTATATCGTGGCCACGTGCTAGCGACATCGTTACCAGAAAACGTTCTTGAAGCAACCCAGCTTACCGAAGCTGGCGCGAATGACATTGTAGTGCTTCTTCCTCTTTCAGGAAGGTTAGCTCGCACCGGCCAAGTGGTGAAAAACGGCATTATGGCCGCATATTATACCGATGTAGAAAAACGCCAAGATGAAAAGCTTCTACCTAGATTGCGATTTATTGACACTCACGGCGCAGATAGCCAACAGCTCGTCGATGAGATTGGTTCCACCAAGTTCGTCATTGGCCCGCTTTTAAAAGATACTATCGAGCATTTAGTGCCTAATTTACCCATTGGCGTCAATGTACTGGCTTTGAATCGCCCCGATGACTTACCAGTACATAGTGAGTCAAAAAGCCCACTGGATGCTTCAGCAACACAGGTATTACGTGCAGATAATAAAGCCGAAGCCACCGCGCTTAAACAGCCAAGTATGCAAAGTGAATTCAGTGAATTAGGTTTACCCACCTCTTTGAACTACTACGGGCTTGCGCCCGAGGATGAAGCAAAGCAGCTTGCCGAATTTATCTTTAATAAGGGGTATAGAGCCCCCATCGTTATTGCTGCGCAAAGTAGCTTGTACCAGCGAATGGATGATACGTTCAAGAAACACTGGAAAACCTTAAATAGCGCAGAGAACAAGCAGCGTACGAATATTACCTCTGTTACGTTTAACGACAGTAATTCACTTCGAGAGGGTATTACCCAAGCGCTAGACGTTGCGCAAAGTAACGAACGCATTAATCAAATTGAGTACATGACCAACGACGAAGTGTATAACATGCCTCGTAGTCGCCGTGACATCGACGCTATCGTTGCTTTTGCTTCACCGCAAGACACCGAACTGCTCAACCCAATTATTGAAGCAAGCCTAAACCCCTACGACGGTAAACAAGTGCCTGTTTATGCTACTTCTCGCTCAATGGATTACGATAGTGGTAAAAACCAGTGGCGGGATCTGCAAAACGTTCACTTTATCGATATGCCGTGGTTAATGCCTTCACATAAGTGGCAGCCGTTGCAAAAAGAAGTTGAGCAAGCGTGGGATAATCAAAATACTATGCAAAAGCGTTTGTTTGCGTTCGGCTTTGATGCCTACAAACTCCTTCCACAGCTAGGCATGCTTAACACGCTGAATTATTTATCCCACGACGGGCTGACAGGAACACTTTCACTCAACCAGAAAGGCGAAGTGATACGCAAACAACCCCAAGCCATTATTCGTAACGAAAAAGTGCACATGCTTTCGGAGTAAAGAAATGTCTAAACTGCAAGGGAATGCAGCAGAAGACAAGGCCTGTGAATATTTACTTCAACAAGGCCTCACTCTTCGTTGTCGCAACTACCATACAAGGCGTGGTGAACTCGATATTGTAATGCAAGACGGGAATACCATAGTGTGTATTGAAGTGAAATATCGAAAGCAAAATCGCTTTGGCAGTGCAGTGGAATTTGTCACGGCCAAAAAACTTCAGCGAATTCAGGCTGCGTTTGGTTTCTATTTGTTAGATAATGGTCTAAATCCAGCGTCTACCCCCTTAAGGATAGACGTTATTGCCATAGACGGAGACAACCTCGAATGGCTGAAGAGCGTAGGCTAAAGACTGACAACATAAAGCACTATGGCTGACGTTGCCGAAAGCGAACTGAATGCGTATGCCAAAGGTAATCGCGTTCGAGAATCAATGAAAACGTCTTTATGCTAGTAATATTTCGTTTTTTTATCTTATGATTTGCACCCTTTTGTCTGTTTGATGAAAGTGTCTTAGGTTCCCACAAATAATGAGTCATCCCAATAACAAGACTTCGCTAAGCAGCGTTGATAACCAAGAAATTGAATTGATAGTCGGCAACTCCAGCGCCAACTTTTCTGGTGTAACGTCTACCATGCTGCAAGTGACATCGCTTCAAAAACACATGATTAATTTGCGAATAATGGGCAAGCATTTTGTTCCAGACCCATCAATGACTATTACTTTTTGGGAGGTCGCCAAGATGTGTCGACGCCCGCTTAGTAATGGTAAGTGGCGAATTTTTCATGCGCGTCGCGTTGACGAGATGATTCAGGGTGTGATCCTCAAATACGTGTTTCGCGCCAAGATAAAGCTTGTATTTAGCTCTGCCGCTCAGCGAAAGCGTTCGGCTTCTACGGTGTGGTTAAGCAATAAAATGGATGCGGTTATTGCAATGAGTAATCGCTCTGCAAAATATCTAAATAAGCCCCCCGCCAAGATAAATCTCCACGGTGTGCAAATAGACAACTACACGCCAGCAGAAAACAAGCAAGAAGCATGGCAAGCATTAGGGTACGGCGGCAAGTACGGCATTGGTATTCTGGGCAGAGTTAGAGAGCAAAAAGGCGTTCACCTATTTGTTGACGCGTGTATCAAAGTATTGCCCAAATACCCTGACGTGAACGCGGTAGTTGTAGGTGCCATATCCTCGAGTAACCAAGAATTTGTAAACGAGCTTAAAGAAAAAATTTCTAAAGCCGGGTTAACTGACCGAATTGTTTTCACCGGTGAGTTGCCGTTTGAGCAAATTCCTAAAATCTTCAGTGCACTGTCATTAGTAAGTGCACTTAGCTATAACGAAGGGTTTGGATTAACTGTACCTGAAGCCATGAGTGCTGGAGCTGCGGTATTAGCTACTCAGGCGGGCGCATGGGAAGACATCATTAGGCCAGGCGTTGATGGGTATATTGTACCGACCAAAGATCAGCAAGCTGTCACAGAAAAGATGGATTTACTGCTTTCAGATATGGACAAACTTGCAGAAATGGGCAAAGCCGGACGCGAACACGTTGTGAAAAATTTTAAAGTTGAAGATGAAGCAAGAAACCTGGTTGAGTTTTTTCGCACGCTTCAATAGTAAATGCGGGTTGATTATCGCGAGTGATAAACGTTAGGCCGTTTCTCTCTCGCGCTGAGGCCACAGTTTAAACCTCTGACTTTCAGATACTGGCCATTACAAAAATCAAGACGCTGTAATGCAGCGCAAAAAATTTCACTAAATGGTCTGCCGTTTGGTGAAAACAAAGAGATGACACATGATTGAACAGATAAAAGCGAATTTTACCGAGAGCATACAAACCAAAATAGCGGCATCGGAAATATTGCCAGAGCATATTGAGAAAGCGGCGTACATGATCGTTGAAGCCTTAATTAGAGGGAATAAAGTATTGAGCTGTGGTAATGGCGGCTCTGCAGGCGACGCACAGCACTTCTCTTCTGAAATGTTGAACCGCTACGAGCGCGACCGACCGAGCCTACCGGCCATTGCGTTAAGCACAGATACTTCGACAATTACATCTATCGCCAACGATTACAGCTACGACGAGATTTTTGCTAAGCAAGTTCGCGCGCTTGGTCAGCCTGGCGATATCCTTCTAGCTATCTCAACTAGCGGTAATTCGCGTAACGTTATTGCGGCAATGGAAGCTGCCCTTTCCCGTGATATGACAATTGTTGCGCTTACCGGTAAAGACGGCGGTGAAATGGCGGGCTTTTTAAGCGAACACGATGTGGAAATTCGCGTTCCTTCTAACCGTACCGCGCGTATACAAGAAGTGCATTTGTTGGTCATTCACAACTTATGTGAATGTATTGATGACAGTTTATTCCCTGCCGATCACGGCGATGAGTAAATAAGTAGACTATGAGGAAGCATGTGAAAAAATTAGGACTACTGGGTTCTTTATTAGCCCTGATTCTTACATTACAAGGGTGCGTTGTGGCCGTAGGCGCTGCCGGTGCCATGGCTGCAAAAGTGGCTAATGACAGACGTACTGTGGGTACGCAGCTTGACGATCAAAACGCCGATGCAGCGGTATCCTATCAATGGTCTAAAAGCGACGCACTGAAAGAGCAAGCCAATCTTCAAGTGGACTTATATAACGGCGTAGCGCTGTTAACTGGGCAAGCGCCAAGTCAAAGTCTCATCGATGAAGCCGTTAGGCGCGCTCAGGAAGTAAGTTATATTAAGAAGATACACAATCAAATTCGCATAGGCGACCCCATCGGCGCGGGAACACAAGCTAACGATATTTGGCTTGCATCAAAGGTGCGTACTAAAATTGTGGCAGATGAGCGCGTTCCTGCTCTTCAAATTAAAGTGGTTGTGCAAGATTCAGAAGTCTTTTTAATGGGTCGTTTAACTAATCTTGAAGCCACTGCCGCTGTAGATATTGCTCGCAATATCACGGGTGTAGCTCGCGTCGTTAGAGCCTTTGAAATTGTTCAATAGAGAGTTAGCCACTGCCCTTCTGGTTGCAGGGGCACTCTTTATGGAAATTCTGGACGCCACGGTAATTACAACGGCGCTCCCTGTTATTGCTGCTGACTTTAATGTGCCGGCAGCCCACCTTTCTATTGGCGTGTCGGCCTATTTAGTGGCCGTTACGCTCTTCATTCCTTTAAGCGGCTACGCTGCTGACAAATTTGGTGCTCGCACAATATTTATAGCGGCGATAGCCAGTTTTTACTTTGGCGTCGGTGCTGTGTGGCTTAAGCACAACCTTATTCGAATTTACCCTATCTCGAATTCTGCAGGGCTTAGGCGGCGCCATGATGGTCCCCGTGGGCAGGTTAGTGGTTCTGCGGGATTTGCCCAAAGAAAAACTAGTAAAAACCGTAGCCATTATCACATGGCCCGCCTTGAGTGCACCGCTATTAGGCCCCGTGTTAGGCGGCTATATAGCGACTCACTTTAGCTGGCAGTGGATTTTTTATATGAATATTCCACTGGGTATCATTGCCATCATCGCGTCTCTCTATCTGCTTAGAAATACCAAAGGCGATGTGGGTAAATTCGACGTTAAAGGTTTTCTACTTACCGGCGTCGGCTTCGCGCTGTTTATGGCAGGTATTGAATTTCTTGCCAGCACCAGCGATAAACTTCTTCAATCGCTAGGCATCATCGCCATTGGCCTAGTGCTCATGGTATTTGCAATACGGCATGTCAAAAAAGCCAAAAACCCGCTATTTTCATTTGATGCCATGCAGCACAAAACGTTCAGGCTTTCTGTTTACGGTGGTTCTATTGTGCGTGTAGCACTTGGCAGCGCCCCGTTTCTTGTACCGCTAATGCTACAGCTAGGGCTAGGCTACTCGCCTGTAGAGGCTGGCTCTTTGTTACTGTGGCTTTTTGCTGGAAACCTAGCAATAAAGCCAGCGACAACGTGGATCATGAATACCTTCGGATTCAAACGCGTACTTGTAGTAAACGGCGTGTTAATAGCCCTTGGTTTTGTCGCATTTGCTTTTGTTAACCAAAATACTTATTCCTTCGCTATTGCCACAATACTGTTTGTAAATGGTATGACTCGCTCAATGCACTTAACGCTCTTAAACACCATAGCCTTCGCCGATGTCCCTCCAAAAAAAACTGCGAGATGCGAACACGCTAGGCGCTATTCTAATGCAAATGAATCGCGGCCTTGGTATTACCTTATCAGCGCTTGCAATCGCTGCTGCAGCGCTTATATTGGAACAAAGCCCTGATACACCTAACTTGCAAACATTTTCTATCGCAATGCTGTTTATGGGAGCGATAGCGCTTGTCAGTATTTACGACAGCCTCCTACTTTCAAAAGAGGACGGTGTATCAGTGTTAAATAAACGCAAAGCAAAGAAAAAGCATCAAACGCAATAATCTTTAAAGTACTTGCAGTAACTTAAACTAAGCAATTATTTATTCTCGCCATTCGACCTTTTTCAATTAGCCTGTTCTAAGCATTTGGTGACAAATGTCACATACTATTGATGATTTTTGTGACTAACCCAAAGCACGACACTCACGCATACTTGCCCTATCGAAATAACCAAGAAAGGTAAGAAAGAAATGGAACAGGTATCGTCATCTCGCACAGCTGTCAGCTTAAAAAGAACTCAGCCAACACTTGAACAGCAACGCGAAAGCTTCAAACAGAACAGGTTCATCGCAATGCCGCTGGCCGGTACTATTGTTTGGGCAATATTAGGCGCGAGCGCTCCCTTTGTATCAGAATTAACAATCACGTGGATGCTGTATATCGGTACTGGCGCTATTTTTTACTTAGGTGCTGGTCTTTCATACCTCACTGGCGAGCAATTTTTTGCTAAAAAGGCCACATCAAATAGCTTCGATCGCCTTTTTTTCGTTGGCATGCTAATGAGCCTTTTGGTGTTTGCCATCGCACTTCCGGTTGCGGCGATAGACCATACAACGGTTTCTCTTAGCATAGGAATTTTAGCTGGACTGATGTGGATGCCATTATCTTGGGCTATTGAACACTGGGTAGGTTATTTCCACACTATCGCAAGAACCTTTGGCATTGTTGGCGCTTGGTATCTGTTCCCGGATGCTCGTGTCGAAGCCATATCTGCGGTCATAGTTTCAGTTTATATCGTCTCTTTAATTGCACTCGAACGTCGCTTTCAAACCTGCAGTGAGAAGAAAAGAGCAAATGCTCAGATATCAATTTAAGCACGATTTACCGCAATAGAATACGCTCTACAACAAAACAACCAAAAGGAATTCATCATGACTTACTTATTATTAGCCATTGCTATCGTTACGGAAGTTACCGCTACCCTGCTACTTAAAATGTCTAATGGCTGGGAAAAGTGGGCGTTCGGCTACGGCGCTATCTTTTTCTACACCGTCTCAGGGATGCTCTTTGCGATGGTACTAAAGAATATGGGAATTGGCGTTGCCTATGCGATTTGGTCAGGTATGGGTATCGCGCTAATCACCGCTGCATCAGTGGTATTTTGGAAACAAACTTTCGACATTTATGCCGTGCTAGGTATTATGTTAATTATCTCGGGCACCTTGCTTATCACTAGCAAGTCAGCCGTTGTATTTCAGTAAGGACGAAATACTCGCAATGCGCAGCCAAAACCACATAATAAATAACACCAGCGCAGTGCCTACCGCTCATGTAGGTGAAGGCACTGCGAAAATGGGTGAATCTATAAGCCATGTAGACAAGAACGAAATGGCGCCGGTCATGCCGCTTTTGGGAAATGGACGCAAAAAACGCTGGTCGCACGGCAGTTTGTTTTTTTCGCTGTTTTTCTTTGTCCCACTAATTATTTCACGCCCACTACCTGTTGAAACATGGATATTTCAATCAGCAGGATATATTTGCTTCGTTACTCTTTACATTAAAGCTATAAAACAACCCGCTAAAACACTGCCGAGCTATTTGCTGCTGATGTTTTTATTATCAGTGGCTTGCAGCTTCCAAAATCCAGGAGCTGCAACAATTGTAGGTTTTATTGCTTTCATCGTCGGGTACTATAACTCGCTGAGAACGGGCATACTTACCATCAGCACCATGATGGTACTACTTACATCGTTAAACTTTTCCGTATTTAACGGTGCTGGTTTCCTCCTTCTTGCCTCCTTGTTGAACAGCATCGTTCTATTTGGCTTTGGCGTTATGGAGCGAAAAGAAACGCTTCACGGCTTAAAAGAAAGTCAGCAGGCGGAAGCCCTTCGGGTTCTATCAGCGATAGCCGAGCGTGAGCGTATAGGTCGAGATTTACATGATGTAGCAGGACACGCTCTCAGCTCCATTTCCTTGAAGGCACAGTTGGCCGATAAACTGATAAGTAAAGACAAAATTGAAGAGGCTCATCGTGAAGTGAGAGCATTAGCCCAGCTTTCGCAGTCTTTGTTAAGCGATATTCGCCAAGCAGTATCAGATATTAAGCAGCTTTCGCTTTGCGATGAAATAGCCAAAGATAAGGCGCTTTTAGAAGAAAATGGCTTTACCGTTATTACCAATATTGAAGACAAAGTAGACGCACGTTTAAGTGCAAAACAAGAAAGTCAGCTCTCTCTTATTATCAAGGAACTGACGACAAATACACTGCGCTACTCAACAGGAAATACGGTGTCACTCAATGTTGAAGTTAACGAGCAGACAGTGAAAGTGACTTATAAAGACCATGGCATTATTGAGAGCAATGGGTCGATAAAAGAAGGGAACGGCCTAATGGGAATTAGAGAGCGCGCCGCATCTATCCATGCCAATGTGGACATTTCCTTTGCTCCCCACCCTATTGTGATTCTCCAACTCAATGTTGATCAAATTTCGTCGATGAAGGCTGCGCTATGAATTCAAAAGTCACTACTATTTTGATTGTTGAAGATCAGTCTTTGGTTCGCGATGCCATAGCCATGCTTTTGTCATTAGAAGACGACCTAACTGTTGTCGATAAGTGCAGCAATGGACAAGAAGCGATTAATTACTTAAATGAACACCCTGCGCCCGATATCATTTTAAGCGATATAGAAATGCCGCTGGTATCTGGACTAGATTTAGCGGCTCATATCGCCAATGGAAGCCTCAGTACCAAGATGGTCCTTATGACCACGTTTTCAAAACCAGGTTATATCAAGCGGGCGTTAAGTTTAGGGGTTAAAGGGTTTATTTTAAAAGAATCGGATAGCGACTATCTAATAAAGGCAATTCACGATGTGTCTGCCGGAAAAAAGGTAATTTCCACCGAGCTTGCGATCATGGCATTAGATGACAACAACCCGCTGTCAAAAAAAGAAATGTCGGCTCTTAAGCTGGCATCAGAAGGGCTGAAAACTCAAGATATAGCCCGGTCGCTGTTTTTATCTGAAGGAACCGTAAGAAACTACTTGTCAGAAGCGATATCTAAGCTAGACGCCACAAACCGAGTAGACGCTGCCCGCATAGCGAAACAAAAAGGCTGGCTCTAATCGATGGCCAAAAATGCTAGTTTAAAACCAAGGTGTCGTGATAGTTTTAGATGTAGAGACTTTTAGCTTTTCAGATAGTCCTGTAAGCACCCGTTCAGGCCCATATACAATACCTTGGTGGTTAGCTGTCCAAATGCAGGTGAGAATACTGGTTCCTTTGCGTAATTCGCATTGCCACTTTGACGTATTTTCTGCCAGCCTTTCATAGTCATCCTCAATCTCCCAACCACTGTCAACATGGTCGATAATAAGTTGTTCAAATTGAGCGAATGGAATAGGCTGAATAATTACCCATTCCTTTTTCTTGAATTTGTTCTCTAATCTCGATTTCTTAAAACTGGTAAACAACCCCACGCTTCAACTCCGTATGATTGATAGGTCTCACGACTATAAGCGCCTTTAGTATTTCGACACCGTTCCCATAATTTGCCCTGACGGTGTGGGGCACGAACACGAAGTTCCTACCATTTCACCATTTGACGTAGGGCATACGCCGTATTCGCCATCACCACTATAGCGACATTGATTACCAAACTCTGGTTTAGCAGTCGCTACTCCGCCGTATTTGTTAGCGTGATTTTCTTCATCGTCAGGTAGATACGCAGTATAAGTGCAGCCAAATACAAGCATAGATACTGCAAGTAAAGTAATGCCGTAGAGCGCTCTTTTTTTCATAGATAATCGTCGGACATTGCTAGAACAGTTTTAAAATTATGCTAATAATGAAGATAAAACAAGAAAAAATAAGCAAAAAAAAGCCAGTCGTAAGACTGGCTTTGTTATTATAACTCGTTGTTGATATTAGAATTCAGTTGAGAATCTAACACCGAACTCGCTCGCGTCATTGCTTAGAATTTGCAGGATATAGTCACCTGTGTTCAAGCGCGCGTTGTCGTAACGCTCATCGAAAATGTTGCGACCGTAAAGTGCTACGGTGTAAGCGTCATTCGCTGGCGTGTAGGCGATGTTGAAGTTTACCAGCTCACGGCTGTCTAGCTTCGTCATACGTTCAGGTGCAGATGTTGGCTCGCCATACATTTCTGCGCGGTACGAGTAATCGGCACGTACGCGAATTGAATCGCCACCATCTAGTTCAAAGGTATACTGCGGGCCAATCGCTAGCGTAAGATCTGGCGTAAGTGGTGCAACAGGGTTGAAACCGTCTTGCTCCTCAACATCAACATCCATGTAACCAATGCTGGTCATCATGCTGAAGTTGCCGTAGGTAAATGTAGCGTCAGCTTCAACACCACGAGATGTTTGCTCTACCACAAGGTTTGCGGTGTCGAAGCCACCTTCGCTCACGCGACTTACTTGGTAAGGAAGATCTTCAAACTCAGTGTTAAAGACAGCAACACTGATATCGAAGTAATCGTTAACGCGACCTTTAATACCCACTTCATAGTTAGTTGCAGTAATGTTGTCAGACGCTGTGAAGCAGTTATTAGCACGTACGGCAGCTTGCGCACCTTCGATATCATCGAAGCCACCCGCACCGAAAAACTGGCCGATTAGGCAGTAAGGACGTGCTGGGAACTGACCCGACTGATAGCCAGACTGAATAGTTGCGTAACCTGTCATGCCGTTTTCAAACGTATAGTTGGTAGCAAGTTCCCAAGTAACTTCATCCCATTCGTTTGAGTCGAAGATTGTACCAAGTGCTGAAAACACGTTAGCAGAGGCTTCTTTTTCGTCTTCGGTGTATCGAAGACCACCTGACACGCTTAGCTCATCAGTTAGGTCGCGACGCACATTTACATATACCGCTTTAGATGTGGTTTCTTGGTCTAGCTCAAGTAAGTTTGGACCGCCGTCGAAGTTAGAGTCGTCGCCTTGGCGGTTGCTACCTTCTTCATTGAAATAGTAAAGACCAGCAACAAAGTCAGTGTACTCGTTGATGTAGCCGTTAAGCTGAAGTTCAATTGAGGTTTGGTCAGCTTCACCGCGCTCAGGGAACTGATCTAATGAGAAAACAGTACCATCATCATCAAGACCCGCTTTGTACTTAGATGTACGCTGGCTTGCAACAACCTTCGCAGTGTAGTCTTCGTTAATGTCCCACTCAGTAGTGAGTGAAAGACCACGCGCTTCGTTCGACACGCCAGTTACTGCTTCAGTACCTGTTGCATTGTCGTAGATATCAGCGCCTTCAGGCGTCACATCTGTGTTACGTAACGGTACGCCAACACTATTCTGACCACCGAAGTAGCGATCTGAACCCACTTCATCAATTAGCACAGTGTAAGGACGTAAACCACCGTCACCATTGTTAGCATCTGCAGTTAATACCATGCGGAAGTCATTTGATGGCTCCCACTTAAGAGAAACGCGGCCAGAAACATCTTCAGTCTCACCAACATCGTACTCGGCGTTAGGCACATTGATGAACTCACCAAGACCATCGCGCTTGTTAAATGACAGGTTCATGTTAAACGCTACGGTTTCTGAAAGACCGTGGTTAACAAAAAGATCAGCTTTAACACGGCCGCGCGTGCCGAACTCGGTGTTTACTTTAGTTACATCACCTTGATCTGGCTCTTTAGTAATGATGTTAATTGCACCACCAATTGAGTTACGACCATAAAGGGTACCTTGAGGACCACGAAGTACCTCAATACGCTCAATATTGTTTAAGCTCCAGTTTTGACCTACTTGACGGCCTAGGTAAACGCCATCAACGTAAACACTAACACCAGGGTCGGTAGTGATAAGGTGATCTTGAAGACCGATACCACGAATGAAAGGGTTTACAGAAGACGTGTGGCCCGCAGAGAAACCCGTAACGTTAAGGTTTGGAACGAACTTACCAACGTCGGTTAGGTCTGTAATACCTTGGGCGGCTAGCTTGTCACCATCAAAAGCACTGATAGCGATAGGAACTTCATAAATAACTTGAGGGCGTTTTGTTGCGGTAACGGTAATGGCTTCAAACTGTTGTTCTTCTGTTGCTTCGGCTTCTTGAGCAACAGCAATGTTTGAAAGAGCTGGAACGGTCATCGCTACTGCTAGTGCGACAGGTGAAAGCTTACTGGCGAGTGTCTTAGACACGTCAGTATTGGTTTTCATGGTGTAACCCCTTTGCGTGAGTGTTAGGTATAAAACTTGTTATAGATTTTTTTATTACAGGCTGCTTCAAGTTCTTCTCTGGAACTTTAAAAAGCTAAACTCACTGGTTTGAGAGGTGCACATAACCTTGTGCTAATACTGGATTACAGGCAATAAAAAAGTAAGTCGCAATAAAACATTACAAACTTACTTTCAATAAAACTCTGCATTAAAAGTAGAGACTACTTATCCAGTCCTCAAAAAATCAGCAATAGAATTTAGGCTTGAAGACTGGAACGATATGTTACCGTCACTTTGCGATCTTGCAAAGCAAAATATTACATTTTTACGAAATTAAGATGTTAAAATTAGACTAGTTGGTTAAGTCCAATTATTATCCAATTCACCTCAAAACACTCACCTATTTTCAATTAATTCATTAAGTTAAAAAATTTTGGCTAAAATTAAATCAAATAATCATCGCCCAACACTCATTGACCAAACGGACAATATTCAACCAGGTTGTGCAAACGAGCCTTAAGCCTTCACTCAATATGTTTTGTACTGAAGTAGCGATGACTTAGCAGTGATAGTGAAAGTGCGACGAAGACAGCGGAAGTAGGCCTAAAACAAACATTTAGCCACTTATGAAGCTTCTCTTTTTTACCAATGCATACGACTAATATCTCACATACTTTGTCGACAATATAAGCACTATAAGGTTGAAAAGCGCGTTCAATAGGCATATATTGTCGACATTAGTTAAATGACGATTGAATATTGTGTTAGCAAAAAGCGAACAAGCCATCACCAATGCCGACCGCACTTTCTTTCAATTAAGGAAGGATATCGTTGAGGGCATCATTCCAGCAGGTAGTAAGCTGAGTGAAATGGAATTGTCGACAAAGTACGAAGTCAGCCGTGCAGTTATTCGCGAGGCAATTAATCGCTTAGCCACCTGCCATCTTGTCGAACGCAAAGCGAATGTAGGTGCGCGGGTGGTGGAGCTTTCGCCTGCAGGGCTTATCCAACTATATCAAGTGCGCGAAGCGCTAGAAGGTATGGCTGCGCGCTTAGCCGCTCGTTATATGAGTGATGATGAAATTGCCGACATGCAGGCGCTGCTAGACAGCCACTTCGACAAAGTTAAAGATAGCCACAGCTATTATCAAGAAGCCGGCGATGTAGACTTTCACTACCGAATTGTAACTGGCAGCAAAAACGATCACCTTATTAGCGTGCTTATTGATGGGCTCTACCATTTAGTTCGTATGTACCGCGTACAGCTTGGTATGGCAGGACCTCGGGTAAGCACGGCGTTTGATGAGCACAGACACATTGTTAACGCCATTGCCAATCGTGACGAAGAGTTAGCAGAAATGCTCATGCGTCGCCACATTCTTTATTCAAAAAATAATATCGAGAAGAAGCTCAACAATGACTAATACACATAAGGCTTCTCCTTACCTATTACACCTCTACCCTACTTTCAATTAAGCGAGTGACTATCATGAGTGCAGGAAAGAAATTCAGAACCGCGTTAGAGAATAACAAACCTCTTCAAATCGTAGGCACTATTAATGCCTACACGGCCATGATGGCGAAGGCCATTGGTCATCAAGCTATTTACCTTTCAGGTGGCGGCGTAGCTAACGCCTCGTATGGCTTGCCAGATTTAGGCATGACCTCGCTCAATGACGTGATTGCTGATGTTCAGCGTATTACCAGTGCGTGTGACCTACCGCTTATGGTGGATATCGACACAGGCTGGGGCGGTGCATTTAACATTGCCAAAACCATTCGCGATATGGAAAAAGCAGGCGCGGCCGCGGTACATATGGAAGACCAAGTCGCACAAAAGCGCTGTGGTCACCGCCCTAATAAAGAAATTGTGAGTACAGCGGAAATGGTAGATCGCATTAAAGCTGCCGTTGATGCCAGAACCGACCCTGACTTTTTCATTATGGCGCGCACCGACGCATTCGCGCAAGAAGGCTTAGAAAAAGCCATTGAACGCGCAAAAGCCTACGTTGAAGCGGGCGCAGACGGTATTTTTGCAGAAGCAGTGCAGACCGAAGAACACTATCGCGCATTTGCAGAAGCCTTAGATGTACCGATTCTTGCCAATATCACTGAGTTCGGCAAAACCGAACTATGGAACAAGGAAGAACTTGGTGAATGGGGCGCTGATATGGTGCTTTACCCACTAAGTGCGTTCCGCGCCATGAATAAAGCAGCAGAAATGGTGTACAAATCTATACTTGAAAATGGCGATCAAAAAGCCGTTGTCGACACCATGCAAACACGCATGGAGCTATACGATTACCTTGGCTACCACGAATACGAGCAAAAGCTAGATGCGCTATTTGCCGACGGCAAAAACTAAATAAATAAACGATTGCAGCTTGAAGTTGGCGAGCACGAGGATGCAGGGGTGAAGTACAGTTCCCTGCCCCTCTGAGGCATGGATGCCGAAGCGGAGCCCCCATGGATGGGTTTACGGCGTGGCAGGGAACTGTGCTTTGCTCCTGCAGCCAATGTGCCGCCAACTTCAAGCGCCACTGTGCACTGCCCCCGCTATTTCGGAGCCTCGCACCCAATTTAAGTTGAGTTTTAACCGTTTTAATCAGAAAAATTTTTAATAAGTACCTTACATATTATACAAGACCGGAGACAACAAGATGGCTAAACAGTTAAGTGGCGCGGGTTTACGCGGCCAAGTTGCAGGTAAAACAGCTTTATCAACGGTAGGTAAATCAGGTTCAGGTTTAACCTATCGCGGCTACGACGTGAAAGATTTAGCAGAAAAGTGTCAGTTTGAAGAAGTCGCTTATCTTATCTTAAAGGGTAACTTGCCAAATCAAGCTGAGCTTGATGACTATAAAACCAAACTTCGCGGTATGCGCGGACTTCCTGACGCACTGAAAGACGTGCTTGAACGCATTCCTAAAAACGCCCACCCTATGGACGTGCTTCGCACTGGCTGTTCAATGCTAGGTAACCTTGAAATGGAAACTAGCTTTGATGAGCAGCAAGATGTGACGGATCGCATGTTAGCGTGCTTCCCGAGTATTATTTGTTACTGGTATCGCTTCTCACACGATGGTGTGCGCATTGATGTGGAAACCGATGACGACTCCATTGGCGGTCACTTCCTTCACATGCTTCACGGCGAAAAGCCACGTGAGCTTCACGAACAAGTGATGCATGTGTCTCTCATTCTTTATGCCGAGCACGAGTTCAATGCGTCTACATTCACAGCGCGCGTATGTGCCTCAACCCTTTCTGATATGCATTCATGTGTAACCGGCGCGATTGGCTCTCTTCGCGGGCCACTTCACGGCGGTGCAAACGAAGCCGCAATGGAAATGATAGAAGGCTTCACGTCAGCCGATGACGCAGAAGAAAAAATGATGGGCATGCTAGAGCGCAAAGAGAAAATCATGGGCTTTGGTCATGCGATTTATTCAGACTCTGACCCGCGTAACGAAATTATCAAGCAATGGTCTGAAAAACTGGCTGCCGATGTGGGCGATGAGGTGCTTTACCCTGTATCTGTGCGCTGTGAAGAAGTCATGTGGCGAGAGAAGAAGCTTTTCTGTAATGCAGACTTTTTCCACGCCTCTGCCTATAACTTCATGGGAATCCCTACGCCGCTGTTTACCCCAATATTCGTTATGTCTCGCCTTACAGGCTGGGCTGCACATGTAATGGAACAGCGCGCTGATAACCGTATTATTCGTCCATCGGCAGAATACACAGGCGAAGAATTACGCCCTGTTCCTGCAATCAGCGAACGCTAAGAGAATAGGTGGTTTATGAATATTGATTACCGTAAACCGCTTCCAAATGCGGGTATCGATTTTTTCGATACCCGTGAAGCGGTTGATGCCATAGAGCCAGGTGCATACGCCAAACTGCCTTACACGTCACGTGTATTGGCTGAAAACTTGGTACGTAAATGCGACCCTGCCATGCTAAACGATTCACTCAAACAGCTAATATACCGCAAGCGCGACCTCGATTTTCCGTGGTTCCCAGCACGTGTGGTATGTCACGATATTTTGGGTCAAACGGCCCTTGTAGACTTAGCGGGCCTTCGCGACGCCATTGCGGCGAAAGGCGGCGACCCGGCGAAAGTAAACCCAGTGGTGCCTACTCAGCTAATAGTGGACCACTCCCTCGCCGTAGAGCACGCGGGCTTTGAAAAAGACGCATTTGAGAAAAACCGTGCCATTGAAGACAGACGAAACGATGACCGTTTTCACTTCATTAACTGGACAAAAACCGCGTTTAAAAACGTAGATGTTATTCCGCCGGGTAACGGCATTATGCACCAGATTAACTTGGAGCGTATGTCGCCAGTTATTCAAAACCGTGACGGCGTTGCCTTCCCCGACACTCTAGTAGGTACCGACAGCCATACCCCGCATGTTGATGCACTTGGCGTAATTGCCGTGGGCGTGGGCGGCCTTGAAGCGGAAAGCGTGATGCTAGGTCGTGCCTCTTATATGCGTTTACCTGATATTGTAGGGGTCGAACTTACCGGTAAGCCTCAGCCAGGTATTACGGCTACCGACATTGTATTAGCGCTTACTGAATTCTTGCGTAAAGAGCGTGTAGTATCTGCGTATCTTGAATTCTATGGTGAAGGTGCATCCCACTTAACCCTTGGCGACCGTGCCACCATTTCGAACATGACACCAGAATACGGCGCAACAGCGGCCATGTTCTATATTGATCAGCAAACTATTGATTACTTGCGATTAACGGGTCGTGAAGAAAAGCAAATTTCGCTAGTGGAACAGTACGCTAAACACTCTGGGCTTTGGGCTGATGACTTAGAAACCGCTGAATACGAACGCGTGCTTACGTTTGATTTGTCTGCCGTAGGCAGAAACATGGCCGGGCCGTCTAACCCGCATGCACGCTTACCCACCAGCGACTTAGAAAGCCGCGGTATCGCAGCAAAATGGGAAGAGGAAGACGGTAAAATGCCAGATGGCGCAGTGATTATCGCGGCTATCACTAGCTGTACTAATACCTCTAACCCGCGCAATGTTATTGCAGCAGGCTTACTTGCCAGAAACGCAAACGCGCGCGGTTTAACCCGCAAGCCATGGGTGAAAAGCTCACTGGCGCCAGGTTCTAAAGCTGTTAAGTTATACCTTGAAGAAGCCAACTTAATGAGCGAGTTGGAAGACTTAGGTTTTGGCGTTGTGGCATTTGCATGTACCACCTGTAACGGTATGAGTGGCGCGCTAGACCCTAAAATTCAGCAAGAAATTATCGACCGCGATTTATACGCCACGGCGGTACTTTCGGGCAACCGTAACTTCGATGGGCGTATTCATCCCTATGCGAAGCAAGCCTTCTTGGCATCACCACCCTTGGTCGTTGCATACGCCATAGCCGGTACCATTCGCTTTGATATCGAAAAGGACGTGTTAGGCACCGATAAAGATGGCAACCCAGTAACGCTTAAAGATATCTGGCCAAGCGATGAAGAGATTGACGCTATTGTTGCTAAATCTGTCAAGCCTGAGCATTTCAGAAAAGTTTACGAGCCAATGTTCGACTTGAGTGTGGATTACGGTAAAGACATTAACCCGCTCTACGACTGGCGTGAAATGAGCACCTACATTCGCCGCCCGCCTTATTGGGAAGGCGCAATGGATGCCGAGCGCACAATGAAAGGTATGCGCCCGCTGGCCATTTTAGGTGACAACATCACCACCGATCACCTATCACCTTCTAACGCTATTATGGCAAGCAGCGCTGCTGGGGAATACTTGGCAAAAATGGGGTTACCTGAGGAAGACTTCAACTCCTACGCCACCCACCGAGGCGATCACTTAACGGCGCAGCGCGCTACCCTTGCGAACCCCAAAGTGTTCAACGAAATGGTGCTGGAAAACGGCGAAGTTAAGCAAGGATCGCTTGCCCGCGTAGAGCCAGAAGGCAAAGTCGTGCGCATGTGGGAAGCCATTGAAACCTATATGAACCGCAAACAGCCGCTCATCATTGTAGCGGGCGCGGACTACGGTCAGGGTTCATCGCGAGACTGGGCAGCGAAAGGCGTGCGTCTTGCGGGCGTTGAAGTCATTGTAGCTGAAGGTTTTGAGCGTATTCACCGTACTAACCTTATTGGTATGGGCGTTTTACCGCTAGAGTTTAAGCCTGGCACAACCCGAAAAACCCTTGAGCTAGACGGTACAGAAACCTACGACGTAAGCGGAGAACCTTCGCCGGGCGCAACACTGACGCTGGTAGTAAACCGTAAAAACGGCGAGCAACTAGAAGTGCCCGTAACCTGCCGTTTAGATACAGGTGAGGAAGTCTCAATTTACAGCGCAGGCGGCGTATTACAACGCTTCGCCAAAGACTTCTTAGAAGCAGAAGCTAGCTGATTCGGCTGGGAAGAACTGAGCCGGTTGCAGGACACGCCGTGAATACATCCATGTAGGCTCCCAATTCGCATCCATGCGAATTGAGGGTCCCACACCCAACTCAGTTTTCCCTAAACAAGCTAACTTCTGTTGGCAGGATTTGTTACTTTTGGGCAGGAGGTTGGTTGCGATTTGAAACCTTCCAGCCGCATGGATGCGGCTGGGGAGCGCACACGGACGTGTTCACAGCGTGTTTCAAATCGCAACCAACTTCCGCTCACCACAAAAAGGAAAAAACATGACAAAGTATGCGCCACAACTTCGAGTACCGGCTACCTACATGCGTGGCGGTACTAGCAAGGGTGTGTTTTTTAACCTTATAGATTTGCCAGAAGCCGCGCAAAAACCGGGACCAGCCCGTGATGCGCTGCTTCTTCGGGTGATAGGTAGCCCAGACCCGTACGGTAAACAAACCGACGGTATGGGCGGTGCTACCTCTAGCACCAGTAAAACCGTGATTTTAAGTAAAAGCGAGCGTGAAGGTTACGATGTAGACTACTTGTTTGGCCAAGTTGCCATCGACAAGCCTTTCGTAGATTGGAGCGGTAACTGCGGTAACCTAACCGCGGCCGTTGGCGCTTTTGCCATTAGCAATGGATTGGTTGATGCCAGCAAAATTCCACAAAACGGTGTTGCTACGGTAAATATTTGGCAGGCCAATATCAACAAAGCGATTATTGCTAACGTGCCAATTACTGATGGTGAAGTACAGGAAACTGGCGATTTTGAGCTTGATGGTGTGACCTTTCCTGCTGCAGAAGTCGAGGTCGCATTTGTGGACCCTGCCGATGGCGAGGGCGCGATATTCCCAACTGGACGTTTAGTCGACACCTTGGAAGTGCCGGGCGTTGGTAGCTTGCAGGCCACCATGATCAACGCAGGTATCCCTACTATTTTTATCAACGCTGAAGATATCGGTTACACAGGAACCGAACTTCAAGATGATATAAATAGTGATGCCGAAGCACTTGGGAAATTTGAAGCTATTCGTGCACATGGCGCTGTGCAAATGGGTTTGATAAAAGATATTGGCGAAGCTGCAACGCGCCAACATACCCCCAAAGTGGCTTTTGTAGCACCGCCTAAAGGCTACAAAGCGTCTAGCGGCAAAGACATATTGGGCTCAGATATTGATGTACTCGTTCGCGCCCTGTCTATGGGTAAACTGCACCATGCGATGATGGGCACGGCAGCCGTTGCTATAGCTGCAGCAGCCGCTATTCCCGGCACGCTGGTTAATCTAGCGGCAGGTGGGGAGAACAGAGAGTCGGTTACCTTTGGCCATCCCTCTGGTACTTTACGGGTTGGCGCGAAAGCGACTTTTGATAATAACCAATGGCATATTCAACAAGCTGTCATGAGCCGAAGTGCACGAGTTTTAATGGAAGGCTTTGTTCGCGTCCCCGTTGAGCAAAGTTAATACAACCTAGTGATTCCACTTTACCAATTGATTTAGACATAAGTATGAAACGCCCTCTGTAAGAGGGCTTTTTTTTCTTTTATTGGTTATTATCAAAGCTAAGATATTAAGAGTAGATCACATGTATAAAGTTCTTGTAGTAGAAGACAGCTCGACTGTCCGAAAGATAGTTAATAAACTTATTGAGGATAATCCTCACTTTACGTGTGATCTGTGTGAAGATCTGGCTGAGGCGAAAAGTGCTCTTGAAAGTGACAATGAATATTTAGCGGCTATTGTTGATTTAAACCTTCCCGATGCGCCTAACGGAGAAAGCGTTGAGTTAGCCCTTTCTTATAACTTACCAACGATTGTATTGACTGGTAATTTCGATGAGTTCACCCGCGCACAATTGCTCGATCAAGGGGTATTAGACTACATAACCAAAGAGTCTCGCTATTCATACCTTCAAGTTTCTAAACTTGTGGATCGCTTAAGAAAGAACTTAACCACAAAAGTACTCGTGGTAGAAGATTCAAAAACCAGCCGTAACCACATTTGCTCGTTACTCCGTAAATTTCAATTTCAGGTGCACGAAGCCAACGATGGTTTAGAAGCGCTGGAAGTGCTAGATAACCATCGAGATATTAAAATGGTCATTGCTGACCACCGTATGCCTAATATGGATGGTTATGAGCTTGTTAGGACAATTCGTCATGAGAAACGCTTACAAGATTTGGTTTTCATCGGTCTGTCAGCTTCCGGTGACAGCGTTTTAACTTCTAAGTTTATCAAGAGCGGCGCTAACGATTTTCTTTCTAAGCCTTTTTATCACGAAGAATTCTACTGCCGAATCATGCAGAACCTTGAGTCTCAGGAAATGATTCAAACTATTCGCAATTCGGCTAATTTAGATCCGCTAACCAAGGTCTACAATCGTCGCTTTCTTTATGAGAAAGCAAACGAGCTCTTCTCGCGCGAGGCCACGAGAAGCAATGTGATTGTTTCCATGATTGATGCTGATAATTTTAAAGGCGTCAATGATACCTACGGACACAAAACCGGTGACGTGCTTTTACAAGAGTTCTCGGCCTTGATGAAGGACTATTTCCCAGACGATCTTATTGTGCGTTACGGGGGAGAGGAGTTCACGGTGGTGTCAGTGAGACCGCCCAAAGTTTACCTTTCTGCGCTCTCTGCATTTATGGATGCAGTTCGCACAACTCAATTCACCAGTCACAAATTCAACATTACCTGTAGTATTGGCGTTTGCGCTGAAGAACACCCGTGCTTAGAGTCACAATTAGAGGTAGCTGATGCCCGTTTATACAATGCGAAACGCGCAGGCCGAGATCAAATAATGCTCAGGGATACCGAAAAACAAGCGTCTTAGTCTGAAAGTGAAACGGTTAAAAACTAACAAACTATCGAAGCCAGTCAGGCAGCAAATAGCAGACTACAATCAGTAGACCAAAATAACTGAATAATAAGACTGCTATTGCTTTATCAAAATGGAAAGGTTTCCTTCTTGCGACAGCGTGATTTACAGGTCGACGTTCATCGGTTTTCGAAGTCATAGCTAATAGAACTGCGGGAATGACCGTACTGAGAAAACCTGTTACGTTCCACCAAAACCAAAATACATTTTCTATAAAAAACGCAAAGGTTAAGTTTGTTGCAACACCGCAGAAAAGCGCAATATTGACCTGCTTGGCATTCACTCGGCGGGTTAACATTCCTAAAAGGAATACCGCTAAAACAGGCCCAAAGAATACAGATCCAACTTTGTTTACCGCTTCTATTACCGTAGGAGCGATGTCTCCGGCGTTAAATGAAAGCAACAAAATGATACAACCCCAAGCTAGTCCTGCAATTTTAGCGTGTACAAGATTGTGATTCGATTTTTCTCCATTGTGAGTGAGTTTAAAATAATCCTCTAAAGACACTGCTGATAGAGAATTAATAGCTGAGCTTAACGAAGACATCGCGGCAGCAAGAATGGCTACCACAAGTAAGCCTATTAAGCCATGTGGCAGGTAATTTAGAATAAATATTGGCATTAGCCAGTCTGGGTTACTTTTTGGTATCTGAGATAACAATTGTGGGTCGTTAAATGCCAATGTACCGACGATGAGTCCCGCAAAACAATAAAGTAAGGTTATTGGAAATCTCAACACCCCGTTAGCCACCATCATCTTTTTCAAATCACTTTCTGATCGGGCAGATAGCGCTCTTTGTGCTTCAGATTGGTCGCATCCGTAATATGATGCATATAAAACGATACCGCCGAGTACCATGGGAAGGAATCCGAAACCATCACCGTCGAAACCTAATGATGAATAATTAATGGTAGTTAAACGTTCATTGGGCAGCAACTGTATGAATGACTCCCACCCTCCAAGAGAAAAAAGCGCAAATGCTATACAAATAACAGTGCCTAATACGATAACCACCATTTGAACAGAATCACCATAAACCACTGCTTTCATTCCGCCCTGAAGAGAGTATAAGACGGTGATGACACCAATTAACATAATTGCTTGCCAAGGGGCTATTTCCATCGTGCCTTGCAAGATAATTGAAAGCGCATATACCATTATCCCAGTAGCGAAAGCTCTGCTAATTTGAAAAACCACGCTGATACATATTCTGGTAGAGGTAGAAAAGCGCTTCTCAAGGTAGTCGTAAATACTGACGACACCACTGCGATAAAGAGTAGGGAGTACAGTAGTAAGTAGAAGAAGCATTGCTAGGGGAATAGCAAGCTCATAGGAAAGCCAAATGAGGCCTCCGCCTTCTCGAAAGCCTACAAATGCGGGGGCAGAGATAAAACTTACAGCAGATAACTGTGTAGCCATTACTGAAAGCAGAAGCGGCTTCCAGCCTAAACTTCTACCGGCAAGAAAATAATCCTGCTTTGTTTGCTGCCCTCTTAATCGAAAACCAATGGCGAGCAAAGTAACAAGGTAAATCGCGATAACACTGTAATCAAGAATATCCATATAATCTTAGAGTTAGGTAGCCTTTCTACTACCTTTACATAAACGTTCAGCGTTTGCACAAAAAATACCACCAATTACATCCAAGACTTTCGCGTAGACTCAACTTCGAACAACACGTTATTTGCAAGCGTAAAGACATATTGTTCAGGTAAAAAAGGAACAGTTACAGCGCCAGACGCCAGCACAAACTTAATTGTTGCTAGCTTCCTTCTCTTCATGAACACACTTTGCTTTACGATGACCTGCTGCACCTTGTGAGGTTCGAAACACTGATAGTCAATTCCAATCCGACCGCTTCTTATATACACGTATTTATTGTCGTAAGAGATTCCCCACCGCCACCACCTTAACGTGAGCAATAGTCCAATTACGCTATAAATAACCAACGCCCCCACAACGATATCTAAATGAAGGGATATGGCGCCAATAGCAAAGAAAACTAAGAAGGGGATGGACCAAACAGCAAGCAGCCAATGCTGAATAAATCGCTTACTAATAACCTGATACGACTGGCCCTTTAAATCGCAACCTGGCATCACTTCTTGGCTTAGTTCAATAGCCTCGGTTTCGGTAACTGACGGCACAATGAGCTTATTAGGCGACATCAACTCTTGCACTTGCTGACTTGCGGTAGAGTTTTGCTCGAAGTATAAATTTACCCGTTTTAGTATTTTATCTAACCAGTCTTGTTTCGCGGTGATCATCTGAATGCGCGATGAACGCATGCTAACTTCCAGCTTATTTAAAAGTCCGCTGCGGCGAATATACCTGTCCTCAGCGCGAGAAAGGGTGTAGCCATAGAACGTAAATAAAGCACCGCCTACGCTTAATAGTGCAACTAACGCCATTAACATCATTAGCAGCACAAAGGCATACAGCCCAAATTGCCACCACGCAACGGTTTGCTCACCCACCAGTTGATTAAGCTGTAGCCCTTTATCAGCAAGCCACTCAGACACTATACCAAAGAGATCATCGTAAAACGGAGCGGCGACACCCAGAATGATCCATACGCGGTTGTTGGTAATGCCGTGAATAATAATATCTTTAACTGAACGACGATTTAACACCTCTTCTGTGGCATCATTCCTATGCTCAGCGCTTGCCAAGATGGGAACTTCAGCCCCTGACATGCTTCTACCCTCACTATCACCATAGCTAATCGTTCGTTCAGGGCTTGGCGAATCGTGCGCTTTTTTCTCGTACAGTACTTGTTTTTTAAGCGCTTCAGCATAGGATTCAGGCACAGCAACTATCTTAGCTTCTTCCTTGCCACTGCCTGCGGTATCCAACACCACCAGTGCATATCCGAATGGGCGATAATAGAAGGGGCGTTCAATTTTCACATTTTGAATTCGCCATAACGGTAAGTTGGTATAGCGACGCTGAAACACGCCATGATGTATTTCTACATGCTGCTTATGCACCCGAAACTTGTACATTAGGAAACTAATGACGCCGCTCCCTCCCGTAGAAAGTAGCAAAAAGCCAGCAACGGCTAATACTTCTGGCGAGAAAAGGTTGTCCCAAATATTAAAGGATACGGCCAACGCTGGTACCGCGTATATCAATCCCTGCCCTGCGTTACTGATATTACGTACCGTAAAATATAAAATGGATATAAGTGCAAGGCGCTGCCATTCGCCCCCCGTCTCTACTTTAACATTCGGTTGTGACACCGCAGAGGATACCGGCTCAGACATTAGCGAGCTCCTATATCCTTGTGTGCTAAAATAAATTCCCGTAGCTGTTCCGCTTTGTCCAACGTAAGCCCTGGTATCTCAAAGGTGTGCATTTCTCCACCGGCTGAAAACACTTGTAAAGAAGCAAGCCCAGCCCATCTATCTAACGGCCCTCTATTTACTTCAACGTGCTGAACGCGCAAAATAGGTTGGCAAGAAAGTTTGCGAAAAATGAGCCCTGATTGTTTACTGATGTCCTGCTCTCTTATTGCATAGAATATTCGGACATCTGCAAAAACGTGGTAGAGCGCCCAGATAGTCGCTAAAGCAATGATAGCCGTAACAATGTATGGGTAGGCCTTCAGTAAATCCTCAGGTATCGACCAAAATGGTTGGTATTCAAGCCCAGTAGCAATGCTTAGTAAAACAAGCGCAATTAGCCCAATGAAGAAAATATTGATAGCACGGTACTTTTTAGAAATTGGCAATAACGCTAACGTTTGAAGGTTAGGAATATCTTCTACATTAAGCTGGTTATTTGAAAACACGGGATTTTGAGCCGTACTTTGAACGCTATCTGTCATAACAATAATTCCTTTTACCTTGATTAAAACGCGCAGAAATAACCTACGCGTTTCAATGAAAGACTAATAACAAAAAAGAGGGCGAACCCTCTTTTCTTTAAATGCTAACGGGCCTACAGCCGCTTAGTCATCGACTTGCTGTTCGTTCAACCAATCGTGTAGGGCCTTCATGTCGTGTTGAACTGCCATTTGCAATTCTTCCACCCAATCATGCACGTTCTCCCACCATGTAGGGTGGTCACCTTGTTGAATTTGGTTAGCAATACGCTGAACGCGAGCTAAGCCCACAGAGCCAGCGGCCCCCTTTATTTTATGGGCTTGAGAGCACACTTCTGACTTTTCGTCCGCACTTAAGCTGAGCTGCAGTATTTCCATGTACTCGGGCATTTTTTTCTTGGAAAACTTTAACACTCGCGCGTACCATTTCGTCCCCTATTGTATCTACCAACATCTGCAATAAGTCCATATCTAAAATGTTACTTAATGTTTTGGTTGGCTCAGGGCGCTCTACTTCACCGTCTACCTCAAGCGGCGCTGGCGGTGCGTGGAACAGGTCGTTAAACACTTCAATGACACGAGATTTTTTGATGGGTTTAGCGATGACATCGTCCATCCCGTTTTCAAGATACTCGTCGCGCTTTTTAATCACGTTAGCCGTTAATGCCACAATAGGCGTCTGCATGACCAAATCTTCTTCAATCAAAGTACTCGCCACGTCAAAGCCCGTCATATCTGGCAATTGAATATCAAGTAAAATAAGGTCGTATTGATTAGCTCTTGCTTTATCAATCGCCTCTTGACCCGTCATAGCGACATCCACTTTTTGACCCAGCTTTTCAAGCAACGCTTTAGCCACCATTACGTTCAGCTCGATATCTTCTACCAGTAAGATATTTAACCCTGTAACTTGAAGCTGCGCCACTTTCATTGGGCTATTAGAAATTTGTACTGGCAGTACAATCTCAAAACGGGTGCCTTTACCCTCTTTACTCGAAACGTGAATTTCGCCGTTCATTAAATCGACCATTTGCTTACAAATGGCCAAGCCAATGCCTGTTCCCGTAGCCGACTGATGATCCGGGTGGTCTACCTGGTAGTACATAGCAAAAATTTTATCAATTTCGCTTTCAGGAATACCAACACCTGTATCTTCAATAACAAAGGTGACGTAGGCCTTGTCACCATCGGGTTTAGTCGATGACACCGATAAACTCACATGGCCTTTTTGCGTGAACTTCACCGCATTAAACAATATATTCCAGAGTATTTGGCGAAGGCGTGTCCCGTCTATTTCAACGAGACGTGGCAGCGGTTCATTAATACTGGTTTTAAGCTCTAGCTGCTTATCTGCAGCTAGTAAGCGGATAATACTGCTAAGTTCTTCAGTGAAGTCTTTGAGCGAGATTGTTTTAAGGCTTAATTCAAGTTTGTCCCTATCTAACTTATCAAGGTCGATAATGTCATTGAAAATATTGCCCAAAGTAATCGCACTTGCATAAATAGTGCTTACCCAGCTGAACTGCTCATCTGACAATTCTGTGTCGCGCAACATTCGGCTTAAGCCCACAATACCGTTTAGCGGCGTGCGAAGCTCGTGACTAATCGTGGCAATAAAACGGGTTTTGTCAGTACTGGCTTTAGCAGCGGCATTTTCGGCTTGTTTGCGTTCCGTCATGTCTCGACCAAACGACAATAACCCCAAACGATTGCCTTCTTTGTCGAAGAAAGGAACGCGCTTCATTTCGAAGTAGCGTCGGCGGCCATCGGCGAAGCGCAGCCATAACTCTTCCGTAATACTAGCGTTGGTTTCGAGTACCTCGTGATCACTGGCAACAATTTGTCGGGCCAGTTCTTCTTCGTACACGTCTTTAGGGGTTAACCCCAGAAGCTCTTGCTCAGTTTTCCCCGTCATTAACTCTGCAATACGGTTACAACCTGCAAAACGGCCCTCTTCGTTGCGGTAGTAAATGAGGTCGGGAGAGGCATCAATAATTGAACGCAATAAAGTAGATAAGCGGCGTGCTTGTGCCTCTTGCTCTGACTTGTCTTGAATCTCTCTTTCTAAGTCTTTGAACAGCGCTTCGCGCTCTTCTTGCGCCTGTTTCCTCTGCTCAATCTCGTGATTAAGCTGGCGAATATTACTTTGAAGTTCTCGATTAAGGAAAACATCCTCTTCGCGCAAGCTCTCCAGTTGACTCACTACTTCTTTAAGATTGGTACGTGAGTTTTCTAACTGTTTAATTAACTCACTAAAGAAATACAGCACCCACGGTGCCGACAGCATAGTTAGAATAACTGCGCTGATGAAGTCATCAGGTTGAACTTGGCTGCCCATGCTAACGCGAATTACGTATGAGCCGCCTAGCGTAAATACAAGCGAAAGAACAACAAATAGTATGCTGAGCTTTAGCGTGCCGAAACGCTGCACAAATTGAGCAAAACGAATTGCCCAAGAATCGTTGGGTGAATCTGAATGCATGTACGTCTAATATAAGCTTATTTTGCCTTTATCCTATCAGGCTTTCACCACTACGGGAATGCGTTAAACACGCTAACTGTAACCTCATAACGTAACGCTACGTTTTAAACGGCGACTTTTCTGTAATCTCATTAATATAACGGGTGTTAACCCAACCTACTTTTGTAAAGGAGACTTTCGCCCACTCTCCCTGCTTTTCTAGCACCTTTAATACTTCACCTTTGTGCAACCCATTTTCAATAAGAGGAAAAGAGACATTTGGCCCTTTACGCACATTGAGTGCGTTAGCACTTACGTTAGCCACGCGATTTACCGAGCTGGCAATATGTCGCGGCACGGCATCGTGCGCTTCTCTTTGTAAGCTGCCCGTATGGACACCGCTACTTTCCGTGTGCGTTTCGTCTTCACTTTTTCCAAGCAGTACCTGTTCTCTGATTTGGTGCATCGGAAATGCAGGGCCAGGGTCAACTTTACGCGAAGGCGCTATCTCATCGTGACCTACCACAACAGAAATTGGGTAGTGTTCGCAAAGCACTTTGCACAGGCTTATTGTGGAGGCAATCTGAATATCAGTATATTTATGCCAATAGCCTAAAACTGATTGGTTGGGGTGCTGTGCAGCTATCACTTCACTTTCTCCATAAACGTTCCCAAACCAGCTTTCATACGTGCCGTCGCCTCTAGGCTTTAGTTGCCCGGCATTATCTAGCTCTATTCCTATGGAGTATCTGTTTAGCCCGCTTCGCCCCTTGTAATGACTTTTGCCAGCGTGCCACCCTATTTTGTTGGTGGGCAACATTTGAACGATATCGCCGTTACGCCCTAAAGCGAAGTGCGCTGAAACACCACTTTCAGCATTAGTTAAGACGTTGACAGAGGAACCCAAACTACTTCCAGCAGTGAAATGAATGACAATGGTATCGGGAGCGCCAGTCTGAAACGCCCCAGAAGTATTCGGTGAAGCAGTAAATTTGACATTTTCACCAATGAGGCGGTGTTCGTATACATCAAATGAGAGCCTAGGGGTCGCGTGTAGGATAGTCATTCAATATTCCTTGTTGATTAGTTTGCACGCGCCTACAGTGAATTTTTATTCTTTTCATATCACTAGAGCGTACGCATTGTTTGCACTCTCAGCGTGCGTGGGCACACTGCGAGCTACAGGCTATGTTTTTACCTAGCCTCACATTTGAACAACTTTTAATCAATATAGCAAACAGCTTATATTTGTGGAACCATAACTTTACAATTTAATAAAAATACACAGCAAACCCACATTGACAACATAAAACAACGAAAATAAAGAATATTTATTCACCACTAAAACTCAAATGAGAACTAATATCATTTATGTACTGGTCAATTATTAATTTTCTCACTTGATAACATTTTTATTACAAACGTAAGCAGCGGGATATAAATGCCTGTATTTAAAGAAATTAAATATATTTATACAAAAACTATATAACGCTTACAATTTTAGCGTTTGATTTTAGTTTTCAATGTGGGTATTTTGTACGGCCCGCATGGCAATAATGCATAAAAATGCGGAAACGACTGGTATCCTCTAATAATAAATAAACGACAAGAAAGACGCATATTGCGAGCAATACCGCGCGCAAGCAAAAAAGACGTCTAACAATGTTGTGATACGCACACCTAGGCGCATCTACACGCAACGCATACCTTGCCCAGTCTTAAGGTTGAAGGAGTTAAGAGATGAGTTTATATAATCCCAATGATTCCCGGGACAACTGTGGGTTTGGCTTAATCGCTCACACTCACGGGGAAGCCAGTCATGAATTGGTAACCACTGCAATACACGGCCTTGACCGTATGCAGCATCGTGGCGGTATCGCCGCAGACGGGAAAACCGGTGACGGCTGTGGTTTATTACTACAGAAGCCGGATGCGTTCTTCCATGCAATCGCCGAAGAAAATGGCTGGAAACTCAGCAAAAAATACGGCGTGGGCATGATTTTCTTAAGTCAGGACCCTGTACTTGCGCAAGCCGCGCGTGAAGTACTTAATGAAGAACTTGAAAAAGAAACACTTTCAGTAGTGGGCTGGCGCGAAGTGCCTGTCGACCGCTCGGTACTGGGTGAGTTAGCGCTTACAGGCGTTCCACAAATTGAACAAGTATTTGTGAACGCACCAGCGGGCTGGAGAAAACGCGACCTTGAGCGTCGCTTATATATGATCCGTCGCCGTGCTGAAAAACGCCTTGAAGCAGATCCAGATTTTTACGTAGCGTGTTTATCAGGCTTGGTAACGATCTATAAAGGCTTGGTGATGCCAAAAGACTTGCCAGCCTTCTATCACGATCTTGCCGATGAGCGCATGCAAAGCGCGATCTGCGTTTTCCACCAGCGCTTCTCGACAAACACGTTACCACGCTGGCCGCTAGCTCAACCTTTCCGTTTCCTTGCGCATAATGGTGAAATTAACACCATTAAAGGCAACCGCGACTGGGCGATGGCACGTGCCGCTAAGTTTTCAACGCCGCTTATCCCCGACCTTAAAGATGCTGCACCTTTCGTAAATACTGAAGGTTCAGACTCATCGTCATTGGATAACATGCTGGAGCTATTCCTAGCCGGTGGTATGGATTTATTCCGTGCCATGCGCTTGCTTGTTCCACCAGCCTATCAAAACAACAAAACCATGGATGATGACCTTCGTGCATTCTACGAGTTCAACTCAATGCACATGGAACCATGGGATGGCCCTGCCGGTATCGTATTAACGAATGGCCGTCACGTAGCCTGTAACCTTGATAGAAACGGCTTGCGTCCAGCTCGCTATGTCATTACCAAAAATGGTTTTATTACTCTTGCCTCTGAAGTGGGTATTTGGGACTACGAGCAAGCTGACGTGATTGAGAAAGGCCGCGTAGGCCCAGGTGAAATGCTTGCTGTAGATACTTACACAGGCAAAATCTGGCGTTCTACGGAAATTGATGATGACCTTAAAGCTCGCCACCCATATAAAGAATGGTTAGATAAGCACATTCGTCGCCTTACGCCTATTGAGCAGCTTGATGCCTCGCTTATTGGTAAGCGCGTGTTTGACGACGATGCCATGGCGGTCTACCACAAGCTACACGCCTACAGCTACGAAGAAATTCAGCAAGTTGTAAAAGTACTCGCAAAAGATGGTCAAGAAGCCGTTGGCTCAATGGGTGACGATACGCCAATGGCGGTAATGTCATCGCGCCAGCGCACGGTTTATGATTATTTCCGTCAGCAGTTTGCCCAGGTAACCAACCCACCTATCGACCCACTGCGTGAAAACCACGTTATGTCGTTGGCAACCTGTATTGGCCGCGAGCAAAACGTATTTAGCGAAACATCGGGTTACGCTGACCGCGTGTTATTCGACTCGCCGGTATTAATGTATACCGACCTTAAACAATTGCGTGAATTTAACCCAGACAACTACTACTCAGAAGTAGTAGAACTTCAATACGCACCGCAAGAGGGCTTGAAGAAAGCCATTGAGCGCGTGTGTAACGAAGTGGAAATGCTGGTTAAGAATAAACGTGCTGCGTTTGTTATTCTGTCTGACAGAAACATCAAGCAAAACCGCTTGGTGATCCCAGCCGCGATGGCCGTGGGTGCGGTACAGCGACGACTGGTTGAAAAATCACTGCGCTGCGACGCGAACGTTGTTATAGAAACAGCGAGTGCCCGTGACCCGCATCACTTTGCCGTACTTATTGGCCTTGGTGCAACGGCGGTTTACCCATTCCTTGCCTATGAAACTATCGAGCAGCTTTGCGAAAAAGGCGAGTTAGATATTTCTCCTATGCAGGCTACGTTGAACTACCGTAAAGGTATCAACAAAGGCTTGTATAAGATCATGTCTAAGATGGGTATCAGTACAGTCGCGAGCTACCGTAGCTCTAAGCTCTTCGAAGCCGTGGGGATTAACAATGAAGTAATGAATCTTTGCTTCAAAGGCGTGACCTCACGTATTCAAGGCGCAGGCTTTGATGATTTCCACCAAGATCTCATCAACCTGAATCGCATTGCATGGCTTAAGCGTAAGTCTGTTGATCACGGTGGCTTACTTAAATATGTGCACGGTGGCGAATATCACGCCTATAACCCAGACGTAGTTAGCACGCTGCAAAAAGCGGTTGTGTCGGGTAACTATGACGACTACCAGCAATACGCCAAGCTTGTTAACGAGCGTGCCCCTGCACACATTCGCGACTTGCTGGCCATTAATCCAGACTGCGATCCTATTGATATTAGCGAAGTAGAAGCACCGGAGAACTTGTTCCCACGTTTCGATACTGCGGCTATGTCAATTGGTGCATTAAGCCCAGAAGCCCACGAAGCACTGGCTATTGCAATGAACCGTTTGGGCGGTCAGTCTAACTCGGGCGAAGGTGGCGAACACCCTTCTCGCTTTGGGACTGAAAAGAACTCTAAGATTAAGCAGGTTGCGTCAGGACGCTTCGGTGTGACACCTCACTATTTGGTTAACGCTAACGTTATTCAAATTAAAGTGGCGCAAGGTGCTAAACCGGGTGAAGGCGGTCAGCTTCCTGGTGATAAAGTGAATAAATACATCGCACAGCTTCGTTTCTCTGTGCCAGGTGTAACCCTTATTTCACCACCACCGCACCACGATATCTATTCAATTGAAGATTTGGCTCAGCTAATTTTCGATTTGAAGCAGGTTAACCCAACGGCGCTAATATCAGTAAAACTGGTATCTGAACCGGGTGTAGGTACTATCGCAACGGGCGTAGCAAAAGCCTATGCAGACCTTATTACCGTATCAGGGTACGACGGCGGAACAGGTGCAAGCCCATTAACGTCAGTTAAATATGCGGGTAGCCCGTTCGAACTAGGTCTTTCTGAAACGCAACAAGCCCTTATCGAAAACGGCCTACGTCATAAAGTACGCGTTCAAACCGACGGTGGTTTGAAAACTGGCCTTGATGTGGTTAAAGCGGGTATTTTAGGTGCCGAAAGCTTTGGCTTTGGTACTGGCCCAATGGTAGCACTAGGTTGTAAATACCTACGTATTTGCCACTTAAACAACTGTGCGACCGGTGTTGCAACCCAAGACCAAAAATTGCGTGATGATCACTTCATCGGCTTGCCTGACATGGTAATGAACTACTTTAAGTTTATTGCTCAGGAAGTACGTGAAATCATGGCATCTATGGGTGTTGCTAAGTTCGACGATCTTGTTGGCCGCACAGAGCTACTTAAAGTACTAGATGGCATTACTGCTAAGCAAAACCGTTTAGATCTATCGCCTCTACTTGCGCAGCCTAAGGCCGGTGAACATACCCGTTTGTTCTGTTCACAAACCACAAACGCGCCTATTGATAAGGGTGAGTTAAATGCACAGATGCTTAAAGATGCCCAGCAAGCAGTGGTAGACGGTGAGTCTATTACGCTTAAATACCCTGTACGCAATACCGACCGCTCTGTAGGCGCGTTGCTATCAGGTGAAATTGCTAAACATCACGGTAATCACGATTTTGAAGATACCCCAATCAAAGTTGAACTTACCGGTACGGCAGGTCAAAGCTTCGGTGTGTGGAACGCTGGCGGTTTACACATGCATCTTGAAGGCGATGCCAACGATTATGTAGGCAAAGGCATGACAGGCGGCAAGCTTGTTATCCACCCGCCGCGCGACATCTCTTATGATGCCCACGACAGTGCCATTATGGGTAATACCTGCCTATACGGCGCCACTGGCGGTAAGCTCTTTGCGGCAGGCCGTGCGGGCGAACGCTTTGGTGTACGTAACTCAGGCGCCATCGCGGTAGTTGAAGGTATCGGCGATAACGGCTGTGAATATATGACAGGCGGTATTGTAGCTGTACTTGGCCCAGTTGGCGTTAACTTCGGTGCCGGTATGACAGGTGGTTTTGCCTATCTTATGGATGATGGCGACGACCTTGATAACCGCGTAAACGCCGAACTCGTTGATGTTATGCCAATTGAAGATAAAGCGATTCTTGCTGAACACTTACGCGGCTTAATTAACCAGCACTACGAAGAAACCGGTAGCGATCACTCGTTGTCTCTGCTTACTGATTTCGCCGCAACGCTGAAACGCTTTAAGCTTATTAAGCCAAAAACCAGTGATGTGAAAAACTTGCTTGGTCACATCAGTCGTTCAAGTGCTGAATTACGCATTCAGGCTCAGTAGGAGGATTTAGTTTATGGCAAAGAACGTATATCAATTTGTCGACGTTGAACGTATCGATCCGCCGAAAAAGCCGATCATGGTACGTAAACAAGAGTTCGCGGAAATTTATCAACCGCTCAGCCAATCTCAAACCGAAGGCCAAGCAGACCGCTGCTTGGACTGCGGCAACCCGTATTGTGAATGGAAGTGCCCCGTGCACAACTACATTCCTCAGTGGTTAAGCTTGGCAAACGAAGGCCGTATTTTAGAAGCTGCGGAGCTTTCTCATAAAACCAACAGTTTGCCGGAAGTATGTGGTCGCGTATGTCCACAAGACAGACTGTGCGAAGGTGCGTGTACACTGAATGACGATTTTGGTGCGGTAACCATTGGTAGTATTGAGAAGTACATTACTGATACAGCCTTCAAAATGGGCTGGCGCCCAGATATGTCTGACGTGGTATGGACCGACAAGAAAGTCGCCATTGTTGGTGCAGGCCCAGCAGGGCTTGCGTGTGCTGACATATTAGTACGTAACGGCGTTAAACCTGTTGTTTACGATAAGTATGAAGAAATTGGCGGCCTACTCACGTTTGGTATTCCGTCTTTTAAATTAGAGAAAGACGTTATCAAGCTACGCCGCCAAATCTTTACCGAAATGGGCGTTGAGTTCGTACTTAACACCGAAATTGGAAAAGACATCCAGTTCCAGGACTTAATCGATAAGTACGACGCCGTTTTCTTGGGCATGGGTACGTACAAGTCTATGCAAGGTGGGTTCGACAATGAGCACGTAGAAGGGGTATACGATGCCCTCCCATTCCTTATTGCCAATACCAACCGCGTAATGGGCCTTGAAAAAGACCCAGCCGATTTTGTTGATATGAAAGGTAAGCGCGTTGTGGTGTTAGGTGGTGGTGATACCACCATGGACTGCGTGCGTACCTCTATTCGTCAGGAAGCGGCGCAGGTAACCTGTGCATATCGTCGTGACGAAGAAAGTATGCCGGGTTCACGCCGCGAAGTAGTTAACGCTAAAGAAGAAGGTGTTGAGTTTAAATTCAATCTTCAACCTTTGGACATCGCCGTTGATGAAAACGGAAAAGCCTGTGGCGTTAAGTTCGTTAAAACCGAGATGGGACCACCGGATGTTAACGGTCGCCGCCGTCCTGTTGAAGTAGAAGGTTCAGAACATGTTCTAGAGGCTGATGCGGTTATTATCGCGTTTGGTTTCCAACCGAGTCCTGCGCCATGGTTTGCCGACTTTGGCATTATGCTTGACGAAAAAGGCCGCGTTCGCGCACCTTCAGCAGGTAAGTTTGCATTCCAGACTTCGCACCCACAAGTGTTTGCGGGCGGTGATATGGTACGTGGCAGTGACTTGGTTGTGACCGCAATCGACGAAGGCCGTAAAGCCGCAGAAGGTATAATGGACTACATTGGCGTTTAAGCTACGCTAACAAGACCTTTGACAAAAGCTCGATAGCCCTGCTATCGAGCTTTTTTAGTTTTGGCTCACTCAGGAAATACGGAAAACGTCGATGGCATACGTTAATAGACCAAGGTTTAGTTGAACCGAAGGTGCGACGGCTCTACTATCGTACGAACAACAAAATATCATTACGTAATTGATAGAGCCGCCCCATGAAGAACGTCGACATAAAAACACTCACTCTTTGTTTTGCATTGAACTGTGCGGTGAGTAATGTGTGTTTTGCCGATACCATTTCGGTAGAAGCATCCTCGGTGAACGCGCCTGCTAAAGTACAAAGTTTGCCGACATCAGTGTCTAAACCTAATACTGTCTCTTGTCCTGCCCAATTTCAACAGGTGAAAATTGCCAGTGATGCTCGTCAATGCCAGTCGTTTGACGAAAGCATGACGGCGGTGATGGTGTATCACTCCCCCGCTGAGCCTGGTGCTCTGGTAAACCTTTATCAAACAGCGCATCCGGCCCTTAAGGCTCATTCTCCAGTAAACGGCCGTACCTTACTTTCTTCTAGCGATAAAGCCATTAGAGTCATTGTTAGCCCAGATAAAACAGGCTCTCAAGTGGATATCCTAGTCACATCAAAATCAAAGTAACTTGCGACTTTTTAAAATACCGATATAGATTGCTCATGTTGGCATCTGCTTTGCAATTTCATCAATAACAACACCATGACTACGCCAGGTGTCATTTTTCTGACACCTGCAGAGTTGCAAGAAGTACGCTAATTACTGATACATAAGCTAGTGCGCTTCACGTTGCTGTGCCTGTCATGGGCTTTAACTAATGATTTTTGCGAGGGTTACGATGGAATTGGCAATTATTCTAATGATGTTACTTATAGTCGTTGCGCTAGGTGCCATAAAGTTGTCAGACGGTGGTGTCGCATTTCCATTTAGGCGGAAGCCACAGCTATTTACACCAGTAGAAAACACCTTTTTAAACCTGATTGAACAGGCTATGGGAAAAGAGTTTCGGATAGTATGCCGCGTACGTCTTAACGACTTAGTGTCGGTTCGACAGTCGGCCAGCAAGAAAACGGCGAGCCAAGCCCTTAGCAGAGCGTCAAGCCGACATCTCGACTTTGTATTAGTAAACAAGCACGATATGAGCCCCGTCATGGCTATTGATCTTGTTCATAGCCAAGGTAAAGACGGCTACAAAACCCAAAAGGACTGGTTTGTAACCGGCGCGCTCGATGCGGCTGGCCTTCCTCACGCAAGAATAAAAGTGAAATCTGGTTATACCGTTGATGATATTCGCGAGTGCTTGGAAAACAAACTGATTCCTTATCGCCGTTTACAAAATAAAATGGCGCAGCTTCCTACTCATAACCCAGAGCCGCCTAAGCGCCCTACTCGCCCCGTGCGCTCGAGTAGACCTGCTGCGGCATAAAGTACTCGTCCCCACTTCCCCTAGCCTTTGTTGCTTTGCTATTTTCTTACTCTCTGTAGCAGCAACAAAGGCATTTTTCTGTCAGTTTTTCATATTTCCTTATACAATTACGTCAAACACATGCGTGTTCACGCAAAGAAACCCACAACACCGTCGGTAGAGTTATGAAAAAAATTGGTATTTTAGGTGCAATGGACGAAGAAGTAGCGCTACTTAAAGCGTCTCTTTGGAATGTGAAAGAAACAAAGTGGAAGCACCTTACGTTTTATGAAGGCACACTAAACAATATGGAAGTGGTGTTAGTAAAATGCGGTATTGGTAAAGTTGCTGCGGCTATCGCGACTACCGTACTTATTGAGCAATTTGCGCCAGATGCAGTCGTTAACACCGGATCCGCAGGTGGCTTCGACAAGAATTTAAACATTGGTGATTTAGTGATAGCAAGTCACGTTATTCACCACGATGCAGACCTTACCCATTTCGGTTACAAATTAGGGCAGTGTGCTGGCATGCCAGAGGATTTCCGCTGTGATACTCACTTAATGGAAACCGCGCGTACCGCGGCTGCAAGCATTGTCTCGCTGCAATCTACAACGGGTTTAATTTGTACCGGCGATGCGTTTATCGGTAGCGATGAAGCAGTGGCAGAACTACGTGAAAACTTCCCCGATATGAAAGCGGTAGAAATGGAAGGCGCAGCAATAGGCCAAACTTGTCACATGCTCGACACGCCGTTCCTTGTTATTCGCTCGCTGTCGGATATCGCAGGAAAAACGTCATCTGTAAGCTTTAAAGAGTATTTAGAGACTGCCGCTAAGCATTCAGCACAGCTTGTAATGGCAATGATAAAGGCCCTCGCTAAGTAAGATGACAAGCCTATTTAGCGACCCGCGTTTGCAGTCGCTACTCGTACTTTGGTTGGCTATCGCTGTCGACGCTTTATGGCGCTGGCCTCAAAGTACTCACCCTCTAACACTTATGCGATACCTTGTTCAGCAAATGGGGCGCAAAGTCGTCCCTTCTCGCGAGTACGGGCCTGGCCAGCACTATATTTCTGGCTCACTGGCTCCGTTGGTATTGTTAGCCCCACTGGTTATTTGTTTAGCCATCTTGGTATATATGGCTCAATACCCCGTTTTTTTTGAAGCGCTCATTCTTGTGGCGCTACTCGATTTTGGGTACCAGCGTCAGCAGTACAAAAAGGTACTGGCTAGCGTAGGTAGAAACAAAAAGTCACTTGCCCGAGAAATGGTGCAAACCATCACCGCCCGACAATGCCATTCGCTTACGGATATAGGTATCGCCAAAGCCGCTATAGAGTCGTTATGGCTGAAGTTTCTTTACCTTTATTGCGGTGTTATTTTTTATTTTGTCGTTACCGGGCCAATAGGCGCGCTGATATACCGCTTACTTCTTCTTACGTCTTGGCAGTGGCATTACCGAACTCCCAACATGGTTTTCTTTGCCCAACCCGTGCGCAAACTCATTTCAATACTGGTGGTACCTCCGGCGGTGATCGGCGGATTTATTACACTGCTGGTAAGTCACCCTTTAAAAGGCTTTCGTGCAATCAAGCATTCGCCGGTTAAAGATAAAACGTCGCTGTTACTTGCGCTTATGGGCGGAGTTCTTAACGTGAAACTTGGGGGCCCTGCAATGTATGCAAACAAAAAGTACCGATACACGCGCGTAGGAGGCGTTAACGACGTGAAGTACTCCCATATGTTAGCTGCAAAGAGCACGATTACCTATGCCATGATAGCGACATCCGCTTTCGCATCTTTAGCCATGTTGGGGCTGGCGCTTGTTTAACGTTGCTTTATTTATTAACTACTGTTTAAGGCAAAACAGCATGCGATCTGTATTTACACTTAGAGAGCCATAATAATGCGCTATCAATACATCACAATGAAACGAGGCAAGAGCGCTTTGCCATGCCGCATTTGTAGTTTTTGTCTTAAAAAAGCGCTGGCACTTGCCTTATTAGCTCTCACATTGTCGCTTACTTCAATAATGACGCACGCTGCACATTCAACCGCGACGGCGCAGGAAGTCACTGAACAGGCCCCCCAGCAACCTTTGAGAATTGTAAGTTTAGCTCCCCACCTAACTGAATGGGCCTTTAGTTTAGGTTTGGGTGATAATTTGGTTGGCGTAAGCGATTACAGTGACTACCCCGAACAGGCTAAAACCATACAGCGAGTCGCTGACTTCCAAGGCGCTGACATAGCACGCATAGTCGCACTTAAACCCGACTTAATTCTTGCTTGGGATGGAGGGAATAAACCGCAGGATATTCACAAACTTTCTTCCATGGGCCTTAAAGTATTTAAGAGTAAGGTTGAAAATATCGCAGACATCGCTAGCGAAATTAAGAAGCTTGGCGCTATCACCAACAGTCAGAAAAAAGCGTCGACCCTTGCCGATAATTTTATACAAAAGCTCACTGCGCTAAATCACGAGTATGCAAAAACAACATTAACACCTGTTTTTTATTATTCTTGGACTACGCCACTGATGACCGTTGGTCCAGACGCATGGGCAAATAAGTTACTACATGTGTGCGGCGCGCAAACCCTTTTTTATGACAGCCCTGTCGACTACCCACAGGTCGCATTAAAGGACGTGCTTACCCGACAACCTCAGGCACTGGTAGCCGCATCTAAAAGTGCACGAGCAGACCTTGAAGGCTTTTGGGCAGATCACCGCAGCTTTTTAAACGCACCTTTAATTGTAGTAAACCCTGATATTACCAGTCGATTTTCACTGCGATTAATAAATGAACTAAAACTGCTTTGTGAAGGTATAAATTGACGTTCTCGCGCGTTATACTTAAGTCTAGGTAATGGCAGCTTGTGCTCACAAAAGCACGCTATGTTGCAAAAGCATTCGGGGTGCTATGCGCCCATTGTACAAAGCGAATGTTTAAAGGTTCAATGGCTCTAATATTTCATTATTACGGTAAGAGTTTCTTTTCATGCGGATTGTTGTTGCGGTTTTTCTTGTTGTGGTCGGTATTGCACTTTTCGTGTCGCTTCAATGTACGGCAAAAGCAACTTCGCAATCTCAGGCATCGGTTGCCGCATCACCTTATCTAATTGAACGGGTTGCTAACAACGACTGGCTGCTCATTGACGTGCGTTCCCCAAAAGAGTTTGCAGATGGTCATATACCCGGCGCGGTAAACATGCCTCACGAGAACATTAATGACTATTTGAGTGAGTTAGAAGGCCATAAAGATAAGCCTATAATTATCTATTGTCGTTCAGGTCGAAGAGCCAAGCTAGCAATGAAGGTTCTCGAAGATTTAGACTTTTCAGAAGTCATGCATCTAGAGGGTGACATGTTGGGCTGGAGCGCGGCAGGAATGACGGTAGATAGAATGTAAGTGCTTAGTATTTGTTTAGTGCCGATAGGTTACCCCCTCCTTCTGTATTCTTACACCCCCCTTATTTTTCTTACGTATTACGCTGTACACCACACCCTGTGTGATAATAAAAGCGTATGATACACTTAATAAAACTGACGCTTGTACGAACCTCTTATGAAAATAGATATCGCCACACCAGCCATGTTATTCCCTGCTATTTCTTTACTGCTCTTAGCTTACACAAATCGTTTTTTAACGTTGGCGACGATTATCAGAAACTTTTCTAAAGAAGAGCGCGACGACAATACCCAGGCACAAATCAAAAACCTGCGTTTGCGCATACAGCTTATAAAGCGCATGCAAATTGCGGGGGTTGGCAGCTTTTTTCTATGTGTCGTTTCTATGCTGGCCATTTACCTTACTTATCAGCAAGTCGGTAATTGGGTGTTCGCGGCAAGTTTAGTCTCTCTACTCTACTCTTTATGGATGTCGGTGAGAGAAATACTCATCTCAGTAGAAGCGTTAGATGTTCACTTAGATGGCATTAAACACAGCCCTAGTAACGAGAAACAATAGGCAAGTTATGACGCATACTGATACGCATCAATCGGTCATGGCACGCTTTGATATAAGCTATGCCCCCCTCGCTCCTGAACATTTTTCTGGCGTAATTTCTCTTGGAAATAAGGTGCAAGGCGATAATTATCTCACACAAGCACTGTTGGCCGACTATTACGCGAAAAGCTTTGTCGGTGATATAAACGCTAGTTGGGTAGCACTTAACCGAGGTAAAGTTGTTGGCTTTCGCCTAACCTTTGCCCATACCCAGTGGCAGTTTGATAAGTGGTGCACGCCGTCGCTATGGCCCGATATGATAGAGCACGTATGTTATTTTAAGTGCAATACCGTAGACCCTGCCATGCAAGGTGAGGGCATTGGCAGCGAATTGCTGCGCAAGTCTATTTCATGCGCTAAAGCACAAGGCGCAGACGCCGGGTTAGCCCATATCTGGCTGGCGAGCCCCAACAACAGTGCGTTCAAATATTTCACAAAAAATGGCGGGCAGTTAATTAAAAAACACGCCAATAAATGGCGCTATGCGTCTATTCACGAAGGCTATGACTGCCCGGTTTGTTCAGGATATTGTGAGTGTGAAGGCGCAGAGATGCTCCTTTCATTCTAAACGCTGTTTTGTATTAAGCCCTCTTTATGACCTACGACCCGCTTATTTCCCGTGGTGTTTCATCATCGCTTCCGGCAGCACCAAGCTACTGGCACGCCACACATCAGCCTATGGCGCAGCCTCCCCTACACAAAAAAAATAAGTACTGATTATTTGGTCATAGGTGGCGGCTACACCGGGCTGTCTGCTGCAATCACGCTAGCTCAAGCTAAGCAGGACGTTACGCTACTTGATGCAAATTCTCTCGGGTTCGGCTGTGCAGGCCGCAATGGCGGTTTTATCCTTTCTGGAAGCGGCCGACTGTCTTTGAGCGCCATTGAAAATAAATGGGGATATGCGGTTGCTAAGGGTATGCAGGGAGAGTTCGATGAGGCGGTGAGCTTGCTCAATCAGCGTATTACAGACTTTAATATGCAGGTCGATTTAGTAGAAGGGCCTTATTTAAAATTGGCCCATAACGTCAAGCAAGCCGAGCAACTATGCGCCAGTGCTAAACATCTTGCATCAAACTTCAATGTACCAAGCACTACCCTCACTCCAAAAGACCTAAGCGCGCGCTTTGGTATAGAAGGGGCTTACGGTGGCGTTGAGCTTGAAGGCGCATGTTTACACCCTTTAAAACTGGCGAGCGAATATGCACGAGTCGCTAAAGAACTTGGTGCCACGCTTTTCTACGACTCGCCTGCCATTCGCATTGAAAAGCAAAAAACAGGGTACCTTGTCACCACGCCAAGCGGTTCAGTATCAGCTAAGCATATACTTATTGCAACAAACGCCTATACACCTAAACGCTTTCATGAAAGCGTAGACAATAAGCAGTTCCCCGTACAGTCGAGTATCTTTGTTACCGCTCCTTTAAATGATGAACAACGCGCTTCAACCGGGTTAACCACACCCATGAGTTTTATGGATACGCGGATGATGAAATACTACTACCGGGTGTTGCCAGACGGTCGATTGTTGTTTGGCGGCCGTGGGGCAGTAAAAGGCAAAGATGCAGATAACGCGACAGAGAAAAAGCGCCTTTACGACGCCATGGTAAAAAGCTTTCCAGCACTTAAAGGCATCGTCATGGACTATTTCTGGAGTGGTTGGGTGAGCGTGTCGCTAGATAGCATGCCACGTATTTTCGTAAACAGTGAAGCGAGCAGTAATAACGCAAAGCGCTCTGCTTATTCTATCGGTTATGCTATGGGATATTGTGGTTCAGGGGTTTCCTTTGCCGCCTTTGCCGGGCAACGCCTCGCTCAACGAATGATGGGTACAAGCGACGTCGATTTATCTCTTCCTATTTATCAATCACCACTTAAAACATACCCGTTTCCCAATGCAAGAAGACTAGCGCTGCACGGTTTATATCAGTGGGCTAAAATTGCAGAGCGTTAGTCTTAGTGAATTTTTACGGTAAGTCTGCCGTATTCACCATTGTATGCAGTAAAGCGAAAAACCCATGCCATTCGACGGTAAGCGCCTTATTTATGGGGGCTTCGTTCCTATGTTGGAATTGTAGGTAAAAAAAGCCCGCTTAAATAAGCGGGCTTTCAAATACTAGTTTAGTGAAATATTAAGCTAGCGTGATACGGGCAAACTTGCGTTTACCTACCTGATATACGTTTTCACCTTTTTCGGTAATCACTAAACGGGTGTCTTCCACCTTATCGCCATTTATTTTAACTGCGCCTTGTTTAATCATGCGCATGGCATCTGACGTTGAACCAACAAGTTTCGCTTCTTTTAATAAATTGCCGATAGCGATGCCTTCGTCGCTTAGTGCTATTTCAAGCTCGGGCATGTCATCAGGGATGGCATTTTTCTGGAAGCGTTGAATAAAGTCTTGGTGTGCGCCTTCAGCGGCTGCATCGTCGTGGAAACGGGCAATGATTTCTTTTGCCAACATGATTTTAATATCACGCGGGTTTTCACCGCCTTCAACGCGCGCTTTAAGCTCTGCAATTTCCTCAAGAGGACGGAAGCTAACCAGGTCGTAGTAGCGCCACATCAAATCATCAGAAATAGACATCACCTTACCGAACATCTCATTAGGCGTATCTGTAATACCAATGTAGTTGTTCAACGACTTTGACATCTTTTGAACGCCATCTAAACCTTCAAGCAACGGAACCATGACAATAGACTGCTGCTTTTGGCCCTGCTCTTTTTGAAGCTCACGACCCATAAGTAGGTTAAAGCGCTGATCGGTACCGCCTAATTCAACATCTGACTCAAGAGCCACAGAGTCCCAACCTTGCACCAGCGGGTACAAGAACTCGTGAATAGCGATAGGCTGGCCGTTGTTGTAACGCTTTTTAAAGTCATCACGCTCTAGCATACGGGCCACGGTTTGGCTTGCCGCAAGTTTGATCATGCCTGCTGCACCAAGTCCGTCCATCCATTCAGAATTAAAACGAATTTCCGTTTTCTCTTCATCAAGGATCTTGAACACTTGTTCTTGATACGTTTTCGCGTTTTCTAATACCTGTTCTTTACTTAAAGGCTTGCGTGTGACATTTTTACCTGTAGGATCGCCAATAAGGCCAGTAAAATCACCAATAAGAAAAACAACCTTGTGGCCTAATTGCTGGAATGTACGCAACTTGTTGATCAACACAGTGTGACCAAGATGCAGATCAGGCGCAGTTGGATCAAAACCCGCTTTAATGGTTAGGGTTTTGCCGGATTTTAGTTTTTCAATTAAATCCTCTTCGGGGAGTATTTCATCGACGCCCCGTTTAATCTCAGCTAGCGCTGTTTGCCAATCTTTCATTTGTTAATCACACTCTTTGATAACACTACATTCAATATTGGCGGGCATTTTACGCGTACAACGGAACCATTAAAAGGTTTGCGCGTCAAAAAACGGATTACAAACAGTCATGTTGTTAAACCCAACAGCTTTGAACGCAAAATTAGCGTATTGAATAACGTTGGACTGAATGTGAGGGGGAGGGCTTTCGCAAATACGCGGTAAACCCATCCACGGGCGCTCCGCCACCGCTTCCCTGCGGTGGAGGGTTTGCTCCTGCCCTCCCCCTCGCACTCACCAATATTTAGATAACGCATAATATAATCGCGTGTTTAAGAGCTATTGGGTGTAACAATTTGCGCTAACAAAATAATGAGAAAAGTTGCATTTTTAAGCAACGTATGTGAAATAGTGCTGTGCACATAACATTTCTCAGGTGGGCTGTAGTATGAGAAAGAAATTAGACGCTTCAAAAGCGCTACATTTATATAAAAATTTACCTAAGCAACATAGAACAGGCATTGCTATTGCAAGCTTGTTTCTTGGTGGGCTTATCCTTTTGCCGTCGGAGCCCGTAGAGGCTAGCCGTCATCAAGAGGCACATATTCTGGACGCGGGGGTTCGTTACCCTGTAGATCTTCACATTACGCCGTCAACAGACGTATTTTCCGGTGAAGAAGAGTCTACGTGGCAAACCTATAAGGTTCGCAGTGGCGACACTTTAGCTAAGCTTTTTAAACGGGCGGGTTTTACCTCTCGCGACGTTTACAATGTAACGCGAGCTGGCGAGCTAAGTAAAACCTTAGTGACCTTGCTACCGGGCGATGAGCTATCGTTTAAAGCGAATAACGACGGCAGTTTTGGCGAGCTTAAATACAAGTTATCGTCAACAGAAACCTTATTTGTTCGCCCTGATACGTCAGATGAAAACCGTAGCTTAGTGGCTGAAGTTGAAAAACGGGCCGTCGATATTCGCTACAACTTCGCCCAAGGTGAAATTCACTCAAGCTTTTGGAATGCAGCCCGCGATGCCGGGTTAACCAGCAACCAAATCATGAATTTGGCAGGTATTTTTGGCTGGGATATCGACTTTGCAATGGAAATTCGCTCTGGCGACACCTTCAATGTTGTGTTTGAAGAACAATATATCGACGGCGAATTTGTTGGTTACGGCGATATTGTTGCAGCGGAATTCACTAACCAAGGCGAACATTTTAGCGCCATTCTTCACGAAGATGGCACATATTACACGCCTGAAGGACGCAGTATGCGTAAGAGCTTCTTGCGCGCGCCGGTTAACTTCAGATACGTAAGTTCTAACTTTACTAAAGCCCGTTTCCATCCGGTACAAAAGCGTTGGAAAGCCCACCGAGGCACAGACTATGTGGCTGCCGTTGGCACCCCTATAATGGCGGCAGGGGATGGTAAAGTTATCAAAGCAGGCTATGATAAATATAACGGACATCACGTTTTCATCCAGCATGGTGAAAAATACACCACCAAGTACCTACACTTTAAGAAGCGTGCTGTTAAAGTGGGCGATGTCGTTAAGCAGGGTCAAACGGTAGGCTATCTCGGTAGTTCGGGTATGGTAACCGGTGCTCACTTGCACTATGAATTCTTAGTAGATGGTGTGCATAGAAACCCTCGTACAGTAGAACTACCAAAAGCATTACCGATAGCAAAGGAAGAGCGAGAAAGATTTATGGAAATAGCTAAACTGCGCCAGCAGCAACTTAATAACAACAAACGTATTATGCTTGCGATGAAATAGCGGCACGATGGCAAAATATATCGGCCTAATGTCAGGCACTAGCATGGACGGCGTTGACGCCGTCCTATGCGAGATTACGCATACCTCTTGTAACACTCTCGCCGCCCATTCCATTCCCTACCCGACAGAATTGCTCTCAGCACTAAACGTGCTTTGCAGTGAAGGCCCTGACGAGCTTAATACGTTTAGTATTGCCGACCGACTGGTAGCGGAAGTCTTTGCGCAAGTTACTCTAGAGCTATTGGAAAAAAGCAGCCTCACAGCATCAGACATTACCGCTATAGGGTCGCATGGACAGACAGTACGTCACCACCCTAATTCAGATGTGTTGTCTGCACAGTTTTCAAATTCATCGATTCGCGGCTTTACCTGTCAACTTGGCGACCCTAATACGATTGCCGTGCTTACGGGCATAGATGTTATCGCCGACTTTAGGCGTAAAGATATTGCACTAGGGGGGCAAGGTGCCCCATTGGTTCCAGCGTTCCACAATACGGTATTTGCTTCTAATCACAGCCATCGTGCACTGGTCAATATTGGGGGCATAGCGAATATCTCTTTGCTAGCACCAGAGCGTGATAACGCCCCCCCTAAGGGTTTCGATACAGGCCCTGGCAACACGTTAATGGACCAGTGGATTAGCCTTCACTGTAATAAACCTTTCGATAAAGACGGGGCTTGGGCTTCATCTGGCAACCCGCATAATGGGTTGCTTCAGCAACTTTTACTCGACAAATATTTCAGTTTGCCCGCCCCCAAAAGCACTGGAAGGGAGTATTTTAATATTGATTGGCTTAGCAATACGCTTGCTGACTACTTCCCTTCTAGTGCCCATTTAGAAAGTGAAGAAACAGACCTTAACTTAGCCCCGCAAGACGTTCAGGCTACCTTGCTCGTTTTAACAGGCGAGACTATTGCTACTGAAGTTAAGCGACACTTACCCGTGAAGAACGCCGATGGCGATGTCAGCGAAGTTATTGTTTGTGGCGGCGGTGCATTCAACAAATCGTTAGTAAAATACCTTGAAGATACATTAAGTCACTACCGCGTTTCAGACAGCTTTACCCTAGGCATTCACCCTCAGCATGTAGAGGGGGCAGCGTTTGCTTGGCTCGCACACGCTTATATGCATGATATACCGGGTAATGTCCCTGAAGTCACTGGCGCATCGAAACAGTCAGTGTTGGGGGCTATGTATAAAAAGACATAAAAAAAGGGCCAATGGTTATCCATTGGCCCTATCGTCGTACAGCTTAGTAATTACTTAGCGATCCCCATCTCCATATCTTTTACCGCTTGAAGCTTTACATCGGCCTGCGGTTTAGCGCTCACCTTCTTAGCACGCATGTCGAAGAAGCCGTAACTACCTACAAGAAGAAAGCAAATAGCGGGAACAACATAAGAGATGACAATACCAGCGCTATCAATAATGGCTGCTTGGAAAAGCGGCATAATTGCCCCTCCTAAGATAGCCATGACCAATCCCGCCGCTCCTAGCTTAGTGTCTTCGCCTAAGCCTTCAAGAGCAATACCGTAGATGGTAGGAAACATCAGAGATAAACAAGCAGAAATTGAAACAAGTGCAATTACCCCTGCCAAGTTAGGTGACTGTGTCATGAAAATACACAATGCCATTGCAACTAGCGACATGATCATCAGTAGTCTTGCTGGATAGAGATACTGCATTAGCCACGTCATCACAAAGCGCGAAATAAGAAATACAATCATGCTGTATTGTAAAATCTCACCGCCGCTAACTTCATTGCCGCCAGTCGCTTCCATTGCATACTGAATGGTAAACGTCCATACACAAGTCTGTGCGCCAACATTGAAAAACTGAGCAAGGACACCAAAGCGGTAATGCTTATTAGCAACTAAGCGCTTCAGGGATGCACCTAAGTTCACGTCTTCCGCGCGAGCCTCTACCGACTCTTGAATTGGCGCTTTAGTAAGCGCAATCGCAATCCATACAACAACCAGCACGCAAGCCATACCAACATAAGGCAACATAACTGCATCAAGCTCTGAACCTATCACAGATTTAAGTTCACCTACCGACATAGCAGCACGCTCTTCTGCCGACGCTTGATTGAGATTGGGCAGAATAAGTGTGGCAGCCAGAAATACCCCAAGGTTTGTGCCTACCGGATTAAATGCTTGCGCCAAATTTAAGCGGCGAGTGGCGCTTTTTTCATTGCCCATCGCCATTACGTAAGGGTTTGCAGACGTTTCAAGGATTGAAAGCCCCCCTGCTAGTACAAAAAGTGCGGCCAAGAAAAAACCGTACGTCATGGTTTGACTTGCAGGGTAAAACAAAAAGGCACCGGCCGCTGCGCAACCTAAACCGGTAAGTACACCAGTTTTATACGAAAAACGTTTATTGATAAACGCAGCAGGAATTGCCAAACAAAAATAAGCACCATAATAAGCAAATTGAACAAGTGCAGATTGCAAAGACGACATAGTAAATATCTTACTAAACACCTTCACCAGAGGATCTGTCATATTTGCAGCCACCCCCCATGCAGCAAAGCAAATCGTTAACAATATAAAAGGGAGCAATGTGTCTTTGGAAACCAAAGGGGCGTTGTTTTTCATAAGAACGGCCTTTCGCTTGTAAATAATTAGTTAAGCAATTTAATCACTGCCCAGCACACCTGTCAATAAATCAATTTAATTTACTTATTAGAAATTATGCTTAAAATTATTCTTTTGATGTAGAAAGGTTTTAACAATCCAGCTCTGACTTATTCGTCACCCTTTAACTATTCAAAGATAAATTCATAAATTTCATACAGATAACTCACCTAGAGATTCAATAAAACTTAGCACAACGAGGTGACTAGAGTTATCAAAAACAGAAAACCCCGTTAACCAAAAAACAACACAATCTGTAAATAATTTAAATAAACAAGGTTGATTTAAACAGAAAGGTCAGATAAATTTCGCTCAAAAGCCACAAATGTTAATGCGTTGTAATCTTGCTAACTTCCAGTTTAGTTAGTTTCAACAAAGAGTTAGCAAAAACGTATTGGTGTCTGCGTTCCCTAACTAACACAAGTTTGGGTTAAACGAGCAATTTTGACAGAGAGAATAATGATGAGAAAACCTACGCGAATTAAAAATACCGGAGGCTTTCAGCAAAACCTGAGTGCAGCTTTACTATCAACCACTCTTTTGGTGTCTGGCACAGCCCTGGCCGACCAAGGCAAGTGGCAAGATGCTTTCGACTTTCAAGCAAGCTACACCGGGGAATCGGCAACTAACGTCGAAGGCGGTGAGCGCAGAGGCAGTGCATACGCAGGGCAGCTTTTTGTAGGAGGGGAACTCGATCTAAATACCCTGTTCAACTGGGAAGATACAAAAATTCATGTTGCGATGACCAACCGACACGGTAAAAATTTAGCAGAACATTATATTGGTAACAGTACGTCGGTACAGGAAATCTTTGGCGGTCAAAACACCCGCCTCGCTCGGTTCACCATTGCCTCGACCTTTTTGGATGGCGATTTAGAACTGGAAGGCGGCCGTACCGTAGCTAATATTAGTTTCTTAGGATCTGAACTGTGTCAGTATTTTCAGACCAACGCGGCATGCGGAAACCCTACTTTTGTATTTAGAACCAGTAACTTTACTTGGTGGCCTGTGTCTAGCTGGGGTGGTCACGCAAAATATTGGCTATCATCAAACACGTATTTCCACACGGGTATTTATGAAGATAACACAAGCCATCAGGACTTAGGCGACCATGGTTTTGACTGGGCTACGAATGAAGCCACAGGCGTTGTTGTCCCTTTTACGCTAGGCTACCAGACAACGTGGGATAACGATGCGTTACCAAGAAGATATGAAATTGGCGGCTGGTATGACGGTGCTGACTACACCGACCCAGTTTTTGACGAGCAAGGGAATTATGCCGCCTTATCGGGAAATGACTACGCCGTTCGAAATGGTCGCTCCGGTGTGTTTGCTCGCTTCGAGCAAACCGTCACTCGCCCCAATCCGTCCACTAAAGAAGGGTTAACCTTATTTGGCGCTGTGCTTACCGGCACGTCGGGGGAACTGATTGAAGACTATTATCTTAAAGCGGGTTTCGTAATGCGCGGCACGCTTGCTTCTCGACCTAACGATACTATTGGATTCGTCTTCACCCGACAGCAGTACACCGATGAAGCCTTAGAAGACCAACGTATATTGCGAGCGATGAATGGCGGTGTGGGCACCCCACCGAGTAGTCAAACAATGTTGGAGTTGAGCTACGGTTATCAGTTAAACCAACACGTTCGCATTCAGCCAAATGTACACTATATTATTAACCCCGATCAGTTCGCAGAACGCGACAGAGTTAGCGAGCTTGATGATGCGATTGTATTGGGCCTAAGGTTTGATGTAAATCTTGCGGGTCTTCTCATACAATAGTCTGTACTATTTCCCGTCAATAAAATAAGAGCGCATTAAGCGCTCTTATCAATGTATTCACCGTCATTATCAAAACGTACGGTTTAAGCAATCCAACCGCGCACAAATTGTGTATTCACTACTACTGTACATCGCTTAATGGTTACATCGTGGTGTTGGTTTGGCCAGCTGTCCATTTTTGCATACCGAAACAGGGGCACACGTGGTCATTGGTCTTATCACCAGATGAATCTTTGCGACAACGTATTACACATAAAATAAGGATAGTGAATGACAGATTCAGTACTTTTTAGCTCGTTTGATTGGGCCAGCAACACATTGCAAAACCGCATGGTATTAGCGCCAATGACGCGAGGGCGCGCGGGTGAAGACCGCATACCGAATAAAATCATGGGCGATCACTACGTTCAACGTGCCGATGCAGGTCTTATCATCACAGAGGCAACCGCCATTTCAGAAGAAGGCATTGGCTGGGTTGATACCCCTGGAATTTATACCGACGACATGGTTGAAGGCTGGCGTTCTATTGTAAATCGCGTTCACGAGGCGGGTGGCAAAATTGTTCTTCAACTGTGGCACACTGGCAGGGCCTCTCACAGCGATTTTCACAACGGAGATTTGCCCTTGTCGGCCTCGGCCATAAAAATCGAAGGTGACGAGATACACACGCCCAAAGGCAAGAAGCCTTACGAAGTGCCAAAAGCGATGACGTTAGACGATATTAAACGCACCGTGGAAGACTACAAAAAAGCAGCCATTAACGCCAAAGCCGCAGGGTTCGATGGCGTAGAGGTTCACGCTGCGAATGGCTATCTTATCAATCAATTTTTAGATAGCCGTAGCAATCAACGAGAAGACAGCTATGGCGGTAATCTAGAAAATCGCTACCGCTTTTTAGCTGAGGTAATGGACGCCGTGTTAGGCGTGTGGCCAGAGGAAAACGTAGGGGTCAGATTATCGCCAAATGGCGCCTTTAATGATATGGGCGCAGATGATTTCCGCGAGACCTTTACCTATGTCGCACAACAGTTAAATAAGTTGAAAGTGGGCTATCTTCACGTTATGGACGGCTTAGCATTTGGCTTTCATGAACGCGGTGAAGCCATGACGTTAGCCGAGTTCAGAGCGCTGTACGATGGCATGTTAATGGGTAACTGTGGCTACACGAAAGAAGACGCTGAGAAGCGACTGGCTGACGGCGATGCGGACATGATTGCCTTTGGTAGACCTTGGATCACCAACCCGGATTTGCCTACCCGTTTCAAGCACGACTACCCTCTTACCTCATTTGACGACCCATCGACATGGTATGGTGGTGGCGAGGAAGGCTACAACGACTACGAGACTTACCGAGAGAAGAGTGGAAAAGAAGCAATGACATCGTTGACCTAACCAAAGGGCAGCGAGCGTTAATGTAAAAGGCAGAGCAACGCCTCTGCCTTTTAAACACGCTATTTATTACTTGAAAGCGCGCATACCTAATAGCACATAGGTTTTAGCTGAACGTTTTTTTCTTTTTCGATAGCACAGCCAATTTTTCTAAGCACGACATCCACGCAAAGTGGTGCTGATCGCATTCTTTTTTATTCATAAACCCCTGCTGCAAAAGCACTAAACGCACTTGATTTTCTTCCGTTTCTTCAAAGTGAACGTCAACGGATGTCATGACAGACTCTTCCATGTTATCTTCCCATGCCCAAGAAAAAGACAGCTGCTCGTTAGCTAAAATAAGCACGTATTCACCGGTCAACGACATTTCTATGCCACTCGGGTACAACATTTTGATGCGGTAGCGCCCACCACTTTTAAAGTCGATCATGACTTGAGTCACCATGCAATCGCCAGGCGCAAACCACTGAGAAAGGTATTCAGGCTCATGAAACGCCGCAAAAACAAAGGGCAATGATGCATCTAGGGTCACATCAATTTTAAACTCGTGCATAACGCCGCCTTAGTTACGTTTGACTGTTAAGGGTATTTTATTTATTACTGTACACCAAAGACCTAAAAGCACTAAGCCCTATGTCGCTTTGATGCAGATAAAAAAATCCCGAGCCCGCGTAAGGAAAGGCCCGGGAGAAGGAGAACATCCTCATAACGGTATCGACAGCTTACAGCATTTTCTTGAGCTTAAACGTACACTTATGCACCTTTCATGAGCGAATCCATACTGGCTTTGCTGCTAAAGTGCTGTGAACATACTCTTTCGCTTACCGAGACGTACAATGCGTCAATATCAGCGTTCGCCATAAACTTCTCACAAAAGCCTGGCGCATGCGGTTCAATAAAATGCTTTGCGGCTAGCATAAAATGGGCAATTAACTGTTTTACATTGTCAGTCCCCATGGCGATACGCATTGTTGTAAGCTCTATGCCTGCCTTTTTCTGTTCATCGCTACTTAGCTCAGAGTGAGACGTAAGTGCAGGACATAAGACTATCGTATTGTTTTGACCTATGCTTACCTGATGGCTAAATGCCGGCTCTAACGCATCGAAGAAACGTACGAATACATCGCGAGGCAAGTTTGCGGGAGCCATATCTACGGTGAACAGCGTACAAGGCCAGCCATGCGTATGCTGTTTTTCACGAAGCCCCGCGTTTTCATGCTCTGGCAGTGCGTGGCAGTTCACCCTAATTTGATTATGCGCGTTAAGGAAAGAGGTAAAAACCTGAGTATTAATGACTTTGGTCATCATGCGCTGTTCAAGGGTTTTCATGCCATTTAGCACATCAAATGCTTTTTCAGAATCAAGAAACGCGCCTTTAATGTAGTACACATCCCAAAACATGGTCTCAGACCAGTCTACCCCATTGACTGAACTTCCTTTAGGCTGAAACATACGATGCCCCTCGCCTATTACAACCCCCGCCGTTGTTGCCCCGCTACCACACAAGTCCTTGGTGTAGCTGTGAATAACATAGTCAGGCCGTGCAGCTTTATTTTTGTGTTGCAGCGGCTGGTGAAGCACAGGCGTTGCCAGCGTGGAATCTAACATGACTAATGCATTTTGCGCATGGGCTAGCTCACAGATTCCTGGCACATCCAAAACGTAACCATGGGGGTTACAAGGCGACTCTAAATAAACATGCATGTTAGCGCCATTATCTAGGCGATCAGCATACTCCGCTTTGGTTTGCTGCATAAATTTCGCAAAGCTTTGCGTGTCGTAACCGTCAAACCATGCTATTTGAATATCCATTCTGTTTTGTCGAGCGAAATAATCGTGAAGCAGTTGATACACGCCGCCGTAAACGTTTCGAGAAACAATGAGTACATCGCCATGGCTCAATACATTAGACAAGCAGGCGTCTATTGCAGCCATACCCGAATTAAAGTTCCACGCCAAATAGTCAGCAGCATAAGGGCCAGCTTCCATATCAACAATCGCATTAGCGAGCGAGATGTTAGTAGGATTTAATAAACGCGAGTAAATTTGATGGGTAAACTCTTTACCCTGAAACGCATCGTCTACCCATTCAGTACAGGCATACACATAGGTTGCGGTTCTAACTACCACAGGTGTTGCCGAAAACAGCGCAGTCACGTTATCAAATAAAGGATAGTGCCCCTGAGAGCCACTTCCGCTTGATAAACTTTGGTAAGTTGCGCGAAATGGGTTTTGTAACGTATCCAAGGTTTTAGCGATTTGAAAAGATAGAAACTTTTTAGCATTGAAATATGCCACTCGGTCTTCTTTGTCGAGTCCTTGCAGCGTATTGCTGGTAATGTCCCACAGCTGCATCACGCTCGCATGGGCGCCGTATAAATGATGGGCCGTATTCGCTAGGGCTTTGCCATACTCGCTTGAGGCATCAATGCCAAAATGAGAAAGCTGTTCTTCCACCAAACCTTCAGTGGTTTCAGCTTTAGTCGTGTTACGCTTAGGCGAAAGCACTTTAGCATTTTTTACATCAACAGCGGTTGATACGGTGTTTTGATAGTTATTTTCTGACTGCATGGCGATTCCATTGCGAATTGACTTCAGATACGCGTTAGCGCGCACCAACACTATTTACAAAAATGTAAAACTTAAATCACATTTTTAGAACAACCAGCGCGACGATTTTACGTCCATGCATAGGAAAGAAAAGTTTACTTTGGGAAGGATAAGCGAATGACTGTAAGGGGTTCAAAGATGATTAAGCTCACAATTTTAAGCGATGAGGCTGATGAGATTGCTAAAGCACTTCGCGACAAACTGGCTGATAATCAGACGTTCAGACGCAGGGATGGCCAGCCACTTATCGAGCTTGAATGCGTTACTCATCGCCCTGACGCGATCGATGCAGAAAATGTGACCGTATTACTCGCCGACCCCGACCTTACCGCTTCTATCATTGATAAGTGTTCAACATTGGTCTGGTGCCAGTCAACCTGGGCCGGTAACGCCCCGCTTCTCAACGCCACTAAAACAGACTACAACCTAACTGGGCTAAAAGGTATTTTTGGCAAACTTATGCGTGAATACGTATTTGCCTATTTACTTCAGCATGCCAGAAACACGAAGGCTTTTGAGCAAAACCAGCGCGCCGGTGTGCCGAAATGGGAAGCGTCGCAACGCATTCCCCTACACGGCCAAACATTAGGCGTCGCTGGGTTAGGCAGTATAGGCCAAGCACTTATCCCTGTCGCCCACGCTTTGGGTATGAAGGTTGTAGGCTTAACGAGAAGTGGCGACAATATAAAAGGGGTAGAAAAGGTGTACACACCAGACACTATCACAGCGTTTGCAAATGCATGCGATCACGTAGTGAATTTGATGCCAGATACACCTAGCACCCATAATTTACTGTCTGATGACTTTTTTAGCGCACTGAAGAGCCATAGTGTATTCATTAACGCAGGGCGCGGCAGCGCAGTTGATGATGAGGCGCTGCTTAATGCGCTTAATAGCGGCATCTTTGCCCATGCTGTGCTCGATGTATTTCGCGAAGAGCCGTTAGATACAACACACCCGTTTTGGCACCACCCTAACATCACCATTACCGCCCATACCGCCGCTGAGTCTCAGCCAAGTGACGTGGCGGACATGTTTCTAGACAATGCCAAGCGCTACCTTGAAGGCCAACCACTTAAATACCAATTTGACTTTTCCCGTGGGTACTAGAGGAAAACCTAGTTTCGAGGGTCTGTAGCGGTAACTTCAATACGGTTGTGATGCTGTTCGTGAAACTCCAGCAGTTGAGGGTAATCCTTTATGTCGTGTAGTTCTCTAAAAAGCACCCAATCAATCATGGTGTACAAGCAAATCTCTGGGTATGTCCAGCCGCTGAAGCCACCTGCATCCAGTTGTTCGGATAATGCGCTAAGCACTGCTTCAATGCGCTCGTTTTGAAGTCTGAAGTACATCTTATCTTGGCTAATGTCGAAATCAGAACACTTGAGTAACATCAGCTGTACAAATGAATCGTTAGCCGCATCGATTAAGGTCAACTGGTTCTCTTCTTCCCAACTCAAGCCTTCGTGATCCAGCTTGTCAGAGAGGTAGTTATAAATAATACGGGAGTCAAAAATCATTTGGCCGTCATCTTCGAGGCACGGAACTTTGAGCGTTGGGTTACGAGAGGTGAGTAGCTCGCGATCTTCACCTGAGAATATTTGAAGGTTCAAAAACGCATGCTCCGTAGACGCCAACACAATACGAATACGGCGAACATAAGGAGAGGTGGTAGAGCCATACAGTTTCATAAACGCTGTCCTAAACAGTTATCGTCGATGAATCAAGTGTAGCCACGAAAAGTAAACAAAGGAAAGACGAAAAGTGCGACAACCGATAGGCATACAGAATGTTGCGATGTATACCTATCTAAGTCTTCGCGAGTACAACTCAATAGCGCTAAACGCTGAAGCTTGCGCCACAGCCACAGGTTGTAGTGGCATTTGGGTTCTGTACTAGGAATCGAGAACCTTCCAGCCCATCCACATAATCCACTACACCACCTACAAGATATTGTAAGCTCATAGGGTCAACCACCAAGGTCACGCTGTCTTTTTCAATGGTCATATCGCCTTCATTTACTTTCTCATCGAACGTGAAGCCGTATTGAAAGCCCGAACAACCACCACCTGTTACGTATACACGTAATTTCAAATCAGGATTTTCTTCTTCTGAAACAAGGGTTTTCACTTTCGCTGCGGCAGCGTCGGAAAACTCTATTGGCAACGCCGTTTCTACAGACATACCCACCTCTACATTAACCTAGTGCGATTGCACTTTGTGCTTGGCCGCAATTATCTAATACTTGCGGATAGTTAGCAATTATTGGGGCGAAACTTAACGATTCAACCGTATGCTACCCCATCTCTCATGGTTAAAGGGTAAAACGGAAAGTATCTGTTTAAAACCGCCAAACTGCTAACGCTTGTACGGTGTTGTCCTTTTCTTGCGTACCCAGCTTGTTGTTCCAGTACTGATATTCAATACCAAGAAACAACCTGTCTTTAACGTCAAAAAACGCATTTCCTGCATCCCAGCGTACTTGTGCTTGTGCCAATACCCACGATTCAACAGTGACGCCCGGTATTTCAGAAGAACGCTCATCGATATACTCAACGTGCCCTTCGATGTAGAAGTGTTGAGATTTAATCGCTAATGGATATCGCCAAGCAAGATCTAGCATCCAGCTGTCACCTTCTTTTGGTGCGCCGCCTGCGCTAATGCCTTCGCTGTCGTCTATGTACCCAGCAATCAGAAGGTTTAAAAATTGGAAGCCGTCTACATCTAAATGTAGCTGAACACCTGGTAAATACTTAAGTACATCTGACTCGGGAGCCATATTCACGCCCATAACAACACTAATATCTTTCAATACCCCGCCGTAGGTACTGTCAAAAAGAGCGTGGGTACTCAGGCTTGGATACCACTCAGCGTAGAGAGAGTCGTCGTCCTCGGTACTGGCATAGTCTACGAAGAAAAAATGTTGGCCGTACTCCCAACCACTGGCATGCTGAAACGTGACTATCGTTGTATCTGATGTGGTGCCCGACACGTCGGCGAAAGGCTGGTTTAACTTGCCTTGCTGAATATGAAGTTCATTTTCGCTCCAAAGCGATGCAAGAGAAGGAAAGGAGAAGAGCATAAGGAATAAAAGAAAGAAAGGGTAAACATTGAACTGCATGTTCTAATCCTGATAGCTTAAATTGACAGGTAAGTGTAGACGTTCTTTTTATTTCTGCACGGCTGGTCGCGAAAAATTAATAAAAACACTTATAGAATGATATTACTCATTGAATAGTAAGAGATTTATTATGATAGATGGCGCTAAAAAACCAACTACCCCAAGTCTTTTTGACGATTTTGGAAGTTCTCGTTTTAAAAGTAAGGATGAATACAAAAACGCACTTGCAAGCTATCAGGAAGCGTTATTCCACGTGCAGCAGTCCTATTATCATCAAAAGAAACGAGCGCTTATTGTCTTTGAGGGGTGGGATGCCTCGGGTAAAGGTGGTGCCATAAGGCGGCTTACAGAAAAACTAGATCCTAGAGGTGTTTCTGTTTTCCCAGTGGCTAAGCCTGCCCAATCAGATCAGGAAAAACACTTTTTATATCGTTTTTGGAAACACATCCCGCCCCCTGGTTCACTTCATATATTTGACCGCTCCCATTATGGTCGAGTGCTTGTGGAACGAGTGAACAGCCTTATTGAACGCCCTATTTGGCAGCGCAGCTACCGCGAAATTAACGAATTTGAGCAAACGCTGAGTGATAACGGCGTACGCATTGTAAAACTGTTTATGCATATATCATCTAAAGAACAAAGGGAACGTTTTGAAGAGAGGTTACATAACCCATTCAAACGCTGGAAGTTAACGGAAGAGGACTTACACAATCGTCGAATGCGAAACGAATATATTGCCGCCGCAAATGAAATGTTTAAACGCACCCACACGTCTTATGCGCCTTGGCATATTATTAATGGGGAATACAAATGGCAGGCGCGTATAGACGTACTTGAAACTATCGTCAACGCGCTTAGCGAAGGTGTTGAGGTTGCGCCTCCGCCTCTTGATGTAAACCTTATTGCCCAGGCTTCAAAGCAGCTTGATGTCGACGAAGCACTCATTGCGCAAGCTAAGCGAAGTGATTAAGTTATTACTCACTTTCACCGCCTAGCTTGCCAAGCAATTGATTCGTGACTTTGTAATACCTTCAGCTGTTGCTATCAGGTAATGTAACGTTCAATTCTAGTACGCTGCACTCGTCGTTATTGTCTAGCTGCACCGACACCTGGTCATCGGCAATAGTGACGTATTTACGGATGACCTGAATAATCTCTTGCTGCATCATGGGCAAATAGTCAGGCTCGGTGCGCTTCTGACGTTCATGGGCCACAATGATTTGTAACCGCTCCTTGGCAACCGCCGCAGTGCTCGGTTTTTGCTTCTTTTTGAGTAAGTCAAAAATGCCCATTACTTCCCTCCTAGCAGACGCTTAAAGAACCCTTTTTTCTCTGCATCAAGGAAACGATGTGGAACAGTTTCGCCTAGCAGACGTTTAACGGCGTCAGCATAAGCTTGTCCTGCGTTAGCCTCTTCGTCAAGAATAACCGGTTGCCCTTGGTTCGATGCTTTTAGCACTGATTCTGACTCTGGAATAACACCTAATAGTGGGATAGCGAGTATTTCTTCAACATCAGCAACACTCAGCATTTCGGCGCTTTCTACCCGAGACGGGTTGTAGCGGGTCAAAAGAAGGTGCTCTTTTACCGGCTCGCCTTTTTCAGCACGCATTGACTTGCTTTGTAAAATACCCAGGATTCTGTCTGAATCGCGCACTGATGATACCTCAGGGTTTGTAACCACAATGGCCTCGTCAGCAAAGTACAATGCCATTTGTGCGCCCTGCTCAATACCTGCTGGAGAGTCGCAGATAATAAACTCGAAGTCCTTTTTAAGTTCATCGAGTACGGCCTGAACACCATCAACGGTTAGGGCATCTTTATCACGGGTTTGAGAAGCCGGTAGAATAAACAAGTTTTCTGTGCGCTTGTCTTTAATAAGGGCCTGCTTAAGCGACGCTTCTTTATTAATAACATTCACAAAATCGTAAACAACACGACGCTCACAGCCCATGATCAGATCGAGGTTTCGCAAACCCACATCGAAGTCGATCACCACGGTTTTGTGCCCTGCTAATGCAAGCCCTGTACTAATTGCTGCACTTGATGTGGTTTTACCCACACCTCCCTTTCCTGAGGTTACTACGATAATCTTTGCCATCTATTCTTTCCTATTAGTGCGTACAAAGCATTAAGCCAACGGCTCTATACGTAACGTTTCTTCTTCTAAAAATACTTGCGCAGGTTTCTTCCAGCATTCACCTTTCACGGTTTCGTGCATAATGAATTGCCCTGCAATTGAAATTAGTTCTGCATCTAACGACTGACAAAATACGCGAGCGCCGGTATTTCCCTTTACGCCTGCGAGCGCACGGCCGCGCAGTGTCCCGTAAACATGGATGTTGCCATCGGAAAGCAGTTCGGCCCCTTCACTCACGGATGCCGTAACTACTAAGTCGCTTCCTTCTGCATAAACTTGCTGACCAGACCTTACCGGGCGGTTAATCACCTTGGCAGGCTTTAGCGTAGCTACAGCAGGCGGGCTTATCGCTTCAGCCTTTGCCGGTGCGGCCGGCTCATTATTTTGAGATTGAGCAGACTCCGCATCGCTGTTGGTTGTGCTTTCGCTTTTAACCTCAGCACTTTGCGCTGTTTTTTGTGAACGAAGCGTACTATCTGTGAATTTACTTTGACTTACATCGGCAAGACCTAAGTCATTAATCGTTGGTTTTAGCTCTGCCACTTCCCCTTTAACCGCCATAGGCTGTAGCTGTAACCTGCGACACAGTGCAACAAGTAGTTCGAATTCAGTGGCCGATAGGGGCTTAATGAGGTGCAATATCAGTGAGGAACGCGTGAAAAACTGTGGCGCACTGGCAACCTTCTGAGACAACTGAGTTTCAAAGTTATCTGGCTCAAAATCTAATACTTCTAACACAATACTGGTGAGCGTAGTGCCCTTCATGCGAAAGCAAGTTTCTGTCATTTTTTCTTCCCGAAAAGGTGTTGCTTGTGACTAAGCTTTAAAGCAAAACCTATTAGCGCAATATGTTGTTGCTGTCTAACGCAGCTGTATAAATCTTTCAGTGTGTCACTGTATCAAAAATTGCGTGTACATACAGCAACTGTGCGGTGTGTTTAACACGTTATTGGCATACTTTTATTTCAAAGACTAAGCCAAGAGCATGCCAACAAGCGAATAGTTTTTACGCGGCAAGGGGGGCTAGCATTGTTGCTCAGGTTTTTACGGCGGCGTTAAGACGAAAAAGTGCGACTCTCGGTCGCACTTTTTCGCGTTTAGGGGCATGTTTTATATTTAAGGCCGGGTTAACTTTTCAGGGTCTAACAGTTGTACCAACTCGTCTCTGGGAATATCTGTCATCGCCTCGGCCACATCGATAACCGGCTTGTTTTCCTTATAAGCGGTTTTTGCAATTTCCGCAGCTTTAGCGTAGCCAATAACCGGGTTTAGGGCGGTTACAAGTACGGGGTTTCGATAAAGCGCTTCTTCTAAATTATCCTGGTTAACGGTAAACCCTTTAATCGCCTGTTCGCCGATAAGGCTTGCACTGTTGGTCATTAGCGACAAACTTGAAAGCAAGTTGGTCGCAATCATTGGCAGCATCACATTAAGCTCAAAGTTACCAGACTGGCCGCCCACGGTTATGGCCGCATCATTCCCAATAACCTGAGCAGAAGCCATCGCCACGGCTTCGGGAATTACCGGGTTCACCTTGCCAGGCATAATAGACGAGCCAGGCTGTAATGCCGGTAACGCTATTTCGCCAAGCCCAGCTAGCGGGCCGGAATTCATCCAGCGCAAATCGTTCGCGATTTTCATTAACGTCACCGCTAAGCTTTTCAGCGCACCAGATAAGGTTACCGCCGTATCCTGCGAGCCGATAAGTGCAAAAAAATTATCTGCTGGCGTAAACGGAATATCAGTAAGTTCTTTTAACGTTTCAGAAAACGCTGGGGCAAAGTCGGCATGGGCGTTTATCCCCGTCCCTACTGCGGTCCCCCCTTGGGCTAGGGTTTGAATTGCGGGCTGCACTGAGCGAAGGGTTGCTACCTGCTGTTTTAGTTGTGCCGACCACGCCATTAGGCTTTGGTCCATACGAACAGGCATAGCATCCATTAAATGTGTACGCCCTGTCTTGCAGTATTGCGCCACAGACTCTGCTTTGACTTCAATCACCTCAATTAAGCTTTCGACCGCAGGGATGAGTTCGCCCGATAGGGCAATTGCCGCACTTACATGAATGGTGGTGGGTATTACGTCGTTAGAACTTTGTCCATAGTTTACATGATCGTTGGGGTGTACTTTTTCATTCGAGTTACGTGAGGCTAGCTGCGCAATCACTTCGTTCGCATTCATGTTAGTACTCGTCCCAGAGCCGGTTTGAAACACATCTACCGGAAAGTGTATTAATACATCATCCATTGCTAACAGTTCATCACACGCGTTAACGATGGCTTGCCCGCGGTCAACGGTTAGTGCTTCAAGTTTCATGTTTGCTTGCGCCGCTGCCTTTTTAACAGTGATGAGTGCGCGAATGAATGCCTCTGGCATTTGCTGACCGCTTACGGGGAAGTTGTTTATAGCCCGTTGCGTTTGCGCGCCATATAGTGCGTTTTTGGGTACTTGAAGCTCTCCCATGCTGTCGCGTTCTGTGCGTGTCGCTGTCATTACTCGTGTCCTTGTGTTGATGAAAATGGTTGAAAACTTAGGTACTGCGCTTAGCAAGCTTCCCCTGCTTTGAACCTGCTCATATCTATTGTTATCCGTGCAAAGCCTATTCGATCACTCTTTTTACTCAATATAACGGTTTGCGTTTCATTCTGACCGCTATAAAGCTAACTAGCGCGTCGATAAAGCCAACTGATTAGTTTGATGCTTAATTGGTGCGGTAAGCAGCATATTACCTTGTGTACGTTTACTTGCCGTTACACGAATGAAAGTATATTGAGCATAGCACCGACAAAAACAAATGATAACCATTAGCATTTAATTTGATCTAGTGTTACGCTGATACGTATGTAAGGATGAACCATTTCGCTCCACCGATAGGTGTAATTCATCTAAATTCAAGGACATTATCTATGATTAAGAAGTTACTTGGAGGCGCTACGTTTCTTTTCTTCGCTTCAAGCGCTTTTGCAAATGACTGTGCTGTTACCGTAGAAAGTAACGACGCTATGCAATTTAATACGTCAAATGTGGTTATTCCAGCAAGCTGTGATGAGTTTACCGTCACGCTTAAACATACCGGTCAGTTACCGAAACAATCTATGGGCCATAACTGGGTTATGACAGCCAAGGCAGATGGACAAGCTGTAGCAACCGACGGTATGAGCGCTGGTTTAGATAATAACTACATTAAGCCTAACGATGAAAGAGTCATTGGCGCTACAGAAATTATTGGCGGCGGTGAAGAAACCTCTACCACGTTTTCAGTGAAAGGGTTAAGTAAAGATGAAGACTATATGTTTTTCTGCTCTTTCCCAGGCCACATTGGCATAATGCAGGGAACGGTTACCCTAGAAAGTTAATAGTAAAAACGTGTTGGCGCGCCGATAAACGGTGCGCCTTTATCATTATGACTGTATCACGCTAAGCTAACGCTTCTCGATACAGGCTTTAGTTATAGTCATTAACTTGGAATTATTCCACGCCAACAGAAAGCGCCTTATTCCAAGGTACGCTTAGCTCATAGTTATCTTTTCGCGTTTTATATTGATAAACAGTGGTAGATAACTCGATGGTTTCAATATCTATATCGCCGGGAATGGTGAGCGTTAGGTTCACCGCTTGGAAAAAGCGAAAGCGGTATTTCACATCCTCACCCAATACACCTGATTTGCCCGATGTTAGCGTTACCGGTTCGCCATTTCGCTTCCCTGTAATCGCAATTTTAACATTGCCATTTATCACCGCTTTCTTCTGCTTCGCCTGAAGTAACACCATTCTTAGCTGGTAAGCTTCTTCAGCGACGGGAAAGACTTCCACCCCCTCAATGGCAAAGCCTGCATCAACTTTTTCTGGGGCCATCACCCGCTCGTAAAAGCTTAATAGTTCTTGCTGTGCTTCTAGCTCTTTTTTCTGCTCACTTAAGGTGCTGGTAATTTTTTCTGCTTCTAGTTTTGATAATTCTATAGCCACTTCAAGTTGATTTACTCTCGTGGTCAGGGTGTTATTTTCGCTAGACAAAATGGCAATAGTGTCTTGCTGGGCCTGTACTTTTTTACGGTCTCCCTCATCAATCATTCGGGCGAGTTTATAACCAAACCCCACCATGACTAACATAATAAGCGCCACCAGCAGTGACCATTTATAATTGCCTAGTACTTCTTTTAACTGATCTGTTGTCATCTTCTCTACATCTATAAAAAACACTCAGTGCTAAAGCGTTCTAAATATTATGAATTTTAAGTGTTTATGGTAAGCTGCTAGCTACGTTAATCAACTGTACCACAACATGCGCTTGCAGGCTTTAAGAGAGGAAGTAGCTCACCCACGCACATCCATTCAGTTGTGCATGCTGGGCATTGTAGGGGGAACCTGCGCGGCGCTTATCATTATATTGTTTCGGCTCTGTGTTGAGTGGCTACAAGAAACAGGCGTATCGTCGCTTCAAGCTGTTCTTACCCACGACTGGTTAGTTTGGCTTATCATGCCTTTTATCAGCGTAGGGTTAATACTGTTCATCGCATTTCTTACTGGCTTCAAGCATTACCGACTGGGTATCCCCTTCGTTATACACAGGGTTAAGTATTATTACGGCTATGTACCACTTAGAACCACAATAAACCAGTTTTTTGGCGGCATGCTTGCCTTAGCGGGGGGCTTTGTTGTAGGAAGAGAAGGTCCATCGGTACACATGGGCGCATCTGGCAGTAGCTTTTTAGGGCAATGGCTTAGGCTGCCTTACAACAGTATACGTATTCTGGCTGGGTGCGGCATTGCTGCAGGTATCTCGGCATCGTTCAACACCCCATTTGCCGCCGTTATTTTTGTTATGGAAGTGGTGCTTCGAGAATACAAAATTCATATCTTTGTTCCCATTATGCTAGCGGCCGCCTGCGGCTCTGTACTCACCAGAATAGTGTTTGGCGAAGTGAACGAACTGTCGTTTTTATCTTTTAACGCGTTCAGCCAGTGGATGTACTTTTACTTGGTGCTGTTAGGTGTTTTACTGGGCATGTTGGCGGTGTTATTCAACAGCCAGTTAATGCGCGTTATGACCTGGTTTCGTCCCGTTTCTATGGTGTGGCGCTTAGTACTTGCCGCGCTAATAACCGGTACAATCGGTATGTTTATCCCCGAGGCGCTTGGTGCTAATTTTATAGACGTAGAGCATTTATTTGATAGCTCTCCGGGCGCTTTACTACTGGTATCTACCCTAATATTCAAGGTGATACTGGCGGTGTTTGCTATTGGTTTGGGAATACCGGGGGGCATCATTGGCCCAGTGATGGTAATTGGCATGCTGGCCGGCGCGGTGTTGTTGTTACCGCTCTCCTACTTTATCAACGTTCCTGAGTTTACCAACAGCTTCGCTTTACTGGGCATAGCCGGCATGCTGACTGCGGTTTTGCACGCCCCCCTTGCTGCCCTATCTGCGGTTATGGAGCTTTCATATAGCCCGCAAATAATTTTGCCCGCTATGCTTGTCATTGTGCCTGCTTACGTGACCTCAACGCAGTTTTTCGGTAACCGTTCCATATTCATCCGTCAGCTCGACTACCAGAACTTACCTTACGCCATTTCGTCTATTCGCGAGGCCCTTGAAAAAACCGGCGTACTTGCGGCCATGAACACAGAGTACAAACTTTTTCACGATGCACCAGAGGCTGCACTTTTCAACTACTTAGAAAGTAATCCAACAAAAATTGTCATTCAGAAGTCAAAGTTTGAAATAGATGTGCAGTATAAACTGGTCCAATACAATGTCAGCTTGGAACACGATGCATCTGCCTTAAACTATTATGATATGGAAGGCATAAGTGCGCAGTCCACACTGCACGAAGTGTATGAACATCTCAAAAATTCGCGCTCTGGCGCTGTTTATATTTACGATCAGGAGCTTAACGATATTATTGGCGTAGTTACGTGGAATATCCTGCAAAGCTTCTTACAAAAGGCTCATTACTAATATGTACATTTTATGGTTTAAGGCACTGCATATCTTTTTCATGTTGGCATGGATGGCCGGGTTATTTTATTTACCTAGGTTGTTTGTCTACCATGCCACCACACAATCTCAAGTGGTAAAGGATGAATTTAAGGTGATGGAACGCCGGTTGTGGTTCTTTGTTACACCATTCGCCTTGTTAACTCTGGCATTCGGCGTTGCGCTTATTGTCAGCTACGGGGGCACGTGGTTTAAAATGTCAGGGTGGCTTCATATAAAGTTACTGTTGTTGCTTGCTATTTACGGGTATCACTTCTATTTGTTTAAGTTAGTGAAGCAATTCGCACGGGACGAAAACAGACACACGCCCCGTTTTTATCGTTTTTTTAAATGAAGCGCCGGTATTAATTATTCTCGCTATCGTTTGTCTCGCGGTGGTGAAACCTTTTTAGGGGTAACGCTAAAGCAAATACGTAAAATATGCGCGCTAGACAGCACTTAAGGAAACAGTACTTATGGAAACTGTACTGCCTAGCAATAGTTAAGTAACTAAACGTGATGTTGATGTACACATAGTCGCCGAGTAGACCCCACTTCTCGGTTTTAATGAATTGTTCAGATCGGAAGACTTACCATGGATGATAGTAATCAGCACCTTAAACATTTGCTAAAGCAAACCGACCTCGCCTTCAAGGCGCTTATGAGAGAGCCTGCTTCTAGCCTGCTTAACGAGCAATATGAAAAAGCGAAGCTAGAGCTAGACACCTATACCGCTTCGCTTAAGCACACGCTAAATCAACGTCAGCATCAACGGCAGCATCAACGGCAGCGTTAATTTACTGCAATCAGCTACAGCACCATATAATGCTTTTCATTAAGTTATTTTGGTATACATTTCAAATTGATTAGGTAAGGAACTTGCAAGCTCCCCTGAAAGGTTCGTGTAATCTGCGAGTACCGATGGCAACTGCTTTACAAGCAGCCCCATGTTGCCTTTGAGCTCCTTCGCTTGCTTCTCATTTCGATATGAAAGTGCTAATTCCACATTCGCCAGTGTAGAAAACAACTTTAAACACCGTGATAACCTTGCTTCCGCAGGCTCTGCCTGCTCAGATGAAGCCGGTTTATCGTCTGGAGGCACTTCTTTACTAGCAGTGCTGTTTTTCTCTAAGTGCTGCCATGCATCTTCCCACACCGGTTCTAACTGTTTATGCACCTGTAATAGTCCATTTAACCAATTTTCTAGTGCGGGGGATGGGTAGGCGCTACCTTCTATTTCTAACGTTTTTAGCAATTCGCAAGGAAGGGGAGACTTTTCTTGACGCATAAAGTCTAAATGCGCGCGCAGGCCGTTCATGAGAGCGTCGGCTAACTTACCTACATCTTTATCGACCAGTTGGCTGTTGCTAGACTGAATAAGCCAAGGCATCCATTGTTCCGGCATCGGAATTTCAGGCGCCGATGCCACAGCGAATATCATTCCATCAATATGATGGGGACTTGGCAGAACCTCTCTTAAGCTAGGTAATGAAACAATATCGCTGATTGTATTTATTGGAAACCCGTCATTCACCATTACAGTCCTATTTTAATTTGCGTTCTCTTTCATGAAACGGTAGTCTGCGCGGCCACTTTGCAAGGGGGGCGTTTTTAAAGCCTTATATCATTCATATAAGGCATAAAGTAAAGCACGACACTTGCATTGGGCACGCGACAATAGGTTTAAAACCAATCTGTTACTGTATTGGTTTAGCGGTACTGTTGCGTGCTCGCCTACCTATTGTCATGATAGCAAAACTTAACTAAGAGTCGTTGCAATGGCAAAAGATAAATCAGGATATATCATCGCGGCCGCCTTTATAGGCCCTGGAACAGTAACTACAGCCAGTTTGGCGGGTGCAAACTTTGGTTTTCACCTGGTGTGGGCACTGCTATTTTCCATCTTCGCAACCATCGTACTGCAAGACATGGCCGCTCGATTAGGCGTGGCAAGTGGTCAGGGCTTAGCCAGCGCTATGAAAAATATGGCGTATAAACCTTGGCTTAAAAACGCATTTATTGTGTTAATTGTTAGCGCCATTGGTATTGGAAACGCCGCCTATGAATCAGGAAATTTAACCGGCGCGGCTATTGGCTTAGATGCCTTTATTAGTATCGGCATAGGTCCATGGGCCAGCATCCTCGGCACAATTGCCATTGTTTTGCTTTGGTCCGGAAGCTACAAATGGATTGAAACCGTGCTTGTTTACCTGGTATTTATCATGGCGGGCGTGTTTCTGGTTACGCTTTTAGTGGCCAAACCTGACATTGCAGCCATGTTTAGTCAGCTTCTTTCACCGCGCCTCGACGCAAACGCCATTACGACAGTACTTGCACTTATTGGCACCACTATTGTTCCTTACAATTTATTTCTACACGCCAGCCTTGTTGCCAAGTCATCTCGGGGCCAGAACAAACAGGACGCGGTAGTAGCCTGTCGCAATCAGTCGGCGAAAGCCATAAGCATGGGCGGGCTAATTACACTTATCGTAATGGCAACGGCTATGATGGCGTTTTTTAATCAAGCCGCCACTATGGATGCCTCGAATATGGGCGAGCAACTTAAGCCTGTACTAGGTGATAAAGCGCAGTGGTTCTTTGCGCTTGGGTTATTCGCAGCAGGCCTTACCAGTGCTATCACAGCACCATTGGCCGCAGCTTATGCCGTAACGGGGGCACTGGGGCTGTCTGACGACATGCAAAGCAAGAGCTTTAAAGCGGTATGGTTTATCATCATCGTGGTAGGCGTAAGTGTGGCAGCGCTGGGCTTTAAGCCCTTACCAGCAATCTTGTTTGCACAAGCTACTAATGCCCTTTTACTGCCTATTATTGCCATTTTCTTGTTGGTTGTTATGAATAAAAGCACCGCACTAGGCGAATTCAGGAATACGTGGAAGAGTAACCTAGCAGGCTTTGTTGTAGTGGGTACCGTTATTGGGCTAGGTTTGTATAAGCTCATTGGGGTGTTTAGCTAACGTCAAGAAAACAAGAAAGGGGCAGAGTAATTTAGCCCCTTTTTTGGGTTATCGTAGTGAGTAACCAAGGTAACTGTGAACCCATCTGACCGATAGCATCACTTCATATGAGAAGGGCCAAAGGCATACTTTGGCCCTTTTTAACAACGCTCATAAGTTAGAAAAGTACTCTTACCCCTTCTCTTAGCTGGCGAGGCGTTGAAGAATGTCTTGGAGCATAGATTTGCTGCAGCCAAAGTTAATTCTAAAGTGGTCGGCTTTATGGAAATCAATACCTGGAGATGGACCAACGCCCTTCTCTTGTGCCCATTGCTGAACATTTTCTACGCCTAACCCACTGGCATCTACCCAAGCTAAAAATGTCGCATCGGCTTTAAGCATACGCAGCCCGTCTATGCTGTTAATAGTGTTAAATACCATGTCTCTATTTTCGCGAAGGTATGCAATTTGCGCCTGGTGCCAGTCGTCACACTGGGTAAATGCCGCTTCAGTCGCTGCCAGTCCTAGCACAGTAACCCAGGGCACAATGCCCGCCGCCGCATTAGTAAATGACTGGCGCAGTTGCCTGTTAGGAATAATGGCGAATGACGTGCCCAAGCCTGCAATATTAAAGGTCTTACTTGCAGCCATCAGCGTAACGCTATTATCGGCAAGATTGGCTTCACGCCCAGCGGGTATGTGCTGTTTGCCCTCTTCAAGAATTAGGTCACAGTGAATTTCATCTGAACAAAGCGTAACGTTATTTGCATTACAAATGTCGGCAATGCGATCTAACTCTTCTTTAGAAAGTACCGAACCCACAGGATTCATTGGGTTACACAGAATAAACAGCTTACATTTAGGGTCTGCCGCTTCTCGCTCTAGTGCATCAAAATCTAGTGTATAGCGCGCGCCTTCCACTTCGTTAATCGTCTCTGAGCTATCGCCGTTATCATGTTGAACCACCGTACCAATATCAACGCGCTCTAAGCCGTTTAGTTTAGGTGCAGCTAACAATGGCGGATAATTGGGGGTCTGGATAAGCACCTTATCCCCTGGCTCGCAGTAAGCCTTGCAGGCGACATTAAAGGCAGGAACTACACCTGGTGTCCACACAAGCCACTCAGGCTCGATTTCCCAATTGTGTTTATCTTTAAGCCACTTAACTACCGCCTGAATAGCGCCTTCGTGATGCGCGGGCAGTATGTATCCCATATTTCCGTGGTCTACATAGCTTGAGATGGCGTCTAGAATTGGCTGAGCACAACGAAATTCGGTATCAGCAACCCACGCAGGAATAATGTCTTTTCCTTTGTACTTTTGCCATTTAAACGAGAAGGTGTCTTTTCGAGGGGGAGTATTATCGAATAACGTGCTCACTTTACATCCTGTTGCATAAAAACTTGTGGCACCAGTGTAGAAGTTTCCTGCGCTATAAACTAGGGGGAGTACGGTGAATTAACACAATTTTGCTATATCGAATTGAACTTAAATAGAGGCGAATCCATGTACCTCGTATAACTAACTCGCTTGTGATACTGCATCTTTGGACTTTTGAATTAACTCATCCATATTTAAAGGTTTAGCTAAAAATCCGGTCACTTGCAATTTACGGGCTTCCATCACTAATTCCTTATTAGGGTCTGCGGTAATGAGTAAGAAGGGCACGTCTAAGCCATACGCTTGACAAGTTTTTAATAAGCTTAACCCGTCATAGTCAGGCATTACCTGGTCGCTAATGATAAGGCTTATGGAATCTGTCGTTTGTTGGAGTAAAAAGTCTCTAGCGAACTTGCTGCGGGTAAACGGGTACACGGTAGCATCTAACTGCGTTTCCAACGCATCGGTGATAAGGTCGAGTGTAATAGGGTCATCTTCAACTACAGCTACTGAAAACACGTTTTTCCCCTTAAAAGTTAGTAGTTATTCACTATCATACAACGACTTAGATAATGAATTAAATCAATTGAACTTGCAGATGTAAGCATAGAAGTCATACGAGAGTTTGACCACTAACCTTTGGTCGATATTTGGGCCGTTGTGGCCCTATATAGCCCTAAATGCAAAATAGTAGCTCAACAAAAAATGCCAGCATAAGCTGGCATTTTAAAATGATATTTTTTGTCTTGTTTTATATTAAGACTTAGGCGCTCGTGACGCGCGCTTACGCTCGTTTTCAGTAAGAAGCTTCTTACGAATACGGATAGACTCAGGCGTAACTTCTACTAGTTCGTCATCGTCGATGAACTCAAGCGCTTGTTCAAGTGACATCTTGATTGGTGGAACTAGAGTTTGCGCTTCATCAGTACCCGATGCACGAACGTTCGTTAGCTGCTTACCTTTAAGTGCATTTACGGTAAGGTCGTTATCACGGCTGTGAATACCGATAACCATACCTTCGTAAACTTCTACACCGTGACCGATAAATAGGCGACCACGCTCTTGAAGGTTAAACAAGGCGTTGGTTAGTGCTTTACCGTTTGCGTTAGCAATTAGAACACCGTTCTTACGCTTACCAATGATACCGCCTTTGTACGGTCCGTAGTGATCGAACGTGTGGTAAAGCAGACCAGAACCCGACGTCATTGTCATGAATTCAGTTTGGAAACCAATTAGGCCGCGGCTTGGAATAACGAAGTCGATACGTACACGACCTTTGCCATCTGGAGACATGTCTGTCATTTCAGCTTTGCGAAGGCCAAGCTGTTCCATGATAGAGCCTTGGTGCTGCTCTTCACAGTCGATAGTCAGTGTTTCGTACGGCTCCTGCGTTTCGCCATCAACTTCTTTAAGGATTACTTCTGGACGAGATACAGCAAGTTCATAACCTTCACGACGCATATTCTCGATAAGAATACCTAAGTGAAGCTCACCACGACCAGACACGCGGAATTTATCAGGATCTGGCATTTCTTCTACGCGAAGCGCAACGTTGTGTACTAGCTCGTCTTTAAGACGCTCAAGAATGTTACGTGAAGTTACGTATTTACCTTCTTTACCAGCAAATGGTGAGGTGTTTACTTGGAACGTCATGGTTACGGTAGGCTCATCAACCGTTAGTGGCGGAAGCGCTTCTACAGTGTTCACATCACAAATCGTGTCGGAGATCTTAAGTTCGCCTAGACCTGTAATGGCAATAATGTCACCCGCGTGAGCAGATTCAACTTCGTGGCGAGCTAGACCAAGATAACCGTAAACTAGACCAACTTTACCATTGCGTTTTTCACCTTCAGCAGTCACCACGGTTACTTGCTGGTTAGGCTTAACAGACCCACGCTTAACACGACCAACACCGATTACGCCAACGTATGAGTTGTAATCAAGTTGAGAAATCTGCATTTGGAAAGGACCGTCGATGTCTGCATCTGGAGCAGAAACTTGTTCAACGATGGTTTCAAATAACGCCGTCATATCTTCTTTTGGCTCATCAGCGTCATGTGACGCCCAACCGTTAAGCGCTGAAGCGTATACAACTTGGAAATCAAGCTGCTCGTCTGTTGCACCTAAGTTGTCGAACAGGTCGAACACTTGGTCCATAACCCAGTCAGGACGTGCGCCTGGCTTATCAATTTTGTTGATAACAACAATAGGCTTAAGGCCTTGAGCAAACGCTTTTTGAGTTACAAAACGGGTTTGAGGCATTGGACCTTCTTGTGCATCTACAAGTAGAAGTACAGAGTCGGCCATTGACATAACGCGCTCTACTTCACCACCGAAGTCAGCGTGTCCTGGAGTATCTACAATGTTGATACGGTAGTCGTTCCAGTTAATCGCTGTGTTCTTAGCTAGGATGGTAATGCCACGTTCTTTCTCGATGTCATTCGAGTCCATTACGCGCTCTTCTTGCTCGCCTCGCGATTCAAGGGTGCCAGACTGCTGTAACAGTTTGTCTACCAAGGTGGTTTTACCGTGGTCAACGTGGGCGATGATTGCGATATTACGCAATTTACTAATATCAGTGGTATTCATGCTTATATAGAGCCTGTGTAAATCGATGCCAACTTAATTCGGGAATCGAATAAGTCTGCATTAGATTTGTTGCAAAAAAATGCAGATAGAAAAATTTGCGCGGATTGTACAGAAAAACCACGACGTTTGCGCATCTTTTTTTTAATTAGAAGCAAGTTTTATCACTTTAACCCACCTAGTTTTACAAGGCACCTAAAAAAGAGCGTGATTGCACATTTATGGTGCAGAATATTTCAAAAGGAAGTGATATATGCCTGTCTATGCCGCTGAAATCGGCATGCATATAGATGGCATGATAATCGCTTTCACTTTTTCCACTGTTGGAGTGAAGCTGATCATTCCGCATTTTTACATTAAACCTGGAGGACACGATGTCAGTAGATAAGGCATTAGAGCTGATTAAAGAAAGTGAAGCGAAGTTTGTAGATTTACGTTTTACCGATACTAAAGGTAAAGAACAACACGTATCTATCCCTGCGAGCGTTGTTGATGAAGAGTTTTTCGAAGAAGGTAAAATGTTCGACGGTTCTTCAATCGCTGGCTGGAAAGGCATCAACGAATCAGACATGGTTCTTCTTCCAGACGCAGACAGCTGCGTTGTAGACCCTTTCGCAGAAGAGACTCAGGTAAACATTCGCTGTGACATCGTTGAGCCTTCAACAATGGAAGGTTACGAGCGTGACCCACGTTCTGTTGCACGTCGCGCAGAAGAATACTTGAAATCAACAGGTATCGGCGACACATGTTTCTTCGGCCCAGAGCCAGAATTTTTCCTTTTCGACGATGTTCGCTTCCACACTGACATGGCAGGCTCGTTCTACAAGATCGATTCATCAGAAGCCAAGTGGAACTCAGGTGAAGAGTTTGAAGGCGGTAACATGGCGCACCGTCCAGGCGTTAAAGGCGGTTACTTCCCAGTACCACCAGTAGACTCTGCACACGACATTCGTGCTGCTATGTGTATGGTAATGGAAGAAATGGGCCTTGTGATTGAAGCTCACCACCACGAAGTAGCCACAGCGGGTCAAAACGAAATTGCTTGCGAATTCAACACGCTAGTTAAAAAAGCGGATGAAATTCAAGTTTATAAGTATGTTGTGCACAACGTAGCACACGCATATGGCCAAACTGCGACCTTCATGCCTAAGCCACTTGTTGGTGATAACGGTTCTGGTATGCACTGCCACCAGTCTATCTCTAAAGATGGCGTAAACATCTTCGCGGGTGACAAGTACGCTGGTCTTTCTGAAGAAGCACTTTACTACATTGGCGGTATTATTAAGCACGCACGTGCAATCAACGCCTTTGCTAACGCTTCAACTAACTCATACAAGCGTCTAGTTCCTGGGTTCGAAGCGCCGGTAATGCTTGCATACTCTGCACGTAACCGTTCTGCATCAATTCGTATTCCTCACGTAACTAGCGATAAAGCGCGTCGTATTGAAGTACGTTTCCCTGACCCAACAGCTAACCCTTACCTAGCGTTCTCTGCTATGCTAATGGCTGGCCTTGACGGTATCAAAAACAAGATCCACCCTGGCGACTCGATGGATAAAGACTTATACGACCTTCCACCAGAAGAAGCGGCTGAAATCCCAACTGTTGCAAGCTCGCTAGAAATGGCACTTGAAGCACTTGATAACGACCGTGACTTCCTTAAAGCGGGTGGCGTTATGACTGACGACATGATTGATGCATACATCGACCTTAAGTCTGAAGAAGTCACTAAACTTAACATGACAACTCACCCTGTTGAGTTCGACATGTACTACAGCGTGTAATTACACCCTGTATAGCAACTTATACTAAAGCCCGCTTTGCGGGCTTTTTTTATGGCTGCTAGTTATCAACTACGTTTTCGAGCCTAATATTTACTCAACGTTTTGCTGCACTATAAGATCAATTGACTGTATCAGCGCCTACGTAATTTACTTCTGCGTGTAGTAGCTATTGCACTCTAAGCTTGTTCACACTATGTTAGTTACTAGCCCACTGTCGTCATACTTAAGGCCTTCAGTGGAAATAAGGCTAAAACTTATGACTATCGCGAACAGGTAAACCACACGTGCGAAATAAAACGGGAAAGATATTATTCATATTATTGCTATTAACCTCGGGCAATTTACCGTTTAACGTTTATTCTGCAGCGCAAAACCAAGCCAATGACCAGCAAGCGTCAGAACGACCCGATGACGAAATAAATTCCAGCGATTCCGCGACACCGTCAAACATGCCACCAAAAATCTACAAAGTGGTGGATGAGAACGGCGTTATTACCTTTACCGATAAACCTCAGCCAAACGCAGAGCCCCTATCATTTGATGGTCAAACACAGAATGTTGTAAAGGCAGCGAAGGTTCCACCTCCCCCGCCGGCGCCCCAGAAAGCCCCAAAGCCTAAGTATAAGGTGGTAATAAAAAGTCCGGCCCCCGAAGCGACCATCCGCAACAACCTAGGTGATCTCACCATTTCAGCGGCTCAAACTGGTGCACCTAAAGCCCCAATTTACCGATTAATTTTTGACGACGCCCCAATAGCTAGCAACAGTTCTGGCATTTTTAAGCTATCCGGTATCCATCGTGGGGCACATACTTATAAAGTTGAACTAACTAACAATACGGGCAAGACTCTTGCATCGTCTCCAGTACAAACCCTGTACCTTCATCAGGCATCAGCGTTAATTAATAACTAATAGCGTGCAATCACTGCTTTGTAAGCGCACCACAGAGGTTCAGTGACAATAATTCATTGACCTCTTTCATTCGCGCAACGCATCAATGCAAGCTACAATGCACAATAATGGTGCAAAGGAGACGAGCTCGGATGCATTCAACCGAGTTAGAGACACAACAGCTAATTAATAGCCTTAATACCGCGTTAGTGATGGTGGATAATAAGCTGACTATTGTTTACGCCAACCATGCTGGCGAAGCCTTGTTTGAAACGGGCTTAAAGCAACTTATCGGGCACCCTCTTCAAGATTTTTTTCTGCCAGGCACAATAGAAACAACGCGCCTAAAAGCCGCAATAAGAAAAGGCGAAGACTTTACAGAAAATGAAATTAAATTAGCGTTCAGAGATAATCGCTATGTATCTGCCGACCTCACGGTGACGAACTTACATTTCGAAGACGGGCCTAGACTGCTTTTTGAAGTTAAAAAAATTGACCAACAAAAGCGTATCTCACGGGAAAACCTACAAAATGCACAGCATTATGCTGCTCGAGAGCTAGTGCGAGGACTGGCTCATGAAATTAAAAATCCGTTAGGCGGAATTCGTGGTGCAGCCCAGCTGTTAGAAAAAGAGCTATCAGAAGAGCATAAAGAATTTACCCGCATGATCATTGAGCAGTCTGATCGTTTGCGCAATTTGGTGGACCGTTTATTAGGGCCAAATTCACTTCCTAGATTTGAAGAAAGCAATGTACATCAAGCGTTAGAGAAAATACGTAGCTTGATGCGCTTTGACTCAGACAACCCGATTACTATTGTGCGCGATTACGACCCGAGTATCCCCCCGTTATTGCTTGATCCAGACATGATTCAACAAGCGGTTCTCAACATTGTTCGCAACAGTGTACAGGCGCTAAACGAAAGTCAAACACCACATCCAGAAATTAGGTTGGTTACACGTATTGAGCGCCAAATGACAATTCAAACCAAACGGTATGCACTTGTCGCGAAAATAAAAATTATTGATAACGGCCCAGGTATACCTCCCGAAATCAAAGACACGCTTTTCTACCCCATGGTCACAAGTAAACAAAATGGCTCTGGGCTGGGTTTGTCTATTTCACAAACCCTTATTAACCACCACGGCGGCAAAATAGATGTAGACAGCTACCCTGGTCACACTGAGTTCGTAATTTATCTACCAATAGATCGTAAGGAGACAGACGATGACGAATGAGTCTGTGTGGATTGTCGATGACGACAGTTCTATTCGTTGGGTGCTGCAAAAGGCCTTACAAGCAGCAGATATAAGCTGCTTAAGTTTTGAAAACCCTGAAGATTTATTGCTTCAACTTCAAAGCGGTCAAGCACCTGAAGTCATCATTTCAGATATTAGAATGCCACAAATGGACGGCATGACATTACTGAACGAAGTGCATACTTCGCACCCCATGCTGCCTGTTATCATTATGACGGCGCATTCGGATTTAGATAGCGCGGTTAACGCCTATCAAAAAGGCGCATTTGAATATTTGCCAAAGCCATTTGATATAGACGAGGCGGTAACGTTAACCCAGCGCGCGCTTGCTCATTCCAGAGAGCAATCCACGGTTTCCAAAGCGCAAGTCGAAGACGTGGTAACGGAAATTATTGGCGAAGCCCCTGCCATGCAGGAAGTGTTTCGTGCCATAGGTCGCCTGTCTCGCTCTTCAATCAGCGTGCTTATCAACGGTCAATCGGGTACGGGTAAAGAACTCGTCGCGCACGCTCTTCACAGGCACAGCCCCAGAGCCAGCAAACCCTTCATCGCCCTTAACATGGCCGCCATTCCAGCAGACCTTGTAGAGTCTGAGTTATTTGGCCACGAAAAAGGCGCGTTTACCGGCGCACAAGCCGCCCGCCAAGGCCGCTTTGAACAAGCCGACGGCGGTACATTATTTTTAGACGAAATTGGTGATATGCCCCTTGATGTGCAAACTCGCCTTTTGCGCGTGTTGGCCGATGGGCAGTTTTATCGCGTGGGTGGTCATCAGTCAGTAAGTGTGGACGTGCGCATAATCGCCGCCACACACCAAAACTTAGAACAAAGGGTTGCTGAAGGTAAATTCAGGGAAGATTTATTTCACCGCCTAAATGTTATTCGCGTGCATCTTCCATCACTCAACGAACGCCGCGAAGATATTCCGCTGTTAACACGCCACTTCCTGCGCCGCGCAGCCAAAGAACTTGATGTGGAAGCCAAGAGCATATCGAAAGACGCTGAGCGCGTAATGTCTCAACTACCTTGGCCCGGTAACGTACGGCAGCTAGAAAACGTATGCCGCTGGCTAACGGTTATGGCGAGTGGGCAAGAGGTCCTTCCCAGCGATCTACCTCCTGAAATCCACAGCGATAGCTCGATTGAAAAACCAAGTGCAGAATCAGGTGATTGGCCAGACTTATTAGCAAGTTGGACCGACAAACAACTTCGCGATGGTCATCACAATATCCTTAACGACGCTATGCTGACTTTCGAACGTGTCATGCTTGAGCGGGCACTTCAACACACCCACGGCCACAAACAAGATGCCGCGAAGCGTTTAGGTTGGGGAAGAAATACTCTTACCCGTAAACTCAAGGAACTCGGCGTGAATTAACGCATAAATTCCCAAAAAGGGCACTTGCGTGCCCTTTTTAATTTCCTTTACTTATCTTCATACACCAGTATATCGCCAGGTTGGCACTGTAGATGGAGACAAATTGCTTCTAATGTTGTGAACCGAACGCCTTTAACTTTGCCGCTTTTCAATAGCGACAAGTTTGCCTCAGTTATTCCAATTTTTTTTGCCAGATCTTTAGAGCGAATTTTGCGCTTCGCCATCATAACGTCAAGGTTTACAAGAACAGGCATCACACAATCTCTTTGTTTTCTTTATCTAGCTCGGCGGCAGCGCTAAATAAGTGAACTAGCACTGGTAAGCACAACACGATAATTATTGTTATGGGGTTAAGACTTATATCGATTGAACTATTGGATACCACTAGGTAAGTGGCCACAGGCGCAACTATCATTTTATAACAGACATAAAAAACCGTAATCCAAGATACGTATTTCAAGAAACGTAACGTGGCTTTTGCATAAAAAAGCCCTCTGCTTAGTGCAAGTAAAAGGCGCTGAAGAAAATAGAATCCAAGCAACCAGCAACTCATCAAAGGAGAGAAGACTACTGCTAATAAGAAATGTGATTCTTTGTACTGATGCCACAAGGCGTCAAATTGGTTGTCTCCAAAGGTCACCCACCACTGCCCTTGTGATATAAAGCCGTAAATGGCAATCGTTAAAAAAATGCCTACAACAGCATACAGCGTCATTCGAGTAACGTGACTAACCCGTTTTAGATTTTCTATAGATTGCATGGCGCGCTCTTCTTGTCCTTTTTAGAGCAGTGTACGCCACCGCGTACCACAACACAAAAAAAAACTCCGTAAGACAGAAATATTTTATTACAAAACATACAATAATTACTGCAAAACAATAATTATTTTCTTTTACACTTAATAAAAACGACGAGGCACTTAACATGATATATCACACTAATGAAACTCCACATTTTTGCTTTAAACGCGGTTGTCTGCGTTGGGTACTGGTTACGACTGTGCTCATTGGTCTGTCAGGATGTCGTATTTGGGACATGGCGGCCTTTCAGTGGAAAAATGAGAATGCGAAAATCGCTTGGCAGAGCGAAGGCAAAAACGTTGACAAAGAATTTATAGATGAAGCCATTACTCGAACCGTGGTACCTTTTACTATGCTCAATGACCACATTTTGGTGAATGTGGCAGTTAATAAAACCATACCATTCACTTTCGTACTAGACTCGGGCGCAGCAGCCACCGTCATAACCGAAACTAATAAAACCAATGCACTTAAGTTATCTACGAACAAGCCAATTACAATAGGGGGATCTGGAGGCGGAAAAGCACCAACGGCTTACATCGTGCATGACACTCATATTCAATTAGGTGGTTTTTCTATCGCTGACTTATCGGTCATTTACGCACCAACATCTGCAATGCCGTTTCGCAGTGTAGATGAAACCTATTTCGACGGTGTACTTGGCGCTGATTTTTTTAATTGTTGTCTTGTAGAGATAAACCACGACGCTAAGGTACTAGTAATTACCAAACCAGGTGATAGCAGCAGAGCGCATTATGGCACTGAGCAGTGGCAGGAAATGGCAATGCATGTAGAAAGCAATACACCCTACTTCACCACGACAATACACGATGAAAAGAGCCTAAGATCGGTAAAACTCATGCTGGATACAGGTTCGACAGGAACATTAAGCTTATTCGCCCAAAATGGCCATTTTGCATTGCCAGATAAAACCTTTGCAGCAACTAGTACTGGAATTAAAGGGGATTCGGCCAACCTTGTGGGTTTACTTTCTCACTTCTCTTTTGGCGACGTGACGTTTGAACACCTACCTACCTACTTCAGATTTGACGGTAGCAATCCTCAGGAAGGAAGCGACGGAGTACTGGGCAATCAAGTTTTAAAACGTTTTAACACTGTGTTTGATTTCTCTCAAAGACGTATGTGGTATCAACCCAGCAAGCAATTTAGTTCCTTTATTGGCGCAGATCGTTCTGGCCTTCGCTTGCTCCCCCACTCCAAAGGTGCCATTGTCTTAGATGTTGCTAAAGATACCGGCGCTTATGCCGCCAAAATTTCAGTCAACAGTATCATCACAGAGTTTGAGGGAGAACCAGTTACCTATGCAAGCTTCGATAAACTGAAAATGGCGCTGAGTAACCCCAAAAGACAAACAGTGCCACTTTGTTGGGAATTAAAAGAACAGCAACTCTGCAACGAAATACAGCTTGATTCGAGAATTTGATTTGGCAGCAATTAAAGATAGCCAACAAGTCAATTGGCACCTAATTCAAATTGTAACCAAAGGGCAGCGTTTACTGCCCTTTAGTTAAAAGCGCCGTCATAGCCTGATTAAACAGCCTTACCCACTTCATACTGAACTGCCCTTTTGCGCTGCGGTTAATTTCAATCACTGCGTCTTTCTTAGATAGTACGTTATCTTCATTGTGCGCCCTTGGATGTGTCATTGCATCGTAGGTATCAACAATGGCAAGTAGTTTGGCGCCATCGCAGATATCGTCTTCCTTAAGGCCAAGGGGATAGCCAGTGCCGTCTGTGCGCTCGTGGTGTTGCATCACAATCTTGCGTGCCATGTCCCACTGGTCCAGGTGTTCCAATAGCCGAGCACTTTTGTAAACGTGAGAGCGCATAAGATTAAACTCAATCTCACTTAACGTGTCGCCTTTGTGCAGTAGTTTCAACGGCATAAAGGCCATGCCAAAATCATGGACATAGCTGGCAACAGCAAGCTGATCTTCATCAATGGGATTTTCAGCCACATCATTTATATACATCGCCAATTTCGCAATACGATCACCTCTACCAGCCCAATAGTCTGATCGACGCTCTATCGATTGCATTAGATCGCGAAAGAACAATATATCTTGTTTTTTCTCGCTACTGATATCTTTTGGAATACCTGTAGCCGCTAAGGTTGGTGGCTTTATTTGAACACGTTGCGGGTCGTCGTCGCTGCTTACAACATCAAGTGCGGGGTTAAGTAAAAGCACTGCTTCGGTAAGGCGCTTTTCATGATCAGCGGCATTATCAGGCGTGACTCGGCTAATTGCTAAGACGAGCTGATTATGAAGGCTATCATCATAGTCGGCTTTGCCATTGGCCATGACATTTTCAACGAAGGCTTTTACCCTATCCATCGTTAGCAGCACTAAGTCACTCATGGTGCTGGTATAGGCAACCTGCCCTTTGCGAAGGTAGTCTAGTAGGTCTTCAACATGCTGTAGAAGCGGGATCATAGGCGAGAAGTTAACTAACCCCAGATCGCCTTTAATGGTATGAATTGAACGGAAAAGCGCGCGCTGCAACTCGTTATCTTCAGGGCGAAGCTCTAACTCAATCAACGTTTGCTCACTTGATTCATAGAGTTCGTTAATTTCCTCCATTAGGTCAGTAAGAATATCCTCTTCTAGGTCATCTGGAGTAAATGTCTGCATATTGTTAATTACCGAGTTAGGTTCGCTTAAGCTTTCTATTATTGTAATCGGGTATCGGCAAAATTTCCTCATACTAAAGGTGATAAACACAACGACTTTTTCAACTTATGACCGAATGCATCAATAGACCTATAAAAACTCATCGGACAAGTGTACGCTGAAACTTCATCTATACTGCGCGCGTCAATTGTATCTAGGAGTTGTTTTGATCGCTTTATTCCGCATCCCCGCACTATTTATCGGATTCTTACTAATAAACATCGTGTTGCTGCTTGTTTGTATTGTAAGGCCATTTCATAAAGATAATGTGCATGCTGCAGGTAGCCTATATTCGCTAATGGCGAAAATCGTTGGGCTTAAGATTATTATTAGAAAAGATCCTGCCGTAAAAATTAACGAACCTTATGTATTTATTGCTAATCACCAAAATAGTTTTGACGTCATCACCATATGCAAAGCGGCCCTACCGGGTGTGGTAACAATAGGCAAAAAAAGCCTTAAGTGGATACCTATTTTTGGTCAAATTTACTGGCTATCGGGCAATATAATGATAGACAGAAAAAATTCAGGTAAAGCCCGAAATACGCTGGATATTGCAGCTAAACGTATTGCGAAAAAGAAGACGTCAGTGTGGTTATTTCCAGAAGGTACGCGCAGTTATGGCCGTGGAATACTGCCTTTCAAACAAGGGGCCTTCCGGTTAGCAAAAACCACTAACGAACCCGTAGTTATGGTTACTGCAAGCAACCTACATAAAAAAGTAAAATGGAATCGCTGGGATAATGGCATTGTGCTCATTGATATTGCAGCTCCTCAGCCGCTTACCGACGCGCATACCATTAAAGAATGGATGACCCATTTCAACGATGAAATGAAACAAAAGTTCGACGCGCTCAATACTCAGGTCGATGAACTGGAAAAAAGCAGGTAAACTTGCGTCAAAATTGCTAATGAGTATTTATTATGAATCAGTTCGATGAAAGAGAAGAGTGGTACGCGTTTAACCAAGAAACCATCGATGCCCTTCTAGAAGATGGCAGTCAAGCCGATGCCGACTATACCATTGAGCATCACTTCGCGAGTACCGACTTTGACGTGCTTGAAAAAGCCGCCGTCGACGCCTTCAAAGCGGGCTTTGAAGTCACTGATGCAGAAGAGTTAATGTTAGATGATGGCGAAACCATTTTTTGTTTCGATGCCGTGGTAGAAAGAAAGCTTGATATTGAAAAGCTCAATGCCGACGCTGACGCGCTGCTCAAAATTGCCGATAAGCACGACGTTACCTACGACGGCTGGGGAACCTATTTTGAACCTCGCGAAGAGGATGAGTATGAGGAAGAGGAACATCACCTGAACGATTAACCATCTTGGGTTACACCCGATTGCTGATTAAGCGTTAAGTTAGCCTTCAGCTTTTGTTCATCTTTTTCCGTCAACAATGACAGGGTCATTATCGATTGGAAAAGGATGGACAGATGAAGAATTTACTTTGTGCACTAACCACATACCCTGCTGTGGCGGCATTGCATCTAGCACTCGTTACACCTGTGCATGCAAGTACCGAACTTGAACCACAAACTAAGACCGTTGAATCGAAAGAGTATCGTTACGATAAGCCCTTTACTCCTTCAGCTTCTCTTGAGCCTAAAACCACAGGCATTGTAGAGAGCGACGAGGCAGTATCACAACGTGTTGATGAAGCCACACAACAAAGCACTCACTTAGTCAAAACCCAAACACATACGCAGCATCTCGGCGTAAATAAATCTTCTAGCGATATCGTGGTAAGCAGTATTAACGAGTTTTGGATTTATGAAAGCTGGGTAACGCTAAGTCAGGACATCGACTATGATGGCTATCATTCAACATTTTCCATCGAATTTGATGCCGATACGATTTTCACTCGAGCGCCAGTGTACGCCGTACTGTATTTAGGCAAGAATGATGTCTATGAAGCCATTCACGTCACTTCAGATTTCTACATCTACTCAGAAGACTCTACCGACACTTTTACCATAGAAAGTGCGTTAGTCTCTGGCTACCCGTCGGACGAGTACGATATTTTATTAGAGCTTTATGATGCGGACACTGAAATGCTTGTCGCCTTTACCGACCCTTATGATGACAGCGCACTGGCTTACCTTCCCCTTGAAAGTGAAAACCACGAATTTGTTCAAGAGGACACGATTGTCATCGTCGAGGAACATGGCGGTACTTGGACCTTTCTTACGTTGTGCTTGCTAAGCGGCATTGCACTTATCCGCAGAGCCCCAACAGCGCGTCTTTAATAAACCGCTACAAACGCGAATGTTTTTTTAAAAAAAGCTGTGCCAAGACACAGCTTTTGGCTATTTCTTACACTAAAGTCTGTTATATAAGTTAAACCTTCTTTATCAATTAACGTTGATTCGCCAATGTACCCATAAAAAACAGTACATACTGACGCTTTCAATTGGTGTAATGCTATGAGCATCGACAATGTTAACTTGTTTAATCTTCTGGAAAATACGCACATTGGCGTGGTTATTCACAATGAATCAGGTGCCGTGGAGTACGCTAACCCTGCGGCGTTGGCACTTATTAACCTAAACATAGAGCAACTCAAAGAAAAAAGTTTGGATGTGGACGCTTGGGAGTTCACAGATATGCAAAATCGTACCGTACAGCGAACTTCCCATTTCCAAGGTATTAAACGCTGGTAGTGCTATTAATGAACAGATATTAGGTAAAACCCACCATGAAACGGGCCAGATTACATGGCTTAGCGTCAATGCCTACCCAGAGAAGTATGAAGTCAATGGCAAGACGCCGTCATTTGTAGTGGTTTACTTCGTCGATATTACGAAAAAAGTAAACAACTTTTCTTATAAAGATATCGTGCCAAACGCACAGGATATGATTTTAGTCACTGAAGCACTGTGCGGGCATACAGAATATACGCTTGAGGAATTAATTGGTGAAACGCCGCGAATATTTCAAGGCACACTTACCGACAAAGAGGCGACTCAGCGCATAAGGCAAGCGCTACTTGAGCACCGACCATGTACTGAAACACTGCTTAACTACACAAAAACAGGTAAGCCTTTTTGGGTTCAAATGAATATATTTCCACTTGCCCGCCGAAATAAACAGGCGATGTTAGTTGGTATCGCAGATGTCGATCATTTTAAATCGATCAATGATCAATTTGGCCATGCATTCGGTGATGATGTTCTTGTGGCTGTTGCACAAACCATGTAAAAGCTATTTCGTCTTGAAGATTGCATAGGACGAATTGGCGGAGAGGAATTTGCATTCTGCATGTCGCTACCTACTCTATAGAAAGCAATGCCCCGCAAACGCTACGGTGAACAAGCAAAATGGGGGCATGCAAGAGGTTTAGAGACTGTAACTAATTTTGTGTGCTGTCATCTGAGTGAATTGAAGTGGCCACGTCTTCAACTTCTACGACAACTTTTTCAACAAGTTTGACTCGCCCGTGACTGACTAATGCCTGCCTTAACACATACTCTATTTGTGCATTTACACTGCGTAAATCGTCGGCAGCCCACCGTTCCATGGCGGCAAGCACATTTTCATTTATCCTAAGTGGATACGCTTTTTTCTTTGCCAAAACAAAAACCTTATACGCCGCAGTACACCGCAGTACACCGCAGTACGCCATTGTGACGCGCTAGATACAAATGTGAATTAGTAAATTGTGCCTGTGTTAATCACAGGTTGCGTTGATTTATCGCCGCACAGGACGACTAAAAGGTTGCTTATCATCGTTGCTTTGCGCTCTTCATCAAGCTCAACTACACCCTTTTCATTCAAACGTTGAAGGGCCATTTCTACGGTTCCTACCGCCCCATCAACAATTTGTTTTCGTGCAGCAACAATAGCCGATGCCTGTTGTCGTTGTAACATTGCACTGGCTATTTCCTGTGCGTAAGCAAGGTGACTAATACGAGACTCTAGAATAGTTATGCCCGCCTTGGCTAAACGAGCCTGTATTTCTTGCTGTAGGCGTTCTGATATTTCTAGTGGATGGCTGCGAAGCGCCACTTCTGCTTGTTCGTCGTCTCGCGGATCGTACGGAAAACTGCTCGCCATATTTCTAATAGCCGATTCACTTTGTATTCTTACAAAGCTTTCGTAATCATCAACATCAAATACCGCTTCAGCGGTATCTGTTACTTTCCACACCACTATGGATGCAATCTCGATAGGATTACCCTGATTGTCATTCACTTTAATTTTTGCGCTTTCAAAGTTACGAATGCGAAGTGAGATATTTACTTTGCGAAAAAATGGAATAGTCCAACGTAAACCCACATCCGACACCGTACCTACATAGCTGCCGAAAAAGGTCATCACTTTGGCCTGATTTGGCTGAACCATAAAGAAACCACTCCACAAGCTAGCTACTAATAGGCTTAGCACTCCACCGGCTTCTGCATTCCCTCCCACCGCATAGAAGAACGCAGCGCTTTGCGCCAGTAGCAGTACGCCAATCATCAAATATCCATTTATTGAAAACCCACTCTTTTCTTGCATAGCACTTACCTTTGATATCATTTTGATATCTTTATAATGGAAAAGGTCGAATTTGGCGAACAATGAAGTGTTTCCAGATGTGTCAAAATAATTTCTATTTTTAACTTTCCATGAACATTTTTTGGTAACTCTATGAAATAGATGCCAGAATAAACACAGGTCATCGTTTATTATGGACGTACGCATATGCCTGAAAAATCCAATAGCGAAAACAGCGCCTCTCTTGGTCGCCGAACCTTATTGAAAGGCGGTCTTGCCTTAGGTTTAACGGCAGGCGTTACGCCATTTGCCATCGGCAAAGCGAAACCCACCTTGCGGGTAATGGGTACTCACGTAACTCTTCAAGAGGCTATTCGCCAGCGCGCTATGGAAGACTTAGGTATCAACATAGTGTTCGAACCCGGAGGCAGTGCTGCCGTCCTACAAAAAGCCTCCATGATCCCAACGTCATTTGATTTATATGAGCAGTGGTCTAATAGCATAAACGTATTATGGCGAGCCCGTGCCATTCAGCCAATTGAAAAAAAGCGTCTTCAATATTGGGAAGAAATTAACGATTTAAGTAAAACCGGAAAACTAACCCGAAATGCGCGCATGGGAGCAGGCGATGCGCCACATAAAATATTAAACGTTCAAGATGATGGCACGTTAGGCGAAAACCACACTGATGGCATAAGCTTTCTACCCTACGTTCACAATGTAGACTCTTTCGGCTACGATACGTCGAATCTCCCTACCGAACTTCAAGGTCAAAAAGAAAGCTGGGGGTGGTTACTAGACAGCCGCTACTCTGGCAAAGTAGGCATTGTAAACGACCCAACCATTGGCTTGTTCGACTTGGCGTTAGCAGCCCAAGCTAAAGGCTTCATGCAGTTTCAAGATATAGGAGCTATGACTGAATACGAGCTCGATGACTTATTTAATCTCCTTATCGAGCTAACCCAGTTAAACCACTTTAATGGCTTTTGGACATCGGTGCCCGAATCTGTAGAATTTATGAAAAGTGGTCGTGTTGCCATAGAAAGTATGTTCTCGCCCGCAGTATCTGCACTAAACGGTCAAGATATCCCCGTTACATTCGCGGCACCGAAAGAAGGGTACCGCGGCTGGCACGGCGTAATGTGTTTATCCTCGGCAACGAATGGCAGAATGAAAGATGTTGCGTATGAATACATGAACTGGTGGCTTTCTGGCTGGCCAGGCGCGTTTATCGCCAGACAGGGTTACTACATCTCAAATCCACAGCGCTCAGCGAAATATTTATCACAGGCAGAGTGGAACTATTGGTACGAAGGAAAGGTTGCCTCGGAAGCGTTAAAAGGAACCGATGGCAAGATAAGCGTTAAAAAGGGAGCACAGCGAACGGGGGGCAGCTATGAATCGCGACTCAGTAACGTTGCGGTTTGGAATACGGTTATGCCAACCTATGAATATAGCTTGCAGAAGTGGTACGAGTTTATTACCGCTTAAATCTACAAAATTGGCCATTCGCTAAATAAAATAAGGTCTCGACAGCTCACATGTTATCGTCAATTCGAATACAGCTTATCACGGTATTTCTTGCTTTGATCACCTTAATATTAGTGCAAGGTTTCATTGCGAGAAAAAACCAAGAGGTGCTGAACGAGGGGATTTCTTTTGCCTCAAAAGCCGTCAACGACGTAGGTATAGTAAAAGAGTTAGAGCGTGATGTGGTAGACCTTCAGCGCAACGTACTTATCTTTAAAGAAAATGCCAGCAAATCTGCAATAACGCGGTTTAGTCGACTCATGGTAACCATTAACGCGAAACTCGATAAGCTGGCACAGGTTGATGAAACGGGCGAACTGCAAGATGGAAACTATATCCTTACGAGGATGAAAGAGCACCTTAATGCCTATCAACAGAACTTCACACAGGTTGTCGACGCGCGCTCAGAACGAGACAACTTAGTTGCAAGGGGGACCCTTTCAGATATAACGGCGCTCGAGGCAACCCTGAACGACGCCCAAACCCAAGGAAAAGTGTCACCTGCAATGGTAGAAGAGGCAAAAATAACACTGGTTCGAGCCGAAAATGCCATGTTGAAATATATGATGAAGCCTGACATGCAGTACATAAAATCCTTCAACGAAGCTGCGGACTCACTCAAAGAGTTAAACCTTTCCTCGGAACAAAAACTAACGCAAAGAATTGAACGCCTTACCGATAGAATAAAGAACGACTTTTTTAAGTTAACGCAAATAACCCAGGGGAATTTATTTCTCGTCAATGTTGTTATGGCCGGCTCTGCTAACGAGTTTCTTTATCTTAGTGGAGAACTCGCGAAAAAAGTCAGTACCGACTCTGAGGTAATAACCAAGCGAACCTATCAAACTGCCGAACAAACTCAGCGCAATGGCGAGCTTTTTTCATTTATCGCTATTTTGCTCGCACTCGCTGCCGCACTCTTTTCCACATTTCGAATTCTTGAACCCATACGCTCTATTACAGAAGTGTTCAATAAGCTTTCTAAAGGCGTTCAGATATCTAATATACCGGGAAGCAGGCGCAAGGACGAAATAGGTAAGCTTGCCAAAGCAGCGCTTGTTTTCAGCGACAAAAACCGCCAGACCGAAAAGCTCTTAGATGAATCGCGTAGCATGAACTCGCAGTTAGAGGGCTTAAATAAAGCGTTAACTGAATCAAAAATAAAAGCAGAGAAAGCGACTGCCTCAAAAAGCATATTCCTTGCGAACATGAGCCACGAAATTCGAACGCCCATGAATGGCATTATTGGGCTAATTGAACTTGCTCAGCAACAAGAGCTATCGCCCACTGTAAGGGGCTACCTTGATAAAGCGGCATACTCAGGGCAAATTCTTATTAGTGTAATTAACGACATACTGGATTTTTCCAAGATAGAGGCTGGTAAGCTGAAAATAGAAGAGGTGAGCTTCTCTTTACATTCACTGTTCGATAATTTGATAGCCGTGATTGCGCTGCGCGCAAAAGAAAAGAACTTATCGGTTCATTTTAACGTTAACCCTATGCTCCCGCCTCAGGTCATTGGTGATCCTCTGCGCATTGCACAAATCATTATGAATATTGGCAACAATGCAGTGAAATTTACCGAGCAAGGACGCATTGAAATAGCCTTCGACGGGACGCTGAATGAAAAAGGCAACCGCCTTAACCTTACTATGCGTATTACCGACTCGGGTATCGGCATGAGTAAGTCTCAGTTAGACAAGATTTTCAAACCTTTCACTCAGGCTGATGGCTCTACCAACAGAAAATACGGCGGAACCGGTTTAGGGCTTGCGATTGTAAGTCAATTAACTGAACTGATGAACGGCCGAATTGATGCGTCATCGACAATGGGCAAAGGCAGCACCTTCGAGGTAAACCTTCCGCTTAGAGCATTTAAAAACCAGCCTGGCGTATTAGAACAAACGCCTCAACTTCCTGTTGGTAGCGTGTATGTGACTGATGCGCCCTTACTGCCCACCTCTTATTGTACGCAAATTCAGCTTTCGAGCGAGAATGTACTGACGCTTGAAGAGGCGCAAAACACTCCTTCTTTACCCGACTATATTATTGTGGATATCCATGAGTTTAGTGCCTTTAGACAGAACATTAGCTGGCTAAACAGTCTACTCGACACAGGTAAATCTGTGGGGCTTGTCATGGAAAGTGCAGGTAGCGCATTACAAGCTAAATACGATACGCTTTGGAAAGGCCCGTTAATCATGCATCCTTTTACGCCTGCGCAGTTTGAGCGCTTTGTGAACCAGGTTATCTCTAAAGATTCGAATTACGAGGGCCAACACTTTAATGAGGAAGCTGAAGAAACCCCACTTGAAGGCCACATATTGCTAGTAGAGGACAATAATATTAACCAACTCGTTACGGGTGAAATGCTTACTAACCTAGGGCTTACTTTTGACATTGCCGAAGACGGGAAGCAAGCGGTACAAAAACTAGAAAACGCACCTCAATACGACCTCGTGCTAATGGACGTACAAATGCCGGTAATGGACGGATATGAAGCGACCCGTCAACTTCGAGAGAGAGGCTTTACTGATGTTCCGATTATTGGCCTATCAGCAAATGCCATGAAAGAAGACCGGCAAAGTGCTATGGATGCCGGTATGAACGACTACTTAACAAAGCCGATTAAGCAGAAATCGTTAATTGGCATGCTCAGGCGATACCTTGTGAAGACGGAAAGGTAGGTATTCACCGCTATTTTATGCAACATCGTTAAATAGCGAACTAAACGTTGTGCTGCTTTTTTTTTCAGCAGCTAGGAAAATAACAAAGCAAAAAAAGGTTGCCTTGGTTGGCAACCTTTTTCGCGTTTACTTCACTGTAATGGCTTACAGCGCTTTTATGGTGTCGAACTGCTCTTTAAGTTTGGCTAGGGCTTTTTCGCCCTCTTCTAACTTACCGCGTTCTTTTTCAATAACCGCTTCTGGCGCATTACTTACGAACTTCTCGTTACCTAATTTGCCACGAGTGCGAGAGACATCTTTCTCGATTTTCTCCATGGCTTTAGTAATACGAGCAAGCTCTGCGTCTTTGTCGATAAGCCCTGCCATTGGGATAAGAATTTCCATCTCGCCCACAAGCGCTGTCGCGCTGGCTGGTGCTTCTTCACCGTCTTTCAAAATAGTTACGGTTTCAAGTTTAGAAAGCTTATCTAGGAACGCTTTAGCTGCATCCAGACGTCGAGCGTCTTCGTCGCTTACATTTTTAAGCAGCGCGTTAAGCGGTTTGTTTGGCGAGATGTCCATTTCACCGCGGATATTACGAATACCTACGATAAACTTCTTCACCCACTCGATATCAGCAAGCACTTTATCGTCTTGTTTTGCAGCATCAACCTCAGGGAATGCCTGAACCATAATGCTTGCGCCCTCTTCCACCTTAAGCGCACTTTGTGGCACAACGCGCTGCCAAATAGTGTCGGTGATAAATGGCATTAGCGGGTGCAACAAGCGAAGCAGGCTTTCAAGCACGTTGATAAGCGTATGACGTGTACCGCGCTTTTCAGCGTCGGTGCTGGCATCGTTGCTAAGCACAGGCTTAGTCAGCTCTAAGTACCAGTCGCAGAACTGGTTCCAGGTGAACTCGTAAACCGTTTGCGCAGCAATGTCGAAGCGGTAGTCTTCAAGGGCCTTTTCAAACTCAACCAGGGTTTGTTGGAACTTCGCCCAAATCCAGCGATCGGCCATGCTAAGTTCCATTTCGCCACCGTCACGACCTGTGTCGTGCTCTTCTGTGTTCATCAATACGAAACGCGATGCATTCCAAATTTTGTTACAGAAGTTGCGGTAGCCTTCAACACGGGCCATATCAAAGTTGATGTCGCGGCTGGTTGACGCCATAGCAGCAAAGGTAAAGCGAAGTGCGTCTGTACCGTAAGCCTGAATACCGTCAGGGAACTGCTTACGCGTGCGCTTGGCAATCTTTTCAGCCAGCTGCGGCTGCATCATGCCTGCGGTACGCTTAGTCACTAGCGACTCAATATCAATACCATCAATCAAATCGATGGGGTCAAGCACGTTGCCCTTTGACTTTGACATTTTATCGCCGTTCTCATCGCGAATAAGACCAGTAATGTAGATGTCTTTAAACGGAATTTTGCCGGTGAACTTCTTGGTCATCATGATCATTCTGGCAACCCAGAAGAAGATGATGTCAAAGCCAGTTACTAGCACTGAAGATGGCACAAAGGTTTCAAGATCTGGCGTTTCTTCTGGCCAGCCCATGGTCGCGAACGGCCATAGCGCGCTTGAGAACCAGGTATCTAATACATCATCGTCTTGAGAAAGTGCTACGTCACTGCCAAGACCGTGCTTTTCACGCACTTCTTCTTCAGTGCGACCAACAAAAACCTTGCCGTTTTCGTCATACCACGCCGGAATGCGGTGTCCCCACCACAGCTGACGTGAAATACACCAGTCTTGAATGTTATGCATCCACTGATAGTAGGTTTTGTTCCAGTTCTCCGGCACAAAACGAATTTCGCCACTTTCTACCGCTTCAATAGCCGGCTTAGCAAGAGACTCAACCGCCACATACCATTGATCAGTTAGGTATGGTTCGATAACCGCACCCGTTCTGTCGCCACGTGGCACTTTAAGCTTGTGCGGCTCAATCTTAACCAACGAGCCTTGGGCTTCTAAATCAGCCACAATTTGCTTACGCGCATCGAAGCGATCTAAACCACGGTACGCTTCTGGCGCATCATCGTTAATTTTCGCATCGTCGGTAAGAATATTGATCATAGGTAAGTTGTGACGCTTACCCATGTCGTAGTCGTTAAAGTCGTGAGCTGGCGTAATTTTAACGCAGCCTGTACCGAATTCTTGGTCGACATAGTCATCGGCAATCACAGGAATTAAACGGCCAGTAATAGGCAGCTTAATTTCTTTGCCGATAAAGCGTTGATAACGCTCGTCATCTGGGTGAACCGCAACCGCTGTATCACCTAGCATGGTTTCAGGGCGGGTAGTGGCTACCACTAGCTCACCGCTACCGTCAGCTAACGGGTAGCGCATGTGCCACATGTGGCCGTCTTCTTCTTCGTTCAGTACTTCTAGATCTGATACCGCCGTGTGAAGCACTGGGTCCCAGTTCACCAAACGCTTACCGCGATAAATAAGCCCTTCTTCGTGCAGCTTCACGAATACTTCAGTTACGGCTTTAGACAGGTCTTCGTCCATGGTGAATACTTCGCGAGACCAGTCAGGAGAGGTACCTAAACGGCGCATTTGGCCGGTGATCGTTCCGCCGCTGTGCTCTTTCCATTCCCACACTTTCTTGATGAAGTCTTCGCGACCTAAGTCGTGGCGCGTCTTGCCTTGTGCGTTAAGTTGGCGTTCTACCACCATTTGAGTAGCAATACCGGCGTGGTCAGTACCCACTTGCCATAGCGTATTGTCGCCCTTCATGCGGTGATAACGGGTTAAGGCGTCCATAATGGTCTGCTGGAAACCATGGCCCATGTGAAGGCTACCAGTAACGTTTGGTGGCGGAAGCAAAATACAATAAGGGTCGCCGCTACCTGAAGCTTTAAATAAACCCGCCTCTTCCCATGACTTGTAGCATTGCTGCTCGATGGACTGCGGTTCGAAGGTTTTATCCATTACACACTCTCAAATTGAAGCTAAACGCGAATGAGTTATGCAGATTTAAACTGCATGTTGCATCCAGCTTGCTGATAGTTTTTGTATCTTACCCGCGCGGCCTGTTTGGCGTTCTCATCCACGGGTACAAAATCGATGATTTGACGATGTTGATTAGGTGAAGGCACCATACCGGAGCCCACATTCACCACCATTTGTCGTCTGGCTACCTGCTGCGGTTGCCAACAAATCTCTACCGGCGTGCCCGAATGCGGCCCTTCACCATAAAGGTTGTGAGGCACAAAGCGGTCAGCCGGCAGCTGCCACAACAATTCATCAACTTCTTCAGCTTGCGCCTGTGTATCACACAGCACGCTAATTTTTTGCTTGTTGGCAAACGCTGACGCAATGACTTCACTGGCGCGGCCAGCCACGCCATTGTCGCTATCAGTGAGTTGATAAAATATCACTTGTGGCATGGATGATTAATCCTCTAACTTGATATCAGCGCGGTTCATTAAGAACTGAGACAGCATAGGCACTGGACGGCCTGTAGCGCCTTTGTTCTTACCACTGCGCCATGCCGTACCGGCAATATCAAGGTGCGCCCAGTTATACTTCTTAGTGAAGCGCGACAAGTAGCAACCGGCAGTGATTGAGCCCGCTGGGCGGCCACCTAAGTTGGTCATGTCGGCAAACGGGCTTTCAAGCTGCTCTTGATAGTCGTCCCATAGCGGTAAACGCCATGCGCGATCTGAGCTTTGCTCTGATGCATTAAGTAGCTCGTGAGCAAGCGGATTGTGCGTGCTCATCACGGCTGTTGCATGGTGACCAAGAGCAATAATGGCCGCGCCAGTTAGTGTGGCTACGTCAATCACTAGCTCTGGGTCGAAGCGCTCTACGTAGGTTAGCGCATCGCACAATACCAAACGACCTTCCGCATCAGTGTTTAGCACTTCAACGGTTTGACCCGACATGGTAGTTAGAATGTCACCCGGACGGTACGCTTTGCCATCTGGCATGTTTTCACAGCCTGCTAATACACCAATAACGTTAATTGGCAGGTTAAGCGCCGCGATAGTGTGCATAGTACCTAGCACGCCTGCCGCCCCCCCCATGTCGTACTTCATTTCATCCATGGCTTCGCCAGGCTTTATTGAAATACCGCCCGAATCAAACGTAAGGCCTTTACCTACAAGTACAATTGGCGCTTGATCAGCGGGACCACCGCGATGATGCATAATACTCATCATGCTTTCGTTGTCTGAACCACGGCCAACAGCTAAATACGCTTGCATACCAAGCTCAGCCATTTGGGTTTCGTCCACCACTTCAGCGGTTACGCTGTCGTATTGGCTAGCCAGCTCTTGCGCTTGCTGCCACAGGTACGCAGGGTTACAGATATTTGGCGGCATGTTCGCCACGTCTTTGGTTACTTTGGCACCACGAGCAACGGCCAGGCCATGCTCAACGGCACGTTCACCCACGGTAAGTTCGCGGCGAGTAGGCACGTTAAATACAATTTTACGCAGCGGGCGACGTGGTTCACCTTTTTTCGTTTTAAGCTGCATAAAGGTGTAAAGCGTGTCTTCAGTTGCTTCTACCGCTTGGCGCACTTTCCAATAGGTATCGCGACCTTTAACGTGAAGCTCGGTTAAGAAGCACACCGCTTCCATTGACCCTGTTTCGTTCAAAGTTTGGATAGTTTTCGCGATAATGTTTTTGTACTGGCGCTCGTCTAATTCGCGCTCTTTACCACAACCGACTAAAAGCACGCGTTCGCTGAGTACGTTTGGTACATTGTGTAGCAACAACATTTGGCCCGCTTTACCTTCTAAGTCGCCGCGGCGCAACAAGTTGCTGATATAACCTTCACTGATTTCGTCTAGTTGTTCTGCCACTGCCGTAAGGCGGCGCGGCTCAAAGACGCCCACAACAATACATGCACTGCGTTGCTTTTCTGGACTGCCACTTTTTACACTAAACTCCACGATATCACCTCGCTTTTCGTCGTTTATAGTTTGCACGATGACTAAAAAATCACGTAACGTTTCGCGCTGCTTTATGTTTTAATACGCAGCATAACTTTTTAGTTCGCTGCAATTTACGCTAACACCTATAGAATATAGGTTAAATTTGCGTCAAAACACCATGCAAACGGTTTATGATTGCAGGCAAAACTTGTAAAAACGGTAAGTTTAAACAAAATTGTGCTTTCTTTCACTAAAATTCCTAATTTTCCGGAAGGGCTGAGATGCTGATATTCCGCTATTTACTTAAGGAAACGCTGAAATCTCAGTTAGCGATTTTCTTTATCCTAATGGCCATTTTTGTCACCCTAAGGTTTGTGCGCGTTTTAGGCGACGCATCAGACGGTGATATCCCTGCTGGCCTAGTACTTGGATTCCTAGGCTTATACGCCCCTATTCTCTCATCATTGGTACTGCCCATCAGCGCTTATTTGGGGATTATGTTGGCGCACGGTAGGCTGTACGTAGACAGTGAAATGACCGTGATGCGCGCCTGTGGCATTAGCGAATGGTATGTCACGCGAGTGATGCTGTTTCTGTCGCTACTTATTATGATTGTGACCGGCGCTATTACCCTGTACTTCGCGCCACTGGCTGCCGAGAACGAATATCAACTGCGCGAAAAAGCCCGTAACGAAGCGGGTATCTCCGCTCTTATGCCGGGTCGCTTCCAGCAAACGGGTAACGAAAAAGCGGTTATCTTTGTCCACGATGTAGACAAGAACGACAAGCTTCAACGGGTGTTTCTATCGCAAAACCAAACCAGCGATAGCGAAGGTGATGTGCGCGTAGTTTACGCCCAAACCGGCGAAGTGGCGAGCAACCCCGATGGCACCCGAAACCTTGTTTTGAAGCAAGGCGTGCAGTACGAAGGTATACAGTCTGAAAAGGCCTACCGCAAAGTTGAATTTGATGAATACCAAATTCAAATTGCCGATAAGCCTGCTGATGAAACCCGTCGTAAGGTAAGCGTGCTGCCCACCAGCGAACTGTGGGAAGACGACAGTATTGAAGCCAGAGCAGAGCTTCAATGGCGAATTGCTATTCCGCTTTCGATTCCATTTTTGATACTTATTGCAGTACCACTTAGCGCCGTCGACCCTCGACAAGGGCGATTTGGCAAGATGTTCCCCGCCATTTTGTTGTACCTAGGCTATTTCTTACTGTTATTGGCCAGCAGACGTGTATTGGAAGACGGAAAGATGCCGCCCCAACTAGGACTGTGGTGGGTACATACCATTATGTTGATTATAGGCATTACGCTTATCGTGCGAGATAGAAAAACTGGCACGCAGTTACGCGCATGGATATTGGGGAAAAAATAAATGTTTAAGATCCTCGATTTATACATCGCTCGAACGTTATTAGGTACGATCACTGTCACGCTAAGCGTACTTATTGGCTTAAGCGCGTTAATCAAGTTCGTTGAACAGCTGCGTAAAATTGGTGAAGGCGATTACGACATGCTCGCCGCCTTTATCTACGTGTTATTAAGCCTTCCGCGAGACCTAGAACAATTCTTTCCCATGGCGACGTTGCTTGGCGGTCTTATTGGCATGGGCGTCTTGGCCAGCAATAGCGAACTGGTTGTAATGCAGGCTGCGGGCATGAGCCGCTGGAACATCATTAACTCGGCCATGAAGTCTACCCTTGTCATGATTTTAGCGGTCATGGCGGTGGGCGAATGGGTCACGCCGTTCAGCGAGACCAAAGCTAAGCAACTACGGACTGAAGCGATTTCTGGGGGCAGTTTATTTTCATCTGACAAGCTTGTTTGGGCCAAAGATGGCGATAGGTTTGTAAGCATCGGTCAGGTTATCAGCCAAGATTCCCTTAAAGACGTGAGCATTTTTAACTTTAATTCAGACCTGTCACTACAAAGCATTACCTATGCAAAAAACAGCACATATGATGGCGATGGCTGGTGGTTAAGCAACGTAGAAGTCACGCAGTTTACGGAAACGCAAGTCTCGGTTGATTACACCGACCGTATGCGCTGGAACTCTACGCTAACCCCAGATAAGCTAGGTATTGTAGCGGTTAAACCCGAGGCCTTATCCATTACTGGCCTGCTTGATTATGTTAATTACTTAGACAATAACGACCAAGACCCGTCTCGCTATGAATTGGCACTATGGCGAAAAATATTTCAGCCTATTTCAGTGGGCGTGATGTTGTTGATGGCGCTTTCGTTTATCTTCGGGCCGTTACGCAGTGTAACTATGGGAGCGCGCGTGATCATGGGCGTACTCACAGGCTTTGGTTTCTTTATTCTAAACGAGGTTTTCGGCCCAGTAAGTTTGGTTTACCAATTGCCGCCCTTCCTTGGCGCATTGCTACCAAGCCTGCTGTTTGCTGCTGTCGCCGGTGTGATGCTTAGACGTTGATAAAGCTATCGGCGCTCGGCTAGTTAAACGGTCAAGTCCTATAAAAAGAGGCATGTTGACGCCTCTTTTTTTATGACTTTTTAGCATCCTTTAATGCTTACAATGCGTTATCACCAGCTCTTATGGTCGTTCGCTTCTTTAGTCAGCTTCAACACTTCTGTTTGTGCCAAGCGGTCTTGCAGCGATTGCTTGTTCTTGTAATCAAACAAAACAAGCAAAGTCCCTAAGCCGCCCAACGACGCAACAAGGCGTATGAACAAACGTGGCCAGGACATTGGCTCTTCTACGGTGCTGTAAATACGTAAACGCCATGCACGCATGCCCAGCGTTTGCCCGCCTCTTCGCCAAAACCACAAGAAGAAACCCGCTATCCATAAACCTACCCAGGTCTGAATAAGCAGTTTATAGCCTGAAGAAGCTTGAATTAAGTCGGCAGGTTCAGCATAACCTTGCAGATCAAGCGCACCATTTTTCAACATAACAACCAAGGTTATTATCATCACCATAGCCGCACACATTCCAACAGCTGTGGCCACTAGCGTATCGTAAATCATTGCCAATAAGCGTCTAACGAATCCAGCTCGCTGAAGCGCCGAGCTATCCGATCCCGCGCTGTTTGTGCTTAACTCATCCTTACTCTTTGGGCGGTTAGATGAGGAGGAGTTCTTCTTAGCTTTTTTATCGTGACGCGCCACAGGTTTCTCTTTACTTCAATAAATGACAATGCGTATTTTGACACAAGCCGCAGATAGCTTAAACAATATAAATGACACTTACTGGCTTTTAATAAAGTTGCAACTACCCGGTTTGCCCCAAGAAAATTTACTGCTTTTTGCATCTAAGTGTCATTGTTAAGCGTTATTACAATTACAAATGGATGACGGAAGTAGATTGCGGTGACGAATATAACTCTAGTAAAAACACTTATAGCAAGTTCAATTGCATTTAGCATTTCCCCTGCATTGGCACTAGATGACCTAGAAGGCGATATTGAGCACATCAGAGTGCGTGGTGATGCTTCCATTAAGGACGGAGAGTTTATTTCCGCTTCACAGGGATGGGTTTCAGGCGATACGCTTATCGAACGGCCAATGCTTCGCGCTGGTGAGATACTTGAGTTTATACCCGGCATGATGGTGACTCAGCACAGCGGTTCGGGAAAGGCCAATCAGTATTTCCTTCGCGGGTTTAATCTCGATCACGGAACCGACTTTACCGTAAGCGTAGACGGTATGCCTGTGAATATGCGAAGCCACGGTCACGGGCAGGGTTATAGCGACCTAAACTTCATCATTCCAGAATTTATAGACAACCTTAGCTACTTTAAAGGCACGTATTACGCCAACATTGGTGACTTTTCCAGCGCTGGCGGAGCGTTCTTCAACTTGCGAGACTCTCTTGAACAGAACCAGCTCTTTTTAGGCTTAGGTGAATATGGGTTCAAGCGCGCCGTTGCTTTGAATCAGTTTAACGCTGGTGAGAGTCGCGTTGTTACTGCTCTAGAGTATCAAAGCTATGATGGCCCTTGGACTGACATTGATGAAGATGTAAAAAAGAAAAACGCACATATCCGTTATATTACGCCCTTGCTAGACGGCCAACTCACAGTAACAGGAATGGCTTACGACAACAGCTGGAATGGCGCTGACCAAGTTCCTGAGCGCGCTATTCAAAGCGGCTTAATAGACCGGCTTGGCTCTATCGACAGTCAAGTTGGCGGTGAATCCTCTCGCTATAGTTTATCTGCAAACTATACCAGCGACACGTGGAACGCCTCGTTTTATGCTATCGATACCGACCTCAGCCTTTTTTCAAACTTCACTTACTTTTTAGATAACCCTGCTCTAGGCGATCAATTTGAGCAAGCTGACGACAGACAAATTTATGGTGGCGAACTATTTACCACCCTCCCCCTCGCTATTACCGAAGGCAGTAGCCTGACATTAGGCGGCCAGTGGCGTTTTGATGATATTGATAACGTAGGCTTGTACCGCACGCAAAACCTTCAGCGTTTTGGCACGATTCGAGAAGATGCCATAGAAAGCAACAGCTATGCGTTATTTGCTCAGTCAAACATTGTATTAAGTGATGCACTTAGTCTGTCATTAGGTGGTCGTTATGACTACTTAGATGTAAACGTCAATAGCGATGTAAACGCAAACAGCGGTAGTGCTGACGATGGTATTTTTACGTTAAAAGCAGGCCTAAAATACTTGTTGTCTGAACAGCTCACCGCGTTTGCCAATATCGGTCAGGGCTACCACTCAAACGACGCTCGGGGTGCGACTATTACCGTAGATCCGGTAAGTGGGGATGCAACCGAACCTTCACCGCTATTAGTAAAGTCTCTTGGTTATGAAGCCGGAGTCAATTTTACCGATAACAAAACTTATAACGTATCAGCTGCATTGTGGCGACTAGAACTAGACAGTGAGCTGGTTTACGTCGGCGACGCAGGTTTTACCGAGGCGAGCCGCCCATCGGAAAGACACGGCATTGAAGTAAGTGCCTACTATTGGATTAGTCACCATGTTACAACTGATATTGAAGCCGCATGGACAAAAGCAAGGTTTAGCGACAGCGCAGAAGGCGAAGGCCGCCATATTGACGGTACAGTTCCGGGCGTTGTGAGCGCGGGCCTGACGTATTTTCAAAACAGCAACCAGCTTGGGTTTAGCTATACGCTGCGAGGTCGTTATTTAAGTTCTCGCACGGTGGAAAGCTTCGATGAAATTTCCCCGCCATCAACGTTTTTAATGAATGCACAAATCGCTTATCGTCAGCCTGAGTGGGACCTAACTTTAGAAGTGCTGAATGCCTTAGACAGTGACGACCATGACATCGACTACTTTTACGCATCAAGGTTGCCAGGCGAGCCAGACGAAGGCGTGGAAGATTTGCATTACCACCCTGTCGAACCAAGAAATGTTCGACTTACTTTTTCCCTGAAATACTAACCAGGCAATAGTATTCAATAGCCATAGCGGTGCTGGCACTCTCGAGTACCGTTATTTTTTATGTGATTGTTCAAAAAGAGTGCTAGTTTAAATACTTAGAGGCAAATATCTGTGTTAACAGCACGTCTCTTTGTGAAGACAGCCATAACAATAAAAGGTAGGAGCAACGATGGAACATGAAACTTTGTTTCCTTTGCTGTGTAAAACGGCAGAAGGCGACAAAAAAGCGTTCGCAGAGCTTTATAAGATAACCAGTCCGCAGCTTTATGCGGTTGCTTTAAAGCTGTTGAAGCGACCCGAGCTTGCCGATGAGGCCACACAAGATGCCTATATTAAAATCTGGCATAACGCAGGAAATTACCAGCGTGGAAAAGGCACAGTACTTACGTGGATGGTAAGCATTGCTCGCTATCGCGCACTGGATTTAATTCGCTATCACAATGTGAGAAACGAAGTTGAGCTTAACGATGACGCGCCATCGGGCGTTGAAACCACTCAAGCTGTTAAGCTAGGTGCTGAACAAGCAAAATTAGCGACCTGTTTAGATGAACTTGAGGGCCCCCAACGACAAGCTATTCACTTGGCTTACGTGAATGGCATGTCACATCAAGAAGTGGTGAATCACTTAGCATCACCACTTGGTACAATTAAAAGCTGGATAAGACGAGGCTTGCAAAGTTTGCAGAGGTGCCTATCACTATGAATTATTTGAAAGAAGAACGACTTAATGCACTAGCAGCGGAATACGTTGTTGGTACCCTGAGAGGTAAAGCGCGCACACGCTATCAAAAGTTGATGATGCAATACCAAGCGGTGAGCGATGCTACAGCACAGTGGGAGCAATATTTAACCGGCTTTGCAGAAACCCTTCCTCCGGTTACACCACCTGCCAATGTATGGGAGAGCATTCAAATAAAGCTTGGACATAAAGCGGCTAACGACGCTGGTATCGCTACTGGTGTAAATACGCCGAGTGATTCGGGTCAGGTGCTCGACTTTGAGAAAGAAAAACAAAAACGCTGGAAAAATCTATCGTTTCTTTCTACCGCTGCCGCATTGGTGTTGGCAGTATTGCTTTTTGTTATGCAGCCTATACCTGCACCAGAGGTATCGCATATTGCCGTGGTCAACAATGCGGACAATACGCCTTTGTGGGTGATAGAGGTCTCTGACGAAACTATGAACGTAAAAGTGACAGACGCCTTTGTTGCACTTGCAGATAAAGATTATGAACTGTGGATGGTGCCAGCAAACGGTGAAGCCCCAATTTCGCTAGGCCTTATGCCTGAAGCTAATGGTGATACAAGAGTGACACCAGATATATTGCTTAGCCAAAGCATTGCAGCACTGGCCGTTAGCCTAGAGGCGCCAGGTGGCTCGGTAACGGGAGCTCCTACAGAAGTGCTTTATATCGCGCCTATTGTTTCAGTATAATTTTCAAGAAAAATCTTACACTTATAAAGGCCACGCAATGTGGCCTTTCTTGCTTTTAACCTTTTATAAAAACTTTTCTCTATTTTTTTAAACATTTTTGCATCCAATCTAAAACCTCGGTCGTTTGGTCTTTTGAACTCATAAAAAACAGAGAGACCCAACATGATTCAATTCAAACGCAAAACTTTGTCTGTAGCCGTCGCTGTGACTTGTGCTGCCATTACCGCTGGTGCTATGGCTTCTAGTCACAGAGAAGCGCCTAATATTACGCGCCACCCAGCACTGGACAGCACTGACTTCTATGCTTTTAATAGCTACGAAGAAGGCCGTGAAGGTTACGTAACCTTCATCGCAAATTATATTCCACTACAAGATGCCTACGGCGGCCCTAACTATTTTGCTATGGACCCTAACGCACATTACGCCATCCATATAGATAGCGACGGTGATGCGGTTGAAGATATCAGCTTTGTTTTTAACTTTAACAATACGCTTGCTGCTGACAATGAAGGTATTGCGCTACCGGTTGGCCCAGAAGGCGAGCAAAAAATGGTGAAAGTACCGCTTAAAAACGTAGGGAGTATTAGCGCTGATGATTCAAGCGCTGCAAATTTCTCTGAAATGTATAGCCTGACGATGGTTAGTGGCGATACGCAAACAGGCACACGCACCACGTTAACGCCAGCTATGGGCGATATGTTTAAAAAGCCGCTAGATTATATCGGTAACAAAACCTTCACGAGCGAAGCTGAATACGCCCGCTATGCCGAGAGCTTTATTTATTCATTCAACATTCCAGGTTGTGACGACATGGCTAAGGTGTTTGTTGGACAACGTAAAGACCCCTTCGTAGTTAACTTGGGTAAAACATTCGACCTTGTGAACTATGTACCTGCTGAAGGTGACAGCTCGCCTGGTGCTGGTGATGGCGAAGGGTTCCCGGGCGGTATTACACAAAGCCCGATGAACGATGATTTGGGTGACAAAAACGTGACCGCGCTTTCTATTGAAGTGCCCTCAGCGTGTGTAACTGGTGAAGGCAATGGCGTTATCGGCAGCTGGACAACAGCAAGCTTACCACAAGCGCGCATACTTAACCCAGATGCCACCTTTGAAAAGCCTGAAACGAATGGCGGTGCCATGACGCAAGTGTCTCGTTTAGGTAACCCACTGGTTAACGAACTCGTTATTGGCATTGGCGATAAAGACAAGTTCTCTACATCTCACCCAAGTGCTGACGGTCAGTTTGCTGATTATGTCACTCACCCTTCACTACCTGAATTGCTAAACATTCTATTTAAAGATGCGGTGAATACTACGTTAGGTACTGATATCGAAACCCTTGCTCCCACTAACTTCCCGCGTATGGACTTAGTTACTGCGTTTTTAACGGGCTTCCCGGGTGTGAACCAGCAAGCTACCGTAACCGCGTCTGAAATGCTTCGTCTAAATACAGGTATTCCAGCAACGCCCGCTGAATCACAGTCTACATTTGGTGTAGCCGGTGATGACTTGGCTGGCTTCCCTAACGGTCGTCGTCCAGGTGATGACGTGGTAGATATCGCACTTCGCGTAGTGATGGGCCGCTTATGCTACCCCATTCCGGTTGCAGGTGAAGATACAGACCTAGGGCTTTGTGCCCCCGAAGATGCAAGTGTAGGTAACGTACCTTTCACTGATGGCGCACCTGTGGATGCAAGTATGATTGACAATTCATTCCCGTACCTTAAAACACCGCTTGCGGGTTCTGAATAGGGAGTACCATTATGCCCATTACAACGAGTTTTTTGAAAAATAGTGCTGGTCAACGCCATTCAGTTAACCAAAGACACACACATCGATTGTGGATAGTTTCATCTTTGGTTCTTGCACTATCAGGCTGCTTTGATAGCGACGATGATGACGACTATCAAGCACCTGAAGAGAATGTAGCACCAGTAGCCGTTGATGAAATGTTGACGACTCAGGCTGATATTGCTTTTGACGGAACCTTAACGGCGACGGATGAAGACGGCGACCCGCTAACGTTTGGCTTAGGAGAAAATGGCAGCTTAGGCAACGCCGAAGTGAATGCTGACGGTAGCTTTACGTACACGCCTAATGCTCAGGTAACAGGTAGCGACAGCTTTACCTTTACCGTTTCTGATGGTGTAAACCCTGAGGTTACAGCTACAGTTTCTGTAACTATAGAAGCACAGCAAGTGTCGTTCTCAAGCTATACCCGAGACGCCTTTAACCAAGCGCCGACCGATGAACCTTTACCGATAAACGGCAGAGAGTTCACCCAAGATGCTGACGATTCTACATTCGATGACTTGTTGATTGATCAATAACAAGTACCGAATGCGTGGCATTCGCTAGCGGGTTACCAATAGCGAAGAACCCGTGTCAACCGTGAAGCCAGGGACGGCTTTTTTAAGGGAAACATTAATGAAGTTTATTAACACGTTTACTTTACGCTTTCTTATTGCTGGCTTAGGGCTCGTTTTACCGTCTGCAGGAAGTTACGCTAGCTCGCAAGATGAAGCCATGAGCTACGACACCGTTATTGCCACTTGGCAGCCGCGACATGAATCGATTGCGCACTTAAATGAAGCTGAAAAAATACTTACCTCAAGCCGATACTTAACGGCGGGTGGAGATGAAAGAGAACGCGTGACGCGTTTTACAAATAGGCTACGCAACAATTTCGATACATTGAACGCAGGCCAAAAAGAGCGCCTTATTATTCTATAAGCCCGGCTTCTTCAAGGTGTACACAAGTTTGAGCAAGCCAAACAACACTTATCTCAAATAACACATTATCGCTCTCCTGCCGCGCAGTTGCTGCTGGCAGACATTAATATTCAACAGGGCAATACCGAACAAGCAAAGCACTATTGCGAACAGCTAGTGGGTCAAACCAGTTTTTTAATTGCCTTTACCTGCATGGTAAATGCCGATTTCTCGGAAAATAAAGACGCGAAGTTGCTCGAAAAACTCAACGCTTTCGAGACATACACAAGCGCAGCTAGACCTGATGAAAAACAGTGGTTTTATGAAGTACTGGCAGACATGTCACTTCAACTCGGTAACGCCGAAGAGGCCATTCGCTACCTAAATCAAACGGCGTTTAACGCCCTCCCAATCAGCGCATTACTGGTTTGGGCTGAAGCTCATTTTAAGCTAGGCGAGTTTGACACCATTACGAACACTTTAGCGGCAGCAGTTTCTGATATATCAACGGTGGATGATGGTTTACTTTTAAAGTGGGCTAAGGCAGAACGTGCTCAAGGCATTACGTCTTCAAACGTGCAATCTCGCTTAGCGAAAAATATGGAAATACGCGTATGGCGCGAAGATAGTTCCCATGCTGCACAGGTCGCCACCTACTTCTTAGAGGTGCAACCTAACTACGCACTCGCCTTAAAATTTGCCAAGCTTAACTGGGAATACGCACAAACAAACAACGACAAACAATTGCTTGAACGCGCCCAAAAGGCAGTGGATGCCTAATCCAACCAACTATTTCAGTGACCGAACCATGATTAGACTTATCGCATTTTTCATTCTTACCGCTCTCAGTTTTCAAACGGTTTCTCATGAGTTAAGTAACGGTTACTTAACGCTTAAAAGCGTGTCTGAAAATACATTTTCAGGGGAGCTTTTGTTAAAGCCTGAAGACATCGGCCGTGTTGCAGGCTTAGACGTTAATAATGACGGGAGTTTGACATGGGGCGAGGTCAACAGAAACCATAATCTGGCAAGTCGCTATATTCAGAATAACGTCAAGGTAAGCAATAGTGGCACTTACTGCGCCATAAACGTTTCATCGCCAAGCATGCGAGATATATCTGCCGAGTCGCTTCTGGTATATCCATTAGAAGTGAGTTGTGCGTATTTAGAAGAGGTGAGCGTACAGTACACGGGTATCGTTACAGACTTCCCGACCCACAAGTTGCTCACCTCCATAACCATAAACGATCAATCCTTCGTGTATGTGCTTGACAGTGAGCGCGCAGCCATTACTGTTTCAGCCCAAGACAGCGTCTGGGTCTCTCAGTTTGGTGAAATGGTGTATCAAGGTATCTGGCATATTTTCATAGGGCTCGATCACATTCTCTTTTTAGTCGCTACACTGCTGACCGTAAACCTTTACAGAAAAAATAAGCGCTGGGTGAAAGAACAGAGCAAAAAGCTCATTTTTAAGAATACCGTAATTTTAGTAAGCACATTTACGCTGGCGCATTCAATCACCTTAACCGCTACGGCTCTTGACGTTATAACCCTTGATAGCCGTATTGTTGAACTAGGGATAGCTATTTCCGTCGCAATTACCGCACTAAACAATGTATACCCTATGATCATGCGGGTAGGCTTTATAACCTTTGGGTTTGGCCTGCTACATGGTATGGGCTTTGCCAGCGTATTTGGTGATTTAAATGCCCAAGCGGGGAGTTTAGTGATGAACGTGCTGGCCTTTAACTTAGGGGTTGAAATTGGTCAACTTGCCATTGTTGCTATACTTTTACCACTACTGTTAGCACTTCGAAGTGTGAAGGTTTACGCCAAAGCGATAATGCCAATTGCATCATCTATCATTGCCGTGATTGCACTTAATTGGACATTGCAAAGATGGTAAAAGTGAATATAACACCGAACATTCAGTAAATAGCCAAGACAATATGCGGTATTGAACAATCTTTCGGCACTTAACGATAAAAACCATAAAAAGTAGTTGTATAGGCGCGCCGCATCGCTATAATGCCAAGCATTGATAGCATATCTATCTACGCCAGAGTGATGAAATTGGTAGACATGACGGATTCAAAATCCGTTGCTAGAAATAGCGTGCCGGTTCAAGTCCGGCCTCTGGTACCATTCTTAGAATTTTTTGCAAAGCTATCTGCTTGATTAAACCGACCTTTGAGTCGGTTTTTTTGTATTCAATATTTCATTTGCCTTCATAGACACATATACCATTTTATTTGTCTTTTATGGACTAAGGTTGTTCTAATGTTATATTGAACGATATAGATGTAGTGTTTTTCGCTTATAGGATAAGTGCAAATATGGAAGTTGCGATGAATAAATATGAATGGCTTGAAAAAAGAACCCCAAGAAGTGTCGATAACTTAAGATTGTGGGATGGAAATCCTCGGTTGGTTCCAGAGGAAAACCATATCCACATTGCAGATTTTGTCTCCGACTTACTTTCTGACCCTTCAGAAAAAACTAACTTTTTCAATTTAATCGATTCAATTTCGACTGACGGCTTTATACCTGCTGATCCAGTTGTTGTATGGCAAGAGCCTTCTAACGAAAAGTATTATGTTGCAGAAGGTAATCGAAGAGTTCTTGCACTTAAGTTATTGCGCCACCCAGATAAAGCACCGAAGTCCATTCGCTCTTACATTAGAAAGAAAGCATTTAGCGTTAATAGAGATGATATCGAAAAAATCAGAGTTTGTGTGGCTCCATCCTATGAAGATTGCGAGTGGTACATAAACCAAAGGCATGCTGGTAGCTCTTTGCAAAAGTCTTGGTCACGATTGCAGCAGCAACGTTGGATTGCTGGACTGTATGATAAGTATAAAGGTGACCTTGAAAAAGTTATTGCAATTACAAAATTTTCCAAAGGTGAACTAGATCATACTCTCAGGATATTGCAAATCAGAGATCTAGCTCTTCAACCGGCGATATTTGATAACCTTGATGAATCAGAGAAAGAGAATGTGAAATCTCATCGTATACCTATGACTATTTTAGAGCGTTGGTTTTTTAATAGTAAGTTACGTGAAGCATGGGGTATTCAGATTGAATCAGAAAAGGTAGTGATAGCTTCGGACAAAGCGTCATTTTTTAATGCCTATTTACATTGGTTGAAATATGTAATTAGAAGGGATGATCCTGACGTCGAAGTAAAAATTAATACAAGAACAATTGATAGTAACTTTGACGGCATATTGTCTGCTCTCCCAGCGGTTGTTGGTAAAAATAGCGGAAATCAGGAAGAAATTTCGTCAAGTCAGAACTATGATAATGCAACTAACAATAGGGAAAGCGCGAATGAAGATGGTAATTCAAGTTCTAACCAGAATATAGAAAGCCTTGAAACAGAAAATAGTGAGCAGAAACCATCTCAAAGTAAGAATCCTGATCGCCTGAACCTAGTTATCCCAGAGTGTAATCTCAGTACAGGAAATTATAAGTTGAATGCACTTTTTGGGGAGTTAAAAAGGGTGCCAATGGAACGATATAAAAATTGCTTGGCAGCTTCACTAAGAGTTTTCCTTGATTTGTCAGTAGCAGAATATATTGTGAGTGAAAATATTGGAACGGCTATGGCACAGCGGTACAAAAGAGATTTACAGGAAATTATGCTACGCCATAGGCTAGAGTATATAAAGCAAAATAGGCTTACAGCCAAGTCTCAGGCACATAAGGTTGTTGAAAAATTACTAAACCCAGCTAATGACTTTAGTTTGGATACCTTAAATTCTTACGTTCATGGCAGCAGTGTTGTACATGTTGATAGGCGCTTTTTAAATAGGTTCTGGGATTTTCTGTTTCCTCTTTTGTCTAAATTAGTAGATTTAAAGGAATCTTAATGGCCCTATCTTATTCTCCTTTAAGGTACCCTGGAGGAAAATCTAAGCTTTCAGCATATATATTGGAAACAATGAAGCAGAATGACTTGGTTGGTGGTACTTATGTTGAGCCTTTTGCGGGAGGTGCTGCAATAGCTTGGTATTTGCTTTTAGAAGAGCACGTAGAGCAAGTGTATATAAATGATCTGAATCCTTCTATTTACGCTTTTTGGTATAGTGTTCTTAACAGGTGCGATGAGCTATGTGAATTGATTGAGATGGTATCAGTAACAATAGACGAATGGCATAAACAAAAAGCAATACAAACTGACACCAGCGCGACTCTTCTAGAAAGAGGTTTTTCTACATTCTTTTTAAATCGTACAAACCGTTCGGGAATAATTAAAGCAGGAGTAATTGGCGGTCTATCACAAACCGGAAATTATAAAATTGACTGTAGATTTAACAAAAGTAAACTTTTAGAACAGATCCAAAAAATTTCTAAATATCGAGATTCTATATTCCTGACTAATTATGATGCAGCTGAATTTATTGATGAAGTATTACCAAGAATCGAAAATAAATGCCTCGTTAATATAGACCCCCCATACTATGTGAAAGGGAAAGGTTTATATCAGAATTTTTTTGAGCACGACGATCATTTCAGATTGTACGAAAGCGTTAAGAACATATCACACCCCTGGATCGTTACCTACGACGATACTCCAGAAATAAATGATATTTACAGTGAATTCTCACCAAAACCATTTGGCTTGACTTATACCGCTCAAGAGAAGAGGAAAGGCACTGAGGTAATAATACATGCCCCCCACCTTAAAACATCTAACCTAAAGCCAGATGTGACCTTTAAAGAACTTGAACGAATAAAGAAAAGTCGAATGTCATGAGCTGACATGAACAATTCCTTTAATGTCAGCTCAGCTTCTAAGTATCAAAAGATCTCACTGGCGACACAAAAGTTCTCCGATAGCCCGGACGAATCTTGATCTAGCAAGTAAGTACTGATAAATACCCCAGTTCATTTTAAATCTCTTTGCTACAAACCCAGCTGAATCAGAAGAAGAGTTGTTCAGTTGTAATTTCACAATGGTGTTCAACCTTAGTCTAACTAGCAATGGATACTTTCACACAAAGATTCATACCCTTTCATTTTTAACTATAGAGTACACTTTAGGTAATTAAAACAAGGATGTTTGTGAATGCCAAGAAACAAAACCACCTTTATTGACATGCTGGTAGAGTTACCATGGTGGGTATCTGTACTCGTATCTGCTACGGCCTATATAATGATGGCCTATGTGTTGCCATCCATTCAAACCGATAACCAAATCACCGCCATGGTGTTGAAAGCTTTTGTGATCCCTGCCCCTTATATAGCTGGCATGACATTGCTCGCCGCCCCTTTTGCATTTTTGAATGCTCGTCGTAAAGCCAAACAACTGGATACCCAGCGTAATATCCAAACCGTGCGTGATTTGCACTGGCGTAACTTTGAAGAGTTGGTGGCCGAAGCCTATCGCAGGCTAGGTTATCGGGTAGCAGAAGGCGGTTATGGTGCCGATGGCGGTATTGACTTAGAACTTCGAAAGGATGGTCAGCTTACCTTAGTGCAATGCAAACAATGGAAAACGCAAAAAGTTAGCGTGAATGTGGTGAGGGAAATGTTTGGAGTGCTAACTGCGCATCATGCTAACCACTTTATCATCATCAGTTCTGGCACCTTCACCCAACAGGCTATCGACTTTTCGGCTGGCAAACCTATCGAGCTGATTGATGGTTCAAAACTATTGGCACTGGTAAACGATGTGCAGGTTTCACCTCAGGTAACTATTGAAAAACCCAAGACGTGTCCAAAATGTTCTGGTGAGTTAATAGAAAGAACGGCGAAACGTGGCCCTAATGCCGGTAATACGTTTTTGGGGTGTTCCAGCTTTCCGAAATGCCGTTACACAGAATAAGTAAGGATAGAGATGAAAGACCTGGATGTTCATAAGAAAGTGGCCGTACTGATTGATGCCGATAATGCTCAGTTAGCCAAGCTATCGCCCATATTGGATGAGATATCAGCGCACGGGCATGTACTCATAAAAAGGGCCTACGGTGATTGGTCGGCCGACACCTTGAAGAACTGGAAGAAGCTACTTAATGAACTGGCGATCCAGCCTATTCAACAGTTTGCCTATACCACCGGTAAGAACTCCACCGATGCATCGATGATTATTGATGCCATGGACTTACTATATTCCGACCGCATTGATGCTTTTGCATTGGTTTCCAGTGATAGCGACTTTACCAAGCTAGCCTCTAGGTTACGTGAATCGGAAAAGTTTGTGTTTGGCGTAGGAGAGAAGAAAACTCCGGTATCGTTTCGTAACGCCTGTGATGACTTTATCTTCACCGAGAACTTAAGTGCTGAGCAGGTATCAAATAGTGATACACCAAAGGCAGATAACGCGATATCCACCATTGGTGCAGAAGAACTGATCCCTGTTTTATTTAAAGCATGGGAGCTGTATCAGAATGATGATGGTTGGGTTAACGTTGGTCCGGCGGGAAGCTTCTTGAAACGCACAAAACCGGATTTCGATCCTCGTACTTATGGTTCAGCCAAAGTAACTGGCGTGGTTGCTGGCCTATCAGCCATATTCGAAATGACTAAGTTGAAAGGTAAAGGGGCGACAAATGGAATCTTCTATCGCCCCAAGATTGCAACGTCCTAATCAATTTACCAAGGCGGCAGATCATCTATTTTTAAAGCTTGTCGCCTTTTTACCGTTGTGCGTTTCGGTGATGTATCCTTTAAGTCGATTTTAGTTGTTTGGCGAACGCCTGTGCCGTTTTGATAATGATTAAACATTTCGCGAGCCTCTTCTAAACTGTCAAAACCTTTATAATCATTCCCCGAAAACTGACGTACTTGCTCTTCAGTTTCCTTCCAAGATAAATATACCCCGGGGTTACGACCTATAAATACAACACAAGCCGCTCGTCTGGAATTGCCTACTCGATTAATAACACCTAAGCCTCTGGCCATTTTAATCTCCTGTAAACAATGGCGTTAATTATTAATTACGCTTTACAGTTTTTGACTTGGCCGGTTTAGTCGCTGGAGATTTGAATAAAAAAAACCTTTAAAACTTGCCAGTAATGCAGAAAATTACCTTCCCATATCTGATACATATCGGTTGCCTGTTCGATAGGAAAAACACCGAAAAGGTTTTGAAATACGCCAGCCTGAAAATCAAAGTCGAGGTCTTTTGCTAACTCTGCATATGCGCCACTCCCTACGTAAGCGAAGTCTGTGATGTAGCACAGATGCCAAGCATTATTTAGCCGTTCCAGTCTAATCTCGACAGGATGAAAACCTCCGTTCTCAGCCGAGTAAGTCGGGTCACGAAAGTTGATAGTCACACTATCACCCGAAATACCCTTTTCGTTGAGCATAAGCGTTATTGCCTTAGTAAACTTGTGAGTAACAGGCAAAGCTAACCCTTCGCGGAGAATGCGCATAATTTGGTTCCTTGATGTTAATTTGAAATAGGTTGGCTTTTTGTCGGAGCCAGTCGCGTAAAAAGCTAATTTAGTTGTATAGGCAGCGTTAAGTTGCTTGTAGAAACAAAGCGTGATGGTTTGCCATTTAGCCTTTGACTGCTGAACCACGGAAAGAGAAAGGGCGATACTGATTATCACCCTTTCAGCGGTTCTGCCTTTATTAGCTTTTAGCCCCTGTTTTTTTAGGAACAGCTGGTTTGAGTAGAGCGCTATCAAGCTCACCTTTTTCAATCGCCTGTATAACGGTATCGATAATCTCAGGTAGCTTGGCTTTATCGCCAACATATATCGCAGGTTTACCTTTTTGAATCTCAATAGGTTTATTACCTACTTTAATTTCAAGATAGTAGTATTCGTCGCTATCGTAATACCACGGTCGAACAGTGGTGAGTCTGCGCTGAATGGTGATTTCACCTGTTTCAGGGTTCTTAACTTTCTTTTCCTTAAACGCCTCAAAACGTTTGTTGTCGATAAGGCATTGCGCCATCTCTTTTTGTTGCTCTAGTCTCTCAATAAGCTTTAAACGCTTACCGATAACGGGAGGCTTAGGCTCAATTTTAGGGCGAGCGATGACCTTGAGCGAACTCAATACGGATGTAGACATAGTGTTTACCTCTATGGGTTAGTGAGGGCGAATAAAGCCCGGTTGGGGTTTTGCTTGCTTACGTTGGTTTTCATCTGCCAACAAGTTGATGGCAAAATCTCTAATTGATACGTTAGGGCGAAACTTGGTGCGGCGCGCCAAGATGGCAAAGTCACCTGGAGTAAGGTATTTCAGTTGAAGTAGCGTTTCACTCTCTGGCTCGCTTAGCCTTTTAACTCTTGTTATTTGTTTATACAGCTCCAGTACTTGCACTGAGGTTAAGTACTGACAATCAAGCTTGAAGTCGAAACGACGTAACACCGCTTTATCTAGTTTGGTGACAAAGTTTGTAGCGGCAAATAAAGGTTGAGTGAAACACTCTATTTGCGTTAGAAACTCATTAACGAACTGAAGCTCATGTTGAGCACTTAGCCCTTCACGAGCACTAAGTAAGCTGTCAACTTCATCAAGAAGGATAACCTGCTCCTCTGCGTGTGCGCGTTGGAAGAGTTCGGCAATTTTCTGTTCGCTTTCACCCACCCATTTACTTAATACGTCCGAGCATTTAACCCGCAAGAGCTTTCTATTGTTTAACTCAGCAAGATAATGCGCATAGGCGGTTTTACCTGTACCTGGCGGACCTGAAATTAACGTTCGACTAGGTAGGTTGTGTTTCAGCGCATAAGTAATATCATCAAGGTAGGCTCGTGGTTGTTTGATATTAAGGTAGCTTACTTTAAATGGGATTTCGCCTTTGTAGTTAAGCTTGTCTTGCCATTGCTCTGTCGCGCGGAGAGAGTACTCAACGACATCGTTTACCACTGCTTCTGCATCGCCGCTCTTTGCTTTAACTGTGTGCGCAATGTGAGTAGCATTTGCCACTATCGCAGGCGTGATATTCTCTACCTGACTGATTTGCTTTCGAGCAGCAAGAGACACACCTAACCCGCGATAGTAAAAGCGCGTAACGCTTTCTATTTCTTCAGGTTTCAATGACGGTACATCAATGGCGAGCTTGAACCTTCTGATAAAGCTGGCTTCAAGGCTCTGCACATAATTGGTTATCCAAATGCAAGGGATATCGTTGTACTCGATAAAACGCTGTAGGTGCTCTTTACTGTATTGGCTATCAACATTTTCAAATAAGCCCTCACACTCGTCGACTAACAAAATAGCGTTAGATTTGTTAGTGAGTAATGAGTTGAGCAAAGAAAGATAACGAAGCCTGTCCTTGTTAGGAAAACGACTGTTAAATTCATCATCGGCATAGTTGCTAGCTAGTGCCGTAGAGCGGATTTCATAGAGCGTTCTGCCACAACTTTTCGCTAAAGCGCGAGATAATTCCGTTTTGCCGGTTCCAGAGTCACCGTACAGCAATACACTTGTACCCACGCTTCTGGCTTGCGTAGCAGCATTTAAGTATCGCGTTAAAAGCTCTGTATTTACATGCGGAAAATCCTTGAGCCCAAATACAGCGTTAGGAGACGGGTGAAGCAGCGGCTCGACCAGCATTTCTCTGGAAGTTATTTTTTCAGTAAGTAACTTACGAATAAGTACCTTCGGCATTTCACCAAAATCATACGATGAAAAATCCACATCCGGTAAGAAACCATATTGATTCAATCGCGCTGTAACATGAGTAAACTGCTCGTCATTAACACCTGTAATGTCTTTAATAATTTCATTCAGAGACAAATGGTTAGCCTGTAAATGCACGGATGAAGCTAACGCCCTTAACCACTGATTTACTTGTGAGAGCAAGGCGAACTGAACAAGCAAATCGGTTTGTTTCGGTAAATCCATTAGGTTTCTGATGAAGCTACAGTTGTCTAGAAACGTTTTGGTAACCTTAGGCTGCCTATCACTAATAGTTAAGCATGCTTTATAGTTAACGCTTTCATTTCTGTCTTTGAAAAACGGTACGCTTGAAACACTGCTCCCGCGCAGATTAGATGCTAGGCTTTTACTGAGTACATCGGTATCAACTGATGGCAAGTATCGAAGTAACCGCTTGCCCCACTCACACGCAAGATAATGCAGCTCACCAGACTTTCTTAATACTTTATGAGACATATAGACCTCACAATTTGTAGGAAAGTAAAGAGGCAGCTTGTTGCATGACCTTTTCACTGCGTTTGTCATACATGATCGTAGTACTGATATCTGCATGCCCAGCCATCTGTCGAACGGTATTTAAATCGACATTCTGCTCGAGTAAACGTGTGATGAAAATACGCCGAAGGTCATGTGGTGACACGCCCTCTATGCCAATGGCGGACAAAGATTTACGAATTAGTGAATAAACAGCACATGAAGACAAGTGAGTATCATGTTGAATACTCCCACCTCTCGCTACTCTATGGAACAAATAACCTTTGTGTTTACCACGTAGCACTATCCATTCGTTTAGCGCGTCATGCGTCCACTCCGGTAAGTGAACGGTACGGCTCTTATTCCCCTTCCCTTTTCTCACGATAAGCGCCGAGCCTGCTACATAGTCTTGAAGTAATAGCGCAACTAGCTCACTTCGTCGTAGCCCCGTTCCTAGAAGTGTTGCCAATACAGCATAATTGCGGATACCGAGTACGGACGTATTTTGCTTCAAATGTGCGAATAGCGTTTGAACCTGCTTAACCGAAAGCGGCTTACCGTCATGCGCGCCGTGGCTCACTTTGCTGATAGCACGGAGCTGAACTAATTGCATTTCAGGCGCCATACCTGACATAACGGCAACGCCTACAATACTGCGTATTGCTGTCATTGCTCTGTTTATAGACCGTGCTGACCAGCCATTAGCAATAAGCAATGCTTTGATATGACTAGCTTGCTGAAAGTCTATCTTGTGGTACATCATCTCACGCTTTTTTTCGGGCCAACGTAGCAAATCGGCGATACTATTTAGCTGTGAAGCAATAGAGCGCTGACTATTAGGCGCAAGTCGACCTAAATACAGCGCATAGGGGCATGCTGCATTCATAAAATGCTCCGATATTTAGTTTAAAAGTATTGAAATAGAATGGGATTGCTGTGAAAAGCTGAATATATGATAGCGAGGCTTTGTGAGAGGTTATACGGCTGTTTTGTACCAGTGTAGTGAAGCTAAGGTACGCAGGCACCTTAGCTTTTAAAGTTTACTGTTATTGCTTCAAGAAGGTTTCAACGAACTCCTTTTGGGTACATCGCCCCCTCTTACTAACCCACTTACGAAAAGGGCTGCAAAAGTGCTTGAGGTACTTGATAGAGGGTCCATAATCCCAGCTGTATTCCCCGGAATGAATATCTATTCGATGACGAGCCATCAACCTTCTCAGCTTTCTCCGCTCATTATCACTTTGCTGAGCAGCAATAACTTGATGAGCACCTAAGTTCTTAATACAGTTTAGTAATCTGAAGTCTAACTGAGTCGATGTAAATAACTTATCGAGGTCGTAGATAAACAAATTGTCGAGAGCTATATGCTTATCAACTAGTGAAATCAGCTCCTCCCAACAGGTTGCATTCTTCAGTTTTACTTTCTTCTCGATGCGGGTGCAAGGCTTGTTTAGACTGGGTGCACTCGGTCTGCCAGACCTCAAGAGTTTTTCGTTTCGGCTGTACGCTGTGACTCTAACTGTGGACCGCAAACTTCCGATACCTACTCCTGTTAGTGATCCATTTTCAACATAAAACGCACTTTTTTTGCTTCCGCGTAGCTCAACGCCAATTGACCCAAGCGGGCGAAAGAAATCAGTCGCTAGATGAAACATTGATATACTGAACAAGGGAGTAAAGCCTTGCCTCTTATTACATTTTCGGGTGAGATATTTAAACCAGAAACGAGCAACGTCATAGTGATATCTGGTTAGCGGAAAACCTTTCAACTGAATTAGAAGCTTTTCATCGATAGAGTATCTGTAACCAGTGCTTATAACTAAACAAGGTGTTTCAGTGTTTATCTTTCCATATTGAAATTCTTTGCACAGCGGCAGAATTACACTCTGCTGGTAACTTCTAGAGCGCTTCATGATGGCGTATGGTGAACAATGGTTCTTGAACGAAAGCTTTTCCACACATTTGAACAAAGATTGCTCAAATTGGGCCAAGTTTTCATTTGATAGCCCGGTCACTAAGATGTTTAGGGCGTCTATGTCTACATTGATTGTATTTCCGCGCATATTAAAGTTCCTCCTCTGATTCTTCCAGTTCTATGAGGCAATTCTCGAGGTCTTCAATTAGCGCTTGCACTAGCTCTTCGTCGTCAATTAGCGTAAATATTATTTTTGCAATTGCTTTTTCATCTTTGACCGTTAGCGCTTCTTTCAACCGAGAGAAGTCAACATCCTTAGTTGGCCCACTTTTGGGGGCATCAACAGTTTCGCTAATACATTGTTCAACAAATTTCTTTGTGACGCTTTCCGGTGAGGGCTTAGATTTTATTTTCAGATTTTCACAGACCTTACGCCATACTCGATACCTTACATCAACATGAAGTTTGCGCATTGCTAGTAGTGATGAATTGGAATACTTACCAACAGGTAGAGATAAGCTTAAAGCTATCTCACCTGCTTTTGCGTGTTCAAACAGCATTGAGTAACTTATACTCGGAAAGGTTTCAGTACAGAAACTCTTGAAGTTTGGGAAGCCAATAACACTATAAGCCTGATTGATGTAAAGGGTTGTAACACTTTCTGCAAAATCGCAGTGTGAATCATTTATAAGATCGATTAGATCGTAAATTTTATCTTCATTTAATAAACTCATTTTAATCTCCGTAACAAATTGACTGACTATCAGCGACACGAAATTGCCGCTCACGGAGGAATTAGAAAAAACGACAGCGATCTGCATAAAAAATAAATAAAAAAGCAGAACAATTAGGAATAACAACCAACTCAAGTAATATAAGGTTATTAATCATACCCTTACACCATTATTTAGAAGTAAATCCTGAGCTCAGGATTAGTAAGCACCCTTATAAATTTGAATTACACAACTACGAATTAATGATAATCGACAAAAAGTGACCTAGAACATCAATTCCATTATCAAAATGTGCTCTATTAAGCACGCTGCACAGTCATATTAAGATTATTGTGGTTTATCACTCATAACGAAGCATTGGCTTGATTTACTTCTTTTAGGACAAAGTGATGTACCAAAGTATCTTAACTCTGATGCTCTGCCGTGCATGAACAGCCTTGCCTGGAATAGCAATTTTCTTTACTGGGGCACCACAGAAAGTCATATAAGGTATTAATTGGCCAAGTTAGATATATCTTTTCTCTTTAATTCAAATAGCGATAAAAACCGATGGTGATAAGCCATAGACTCGTAGGTCTCATTAGAGGAATTAGCACAAGTCCACTAATTGCGGCCTAGTTAAAACATCGACATCAACTCACCCATGGTTTATAATTTAGTGGAAATAATAAAATTTATAAACCACTTGGAGATTGACTATGTTTTCAGAACGTTTGATGCGAGCACGTAAAGCTGCAGGTATGTCTATGAACGCTCTGGGCATTGCAATTGGTGTATCTGCTAATGCTATTAAGAAATACGAACATGGCGAAGCAATGCCGTCATCAGGGAAGCTTTATAAACTCGCAAAGACTTTAGGAGTCCGCTCAGAATACTTTTTTCGACCAACAAAAGTGGAGTTGGGACATGTTGAGTACGAAAACGTTCTAATACCCCACAGAAAACTCTCGACCGTATAAATGGCGATGTTCTAGATCAAGCTGAATTATGGACTGAATTGCTAGACCTTTTCCAGATTCTGTCCGTCCGATAAGTAAATTTACTCTACCAGGTAATTTACCCGAGACAGTTGATTCTGAAGAAGCAATTGAATCTATTGCTGAACAAATGCGGAAAGAGTGGCAGTTAGGTCTTAACCCTATTCCTGATATGATCGATTGCCTTGAATCTCGAGGCATTATGGTTATCTGTACCGACGTCAATATAGGTAATAAGTTTGATGGATTAGCCGGACAGATCAACGAGTCACCAGTTATTGTTGTATCAACAACACAGCCTGGAGATCGACAGCGGTTTACACTAGCTCATGAGCTAGGTCATTTAGTATTGCACGGTCGGTTACCTGATACTATTGACGAAGAGAAAGCATGCAACCACTTTGCAGGTGCCTTTTTACTACCTTTGATAGCAATCAAACAACACCTTGGCACATATCGGCAGGCTCTTGAGCCGCGTGAGCTATTTATGCTTAAGCAAGAGTTTGGCATTAGTATGATGGGCATTTTGGTTCGTGCGGGTCAGGCAAACGTAATTTCATCATCTTTGCAAAAGCAATATTACATGAAATTCAATAAGCTCAAGTGGCGTACACGGGAACCAGGCACCGCCTACCCTCAAGAAACAACATTTCTTTACAAACAGCTCGTCTATCGAGCGTTAGCGGAAGATTACATCACAGAATCAAAAGCTGCTGAATTTTTAAAAATGCCACTTTCAGCATTCCACAAAGAACGTAAGCTAGGAATGGCTGATGCAATTACTAATTAGTGACGCAAACATCCTAATTGATATGGAAGAAGGGGAACTGTGACGTGGTCAACCAAAATCACACAACCCAGTTAAGCCGCTTTTT
>NZ_CACSIG010000055.1:0-937 GCF_902705815.1 Alteromonas infernus
CGGAAAAACTCTCTTATTATTAAAAAAACTAGAGGTTGTTGATCTTTGTATGAAAAGCAGCCGGCATAGCAACGAGGTATAATTGTTTCGCCAAAAATAATTAACCGTAATGTTGCTATGCCAAGAACGATGTTAACAGATGATGCGTGGGAAATCCTAAAAGTACTGCTAAAGGAGAGTGGCAGAGTCTATAACAAATATGAGCACCGAAATACCCTGGAGGGCATACTTTACCGAATGCGTACCGGCATTCAGTGGCGGGATTTGCCATCTGAATTTGGTCTCTGGAATACGGTCTACCGACGATTTAATTTATGGTCGAAGAAAGGCATATTGCAAAAGTTATTTGAAAGCTTAGCCTCCGAGGGTGACCCAGAATGGTTGTTTCTTGATGGTAGTATAGTTAAAGCGCATCAGGATAGTAGCGGTGCAGCGGGTAAACAAGATGAGGCCATCGGAAAAAGTCGAGGTGGTAACTCAACGAAAATTCACCTTGCGGTAGATAGCGGTGGCCTGCCCGTTTATTTTGAACTATCCGGTGGTCAAGTGAACGACATCGTACATGCACAAAGTCTGATAATAAACTCCCCACAAGCCGATATTGTTTGTGCTGATAAGGCTATGACAGTGAAGCTTTTAGAGCTTACGTAGAAGAAAGTGGAGCAGATGCCAATATTCCACGCAAACGAAATAACAAATTAGGTAATGACGATATGGACTGGTGCCTGTATCGATATAGGCATCTTGTTGAAAACGCGTTTTTGAGGATAAAAAGGTACCGGGCAATATCAACAAGATACGACAAGCTAGCTCGAAACTATAGCAGTACAGTCGCATTGGCATTCATGATGATGTGGCTACCAATGTACTGCTGAACAAATAATGTTCAAAGATCAACAGCCTCTAGTAAACGCCAAAATTTATTAAGATCTTCTCT
>NZ_CACSIG010000056.1:0-189045 GCF_902705815.1 Alteromonas infernus
AGCAACGATGATTANATAGACTCTAAAGAGTACTGTTGGTCCTCCTTGCGCGTAGTTATTAAAAAGAGCAGCATGACAAAAAACGTCATGATTCTGCACTAAAAGTTTTTCCTGGCAGCCATAGCGATACGGTACCACCTGATTCCATTCCGAACTCAGAAGTGAAACGTATTAGCGCCGATGGTAGTGTGGGGTTTCCCCATGTGAGAGTAGGACACTGCCAGGTCCCATTAAGAAAAACCCGCCTAACGGCGGGTTTTTTGCTTTCTGACCCCATTATTTGTGTGTTGTCAGTATTTCTAGACATTCTTATTCGATAAAAGCCTTAATAGAATCGACTTACTTTTAGCAATGTGCGGGTTTTTTGGTAAACTCTTGCGAATATCATTTTAGTCGAAGTAAATAGGACGAACTAATGGCCGTATTCGGTACAGTATTCATGCCACAAATGGCACTTGCTACCTTTGTCAACGATAAGTGGACTGACACCGAATTTGTCAGTGCAGACAGTATTTCACTTCACCCTGGTGCGCACGTGCTTCACTATTCAAGCACTTGTTTTGAAGGCTTAAAGGCATTTAAACACGAAGATGGCAGCATCAATATTTTTAGAATGGACAAAAATATTGAGCGTTTTGCGCAAAGTAGCCGTCTTTTAAATTTGCCTGAAATAGATAAAGCGCAAGTTGAAAAGATGATTATCGATATTGTCGCGAAATACGCTTCTGAGGTACCAGAGCCTCCAGGTTCTATGTATATCCGTCCTACGCATATCGGAACAGAAGCGTCTATTGGCAAAGCTGCAGCACCGTCAGCAGATTCAATGCTATACGTATTATTGTCTCCGGTCGGTGATTATTTTGCTGGCGGAGCCAAACCGCTTCGTTTGTTACTAGATGAAACTGGAATGCGCTGCGCTCCACATATGGGAATGGTGAAGAGCGGCGGTAATTATGCCAGTGCTTTACCACCTATCCTTAAAGCTCGTGCAGAAGTTCAGGCTGATCAAATACTGTTTTGTCCAAATGGCGATGTTCAAGAAACCGGTGCAGCAAATTTCTTACTGATTGACGGTGACGAGATTATTACGAAAGGGCTAGACTCAAGCTTCTTACACGGCGTGACTCGCGCAACGGTTCTTCAAATTGCTAAAGACCACGGTATGAAAGTAAGTGAGCGAGATATTACGGTAGATGAACTATTAGAACGTTCTGCAAAACCCAATACTGAAGCTGCGCTGTCTGGTACTGCGGCTGTACTAACACCAGTAGGTACGTTTATTCACAATAATAAAGAGTATCAGGTTGGTAACGGTGAAGCTGGTCCTGTAACGATGAAACTTAGACAAGCGTTAAATGATATCCAATGGGGTAAAGCTGAAGATACCCACAATTGGTTAGTAAAAGTGCCAAACTAGTCTAAACGGACACCCATAAAAAAGCCTGCTTAAGCAGGCTTTTTAGTATTTAAAAGGTTTAAGCTTATTTGGCTTGGCCTTGTTTAGCTACTGCATCCATCATTGCTTTAATAGCATCTGCGTCGCCAAGATACTCTTTTGAGATTGGCTTAAGGTTTTCGTCAAGTTCATAAACTAGCGGTACACCCGTTGGGATATTCAAGCTTAGTACTTCGTCGTCTGACATACCGTCTAGGTATTTGACAAGCGCACGAAGGCTGTTTCCGTGTGCTGCGATAATAACACGCTTACCCGCTTGAATGTCTGGACGAATTACATCGTGCCAGTAAGGCAGTACACGCTCGATAGTCAGCTTAAGACTTTCACCGCGAGGTAAAATGTCGGCATCAACGTTGTTATAACGAGGGTCGTGACCAGGGAAGTGTTCGCTTTCATCTTCAACTGCTGGCGGTGGAATATCGAAGCTACGACGCCAAATTTTCACTTGTTCTTCGCCGTGCTTAGCAGCAGTTTCAGCTTTATCTAAACCAGTAAGCGCACCGTAGTGACGCTCATTTAAGCGCCAGTGACGCTCAACGGGTAGGTAGTGTTGACCCATTTCTTCAAGCGCAATGTTAAGCGTTTTAATTGCACGAAGTAGTACAGACGTATAAGCCTGATCAAATGTAAATCCAGCATCTTTAAGAAGCTGACCTGCGGTCTTTGCTTGCGCTACACCAGTGTCGGTCAAGTCAACGTCGTGCCAGCCCGTGAAACGGTTTTCCAAGTTCCACTGACTTTCTCCATGACGAATAAGTACCAATTTATACATAGTTGGGTTACCTGCGGCGTTAGAGTGAAATAGTCTGAGATAATTCCAGAAGTTGGACGTTCAGACGTATATTTAAAAAACTGCCGTTATCATCCTTGATTGGCGCTTAAAAATCCAGTTTCGACTATCACAAAATCGCAGGTAAGATGTGTCTATTGAGCAGAACCTCGTATATAGTCAAATAAACCGCGTTAGGTCGGGGTGGGCTACTTTTATCCATTCTTGTATAGATGGCTCTTCAATGAAACTAAAATCTTCAAAATCAAAGCCCGGGGCTACCGAACATCCCACGAGTGAGTAGTCGCCCATAGTCGCAGCAGCTTGAAAATTCCCCGCTTTTACAACTTCCGCATACTCGTTATTCTGCCCTCCTATGTGGCGTTCCCAAATTTGTTGATTCTCGAGTTGGAACAACTGCAAAGGCGCACCCTCATAGTGATTCCAAACTTCATCATGTAATACTCGATGAAATCGACTTACTTGGCCTTTTAGCAATAGAAAATAAATATGAGTAAGGGCCGGACGGCTTTCGTTGTGCACGTAGGAACTTGTACGGTTGTCAGAACGAAATACCTGACGGTAAAACCCTCCTTCTGGGTGCGGTTCTAAGTTGTACTTCTTAACTAGTGGATGTGTCATGTTAGCGTCGTTATTATTTTTAATTGGTATGGGCTTTCCCAGTACAAGTCTATTGGAAAAGTATTTAGCGAACTTGCTCATTTGGTTGTCTTGCAAGCATAACCCTTGGTGATATATAAGAAAACATAAATGTTGCGAGTTTGTTAAGTTGTCACTGCTGATCAAGCTAATTGATGTTGAAAGTGTAGGCTTATTGACTGCCGATAACTGATAAACAGAAACCTGCTAAACCGAGTAGCTAAGAAAATTACTTCGTTTAATCAAGCAAAGGTAGTGTATTGCGTTCAGTAAACCGGAACATGTCAATGTTAGGTGAACTTTTTTTCATGTTGCAACCGTACAAATTGTCAAATAAAGGCGAGATAGTGACAACACTTTTATCGCTGATGGCGCAATCGCTAAGAAGCGTCAAATAATTCATGAACAGGCAAAGAAGGATGGAGAGCGTATGACATATAAGTCTTTTTCGCAGCTTGAAGTAAACGGTAAAAACTTCAAGGCGGTTAATTTTGACGGTATAGGCAGTAAATATGCGCTCGACAGGCTTCCGTTTTGTATCAAGATTTTATTAGAAAACTTGATTCGTCACGAGGACGAAGAGTTTGTTAGTAGTGCCGATATAGAAGAAGTGGCTAAGTGGGACACTGATAATCACGTTGATCATGAGGTGTCATTTGTACCTGCACGCGTCATCCTACAAGACTTTACCGGAGTTCCAGCCATTGTAGATTTGGCGGCAATGCGCGATGCGGTAAACCGTTTAGGTGGCGATGCACAAGCGATTAACCCACTGAACCCAGTGGAACTGGTTATCGACCACTCGGTAATGGTCGACCATTTCGCAGAAGAAAATGCACTTGAAAAAAATACCGATATTGAAATTCAGCGAAATAAAGAACGTTACCAATTTCTGAAATGGGGACAATCCAGCTTTGATAATTTCAAGGTAGTGCCCCCGGGCCGAGGCATTGTTCACCAAGTTAATTTAGAATACCTAGCTCGCTGCGCGTTCACCAAAAAACAGGATAGCGAAACCTTGGTTTATCCGGACACCTTGGTTGGAACAGATTCTCATACCACTATGATCAATGGTCTTGGCGTATTAGGCTGGGGTGTGGGTGGCATAGAAGCGGAAGCAGCAATGTTGGGGCAACCCGTGACCATGTTGCTGCCTAAAGTCGTTGGCTTTAGATTATCAGGTAAGCTACCTGCTGGCGTAACGGCCACTGATATGGTTCTCACCATCACGCAGCAGTTACGAGAGCATGGTGTAGTGGGCAAGTTTGTAGAATTTTTCGGCCCCGGCCTTAAACATTTAACTACAGCTGACCGAGCGACTATCGCGAATATGGCGCCAGAGTACGGTGCAACCTGCGGTATCTTCCCCATTGATGACGTAGCCCTAGATTACCTGCGTTTAACCGGTAGGGACGAAGACCAAATTGCCCTGGTAGAAGAGTATGCTAAGTTTAGCCAATTGTGGCATGACGACCATTCAAAAGATGCTCAGTATCACGAAACCCTTGAATTAAACTTAGATGAGGTTGTGCCTTCACTTGCTGGCCCTAAACGCCCTCAGGATAGAATTGCATTAGACAAAGCGGCAGAGGCATTTAATGAATGGCATCGCTCGCAAATTGACGTAAAAGTTTTAGATGAAGAAACGGATCTTATTGCCGAAGCCGGACTAGGTACCTCGGATGATGTGGATGAAGATCACGATTCTTTCGTGGAATTCAGGGGAAGCAAGTTTAACTTAGAAGATGGTGCGATTGTTATTGCAGCAATCACTAGTTGTACGAATACCTCAAACCCTTCAGTGCTGGTTGGTGCCGGTCTACTTGCTAAAAAAGCTGCTGAAAAGGGATTAACGCGGAAGCCTTGGGTAAAAACCTCATTAGCACCTGGTTCGCAGGTAGTAACTCAATATTTAGAAGATGCAGGTTTGATGGACCCATTAGAGTCTTTAGGATTCAATTTGGTCGGTTACGGATGTACAACGTGTATCGGTAACTCTGGGCCGCTTCCTGACGCCATCACCGACGCGATTAGAAAAGCGAAGCTTACAGTAACGTCTGTACTTTCTGGCAACCGCAATTTTGAAGGTCGGATTCATCCAGATGTAGCGGCAAACTACTTAGCTTCTCCACCGCTTGTGGTAGCTTATGCACTTGCAGGTAATATGAATATCGATATTACCAAGGAGCCTCTTGGTCAAGCTAGCGATGGTGCGCCAGTTTATTTAAAAGATATTTGGCCAACTGAAGATGAAATTCAACAGTATATTGCGAAAAACGTGACAGGCGATTTATTTAAAGAAAAATATGCTGACGTGTTTAAAGGTAGTGGTGAATGGAATGAGCTAGAAGTTAGCAAAACGTCTGTGTACGACTGGCCAGAATCTACCTATATTAAACATCCGCCTTTCTTTGAAGTTATGGAGAAAGAGCCTGAAGCACTAACGGCAATCGAGAACGCGCGATGCCTGGTTAAAGTGGGAGACTCTATTACCACTGACCATATTTCGCCCGCCGGTGCTATTGCCAAAGACAGTCCTGCAGGTGAATATTTACAGGCTCAAGGCGTGTCGCCGAAGGACTTTAACTCGTATGGCTCTCGACGAGGAAATCATGAAGTTATGATGCGTGGTACCTTCGCCAATGTACGTCTTAAAAATCAACTCGCACCTGGTACAAGAGGCAGCGCAACGACGCACTTCCCAAGTGGCGATAGTATGTCAATCTTCCATGCTGCTATGCGTTATAAAGATGACGGCGTGCCAGCCGTTGTAATTGGCGGCAAAGAATATGGTACGGGGTCTAGCCGCGACTGGGCGGCGAAAGGCCCATCACTCATGGGCGTAAAAGCAGTATTAGCGGAAAGCTACGAACGAATTCACCGCTCGAACTTAATTGGAATGGGAATATTACCACTTCAATTTAAAGAAGGAGAAAGCGCAAGTACTTTAGCGCTTAAGGGTAACGAGTCTTTTTCAGTTGGCGCAGTGGAGCGTGGTCAATCGGAGGTAGAAGTTAAGGCGGTCACTGATGACGGTGAAACAACGGCCTTTATGATGGATATCAGAATTGATACATCAAACGAGTTTACTTACTTCGAGAACGGCGGAATTCTGCACTACGTGATTAGGGAATACTTGAAGAAGTAGAAAAGTAGCTTAAACATTAATTAAAGCGACGACTCGAAAATCGAGGCGTCGCTTTTTATATGTATTAGTAATAACGTTTTTCGCAAATGATCTCTTTGATGTTAGAACCAATAGCGGCGCGCTTTTCACAGCGTAAGTCCTGAGCTTTTGCACCATATAGAGAGATGTATTCGTCTACATAGGGCTGTAGAGCAGTAATGTAGTCCTCAGGAAGGGCTTTTTTAATTTGACGGTATGAACGATTCCATTCAGCCGTTTTTTGTTCCATCGCTACGCTCAACCATAGCCAACCTTCCTCATAGTTAACAGGCGTTCCCCACCCTTGAAAGTACATCTGCGCTAGATAATATTGACCTTCTTTGTTACCCATCTTTGCTGACGCGGTTAGCTTCTTTAATGCTTTTTCGTACTTTTGCGCTTTTAACGCATGAAGACCTAATTCTAACGTTGATAGGTATTCTGCTTTCCAGATGTGATTCTTCGTTTTACTTTGTGCCAGCGTAGAGCCTGAAAACGTTAAACACGAGATAGTTACAGCGAGAGTAATAAGCTTTTTCATTGGGTATCCCTTCCTTTTTTATCTATATATATACTGTATTTTGCACAATATGTGAACCGTGCGAAAGTACAGTTTTTAGCGGTGCACAGCTAGTGGGCAAACTCGCAGCCACACTAACTAGCTAGCTAATAAGTGTGGTTTATTCTCCACCAACAATTTGAACTTGCGCTAAATCCGTATCACCCTTTATGACTTTATAAATAGCGTCTTGAACGAGGGTACGCATTCCATCTTTAGCGGCCTGAACTTTCATATCTGCTACGCTTGCTTCTTTGTAAACAAGGGAGCGTAGTTCGGGCGTCATACCCAATAGCTCATGCACACCTGTACGCCCTTTATAGCCTGTATTGCCACAGGCTTCACAGCCGTTAGCCTTATACAGTTCAAGGGGCGTTTTCACGTTCAGCTCAGCCATGAGCTCTTTACCGTATTGACGCTCGATGAACGCTATGTCGGTTTCAGTGGCGATATACTTCTCTTTACAGTTGCCACACAAGGTACGAATGAGGCGTTGCGCCAAAATACCCACACAGGCATCTGAGAAGTTAACCGGATCAAGGCCTAAGTCGAGTAAACGGGTAATGGTTTCGGGTGCAGAGTTAGTATGCAGTGTCGACAGCACTAAGTGACCCGTTAAAGACGCTTCTATACCGGCGTGCGCAGTTTCTTTATCACGCATCTCACCAATAAGAATAATATCTGGATCAGCACGTAAAAATGCGCGCAACGCTGCAGCAAAGTTAAAGCCAATCTTAGGGCTTACTTGAACCTGTTGCAGACCAGGCTGGGTAATCTCTACAGGATCCTCTGCCGTCCAAATCTTCTTCTCTGGCGTATTTAAATAGCCCAAGATAGCGTGCAGGGTAGTGGTTTTACCCGAGCCTGTTGGACCAACAACAAGTAAAATGCCGTGAGGCTTTTTAATCATGTCTTCTAGTCGGGCACGGTTGCTAGGCGCCAAGTTCATTTTATCAATAGGCATGGCACCACCTGATGCCAATATCCGCATTACTACGCCTTCACCCGCTACCGTTGGAATAGTGGCTACACGAACTTCTACAAGCTGACCGTTCATTCTAAAAGCGAGCTTTCCGTCTTGGGGCACCCGTTTTTCCGCAATATTCAAATTCGACATTATCTTAATGCGTGCAATAACGGCACTATGGTGAGAATTTGGCACTTGGTTCATATCGCGACAAACGCCATCAACTCGCATCCGCACCCGTGTTGGCGCGTTTTTTTCTGGGTCTATATGGATATCTGAAGCATTAAGGCGTTTAGCGTCATGTAAAATTCTGCTTACCAAGCGCACTACCGCCGGCGCGTCGTCCGATAGCTCATCAATTTGTTCATCGCTGTCTTCCGTTGACGACCCAATTTCATCGAGAATGTCGCTCATCTCTCCTGGGCCGCTGCTACCGCTATGTTCGCCTAAGTATTGCAAAATCAAATTTGGCAGGCTGACAGCAATTTCATAGCTATCTATACCCATAGCGCTTTCTATTTCCATAAGAAGCGCAGCATTATTGGGTTCTGCCATTAATACAATAGGCTTGTCATGCGCGTCGGCAATCACCGCTACGTAGTTCCTTTTTAAATAAGAAACATTTAAACGACTTTCGTTTTCAAACCTGTGGTACTTATCGGGTAGGTAAGGAATGAAAGGAACCTGATAGTGAATAGAGAGGGAGTTACCAATCTCATCTTCTGAGATTCGGTACTCAGATACTAAGCGTTGGATAAACGCTTTTATATCTGGCGTAGTAGCTTGAATATCCTTGAGCGTTGCTTCTTCTAAAAGACTCTTGTGAACTAGAAGGTCAAAGGGATTATGGGTGCCCCCTAATTCGAACCTGAATTTATCCCCGAGTATGAGTGCAAGCGCATTGCCAAGCTTTAAATCATCCTCAGTGAACGCGCCATCGTTTTTATTAATAATTTGTATAACACCCATCAACACGCCGGCGTTCATAATCGGCACACAGAGAATGTTTTGAGTTTTAAAATCGCTGTCTTTATCGAACCTGCCGTCGAAGCGCAAACGAGGGTGAATACTTTGAAGCAATGTGGGGTTATAAGGGTCGTCGATGACTACGGGCTTTTGTGATAGGGCGACATAACCAGCAATCGACATTGGGCTAATTGGCACTTTTATTTCCAGCGTCTCTTTACCCGTTTTAAATCTCGCGACCAAATCTTGATGCTGACGTCGACGTTGAAAAATACTCATACGTTGGGCATCAAACAAACCGAGGATAATTGGCTCTAATAAACCATATGCATCCAGTAACGTGGAATGGTTATTTAGAATGCGTTTTATTTGTGCAAAAGTTTGCTGGTTATTCACTACTTCCATATTCTCACTACTAATAATGTTGGCGCCTAGTCCTTTATGCATTTGGCGTTACAAGTGCCTGTTAAGCTAGGGTAACAAGATATACCTATACCACGAAAGCAACAATACTACTTATAGACAGTTACATACACTGGTATAGCGTAAAAATATGTGTATAAAAAGCAAACTGCCTCTTGCATTGCTTCTGCCTTTCTGTATAATTCGCGCCCACTGCCCAATTAGGGCACGTAATTTTTAGCCGCGACCTCACTGCTTTTAGGGTGGTTGCCGAAGTAACGGATTCATCATCACTGATTAGCCTGTTGCTGGCGTGCTAGAAAAAAGAACAGGGTTCCGATTGGGAACCATCGGTTTACGCACATCCTTTCTTTCCGGAATAAATGGAAGAGAAAGGGTGAATTTTTTTGTTCTTTCGATTGGAGCTTAATCGATGCCAAATCAAAGAATTCGCATTCGTTTGAAAGCGTTTGATCACAAGTTGATCGATCAGTCTACGGCTGAAATCGTTGAAACTGCGAAACGCACTGGTGCTCAGGTAAGTGGTCCTATTCCTCTACCTACTCGCAAAGAACGCTATACAGTTCTGATTTCTCCGCACGTTAACAAAGACGCGCGTGATCAATATGAAATCCGTACTCACAAGCGTTTGGTAGACATCATCGAGCCAACTGATAAAACAGTTGACGCGTTGATGCGTTTGGACTTGGCTGCTGGCGTTGATGTTCAAATCAGCCTGGGCTAATAAGAGAGGGTTATAACAATGGCGATTGGTCTAGTCGGTCGTAAAGTGGGTATGACTCGCATCTTCACTGAAGATGGTACGTCTATCCCTGTGACTGTTATTGAAGCGACCCCAAACCGCGTTACTCAGCTTCGTACTGAGGAAACTGACGGTTATCGCGCTCTTCAGGTTACTGCTGGAACTAAGAAAGCTAACCGCATCAACAAAGCTGAAGCAGGTCACTTTGCTAAAGCTGGTGTTGAAGCTGGACGCACTCTAGTAGAATTCCGCCTAGAAGAAAACGAAGGTGCCGATATTGAAGTAGGCAGTGAAATCACTGTTGAAATCTTTAACGACACTAAGAAAATTGATGTAACTGGTACATCAAAAGGTAAAGGTTTCCAAGGTGCTATCAAGCGCTGGAACTTCAGTTCTCAGCGTATGACACACGGTAACTCTTTGTCACACCGTGCTCCTGGTTCAATTGGTCAAAACCAATCACCAGGTAAAGTATTCAAAGGCAAGAAAATGGCTGGTCAGCTTGGTAACAAGCAAGTGACTACTCAGTCTTTGGAAGTTGTACGTGTTGACGTAGAGAACGGCCTTATCCTAGTTAAAGGTGCCGTACCTGGCGCAACTGGCAACGATGTAATCGTAAAGCCAGCTGTTAAAGCGTAACGTCTGGGGAGTGAACTGATGGAATTAACATTGAAAGACGCGCAAAGCGCTCTTGAAGTATCCGAAGCGACCTTTGGACGTGAATTCAACGAAGCCCTGGTACACCAGGTAGTTGTAGCTTACGGTGCAGGTGCTCGTCAGGGTACAAAAGCGCAGAAAACTCGCGCTGAAGTTCGTGGTGGCGGTAAGAAGCCATGGCGTCAAAAAGGTACTGGCCGCGCGCGTGCTGGTACAATCCGTAGCCCAATTTGGGTTGGCGGTGGCCGTGCTTTCGCAGCAAAGCCTCGTGACTTTGACCAAAAAGTTAACAAGAAAATGTATCGCGGTGCGATCAAGAGCATCCTGTCTGAACTAATCCGTCAAGACCGTTTGGTTGTTGTAGAGAAGTTCGGTGTTGACGCACCTAAGACTAAAGCTCTTATTTCTGCACTTAACGAATATGAACTAAATGACGTTCTAATCGTTACTCCTGAAGTTGATGAGAACTTGTTCCTAGCGGCGCGCAACTTGTACAAAGTTGACGTACGTGACGTAGCAGGCATCGACCCAGTGAGCTTGATTGCATTTGAGAAAGTGCTAATGACTGCTGATGCGGTTAAACAACTTGAGGAGGCGTTAGCATGAAAGAAGAACGTCTACTGAAGGTGCTAGTAGCACCTCACGTTTCAGAAAAGTCTACAATGGCTGCTGAAGCGAACAACACAGTTGTATTTAAAGTAGCTAAAGACGCGAACAAAGCTGAAATCAAAGCTGCAGTTGAAAAACTGTTTGAAGTTGAAGTTGAAGGTGTTCGTACTGTGAACGTTAAGGGTAAAACCAAGCGTCACGGCATGTCTTTCGGTAAGCGCAGCGACTGGAAAAAGGCCTACGTGGTTCTTAAAGAAGGTCAGGACATCGACTTTGTCGGTGGTGCTGAGTAAGAAGGGGATTAGAAATGCCATTATTGAAAGCTAAGCCAACTTCTGCCGGTCGTCGTCACGTTGTTCAGGTTACTAACCCTGACCTGCACAAAGGTGCACCGTACGCACCTTTGCTTGAAAAGAACAGCAAATCTGGCGGTCGTAACAACAATGGTCGTATTACCACTCGTCACATTGGTGGTGGTCATAAGCAACACTACCGTGTAATCGACTTCAAACGCAACAAAGATGGCATTCCAGCCAAAGTTGAGCGTTTAGAATACGATCCAAACCGTTCTGCAAACATTGCTCTAGTATTGTACGCAGACGGTGAACGTCGTTACATTCTGGCTCCTAAGGGTATGAAAGCAGGCGATGCAATCCAGTCTGGTTCGGGTGCTCCGATCAAGTCTGGTAACACGCTACCTATGCGTAATATCCCTGTAGGTACTGTTGTACACGCAATTGAAATGAAGCCTGGCAAGGGTGCACAAATCGCACGTTCTGCTGGTGCTTACGCTCAGATCCTAGCACGTGACGGAAACTACGTTACCCTACGTCTACGCTCTGGCGAAATGCGTAAAGTTCTTTCTGATTGCCGCGCCACCATTGGTGAAGTTGGTAATGCAGAACACATGCTTCGTTCACTAGGTAAAGCTGGTGCTACACGCTGGCGTGGTATTCGTCCTACCGTTCGTGGTGTTGCCATGAACCCGGTTGATCACCCACACGGTGGTGGTGAAGGTCGTACATCTGGCGGTCGTCACCCAGTAACTCCTTGGGGTGTTCCTACCAAAGGTAAGAAAACCCGAAGCAACAAGCGTACTGATAAGCTTATCGTACGTCGTCGAAACAAGTAATAGCGAGGATTCACCATGCCACGTTCTCTCAAGAAAGGTCCTTTTATTGACCTTCACTTGCTGAAGAAGGTAGAGGCTGCAGTGGAAAAGAACGAACGTAAACCAATCAAAACTTGGTCTCGTCGTTCTATGATCATCCCAGATATGATTGGGTTGACCATTGCGGTCCATAACGGTCGACAACATGTACCTGTCATTATTAGTGACGAAATGGTCGGCCACAAGTTGGGCGAATTTGCGCCAACGCGTACTTACCGCGGCCATGTCGCGGATAAGAAAGCTAAACGTTAAGGGGTAGGAAGATGGAAGCATTAGCTAAACACCGTTTTGCCCGCACGTCGGCTCAAAAGGCACGCTTGGTTGCGGATCAAATTCGCGGTTTACACGTAGAGAAAGCTTTAGAAGTTCTTGCGTACAGCCCGAAGAAAAGCGCAGCGCTAGTAAAGAAAGTTTTGGAGTCTGCAATTGCTAACGCAGAGCACAACGAAGGCGCGGACATCGACGAGCTAGTCGTTGCCAAGATTTTCGTTGACGAAGGTCCAACTATGAAACGTATCAAGCCACGTGCTAAAGGCCGTGCTGATCGTATCTTTAAGCGCAGCAGTCACATCACTGTGGTTGTAGCGGATAACTAGGAGTAGATAATGGGACAGAAGGTACATCCTACAGGTATACGCCTGGGTATCAGCAAACCATGGACATCTACCTGGTACGCTAATACTGCAGACTATGCAGATAACCTGTATAACGATCATCAGGTACGTCAGTATCTGACTAAACAACTTAAGAACGCTTCACTTTCTAAAATCGTGATCGAGCGTCCTGCTAAGAGCATTCGTGTAACTATTCACACTGCTCGTCCAGGCGTAGTAATCGGTAAGAAAGGTGAAGACGTAGAGAAGTTGCGTAACTACGTATCTAAGCTAGCCGGTGTGCCAGCTCAGATCAACATCGCTGAAGTACGTAAGCCAGAGCTAGATGGTCAGCTAGTAGCTGACAGCATTTCTAGCCAGCTAGAGCGTCGTGTTATGTTCCGTCGTGCTATGAAGCGCGCAGTACAAAACGCAATGCGTCTAGGCGCGAAAGGTATCAAAGTTGAAGTTAGCGGCCGTTTGGGCGGTGCAGAGATTGCACGTTCTGAATGGTACCGTGAAGGTCGCGTTCCTCTGCATACTTTCCGTGCAGATATCGATTACGCAACCTCTGAAGCGTCAACTACTTACGGTATCATCGGCGTTAAAGTATGGATCTTCAAAGGTGAAGTTCTAGGTGGTCTACCTACAACTCAAGAGCAAGCACCAGCTGCTCAACCTAAGAAGAAAGGCCGCAACGCTAAGCGAGAGGGCTAATCATGTTACAACCAAAACGCATGAAGTTCCGTAAGATGCACAAAGGCCGCAACCGCGGCTATGCTGCAGGAAGCACTGTAGCCTTTGGTACTTACGGCCTTAAAGCAGTTGGCCGCGGTCGAATGACTGCGCGTCAAATCGAAGCAGCGCGTCGTGCTATGACTCGTCACGTTAAGCGTCAGGGTAAAATTTGGATTCGAGTTTTCCCTGACAAGCCAATTACTGAGAAGCCTCTAGAAGTGCGTCAAGGTAAAGGTAAAGGTAACGTTGAGTACTGGGTATGCCAAATTCAGCCTGGTCGTGTTCTTTATGAGATGGAAGGTGTTCCTGAAAATCTTGCACGCGAAGCGTTTGAATTGGCAGCGGCTAAACTGCCATTTAAAACAACCTTTGTAACTCGGACGGTGATGTAATGAAAGCGACTGAACTGAAAGAAAAAAGCGTAGAAGAGCTGAACGCAGAGTTGATTAACCTGCTACGCGAACAGTTCAACCTGCGCATGCAGCACACAACAGGTCAGCTTGAAAAAACTGATCAGTTGAGAAAAGTACGTCGTAACATCGCGCGTGTTAAAACCATTCTGACTCAAAAGGCTGATGCGTAATGACTGAGCAAAAAATTCGTACAGTACAAGGTCGTGTGGTTAGCAACAAGATGGATAAAACCATTACTGTTGTAGTTGAACGTTTTGTTAAGCACCCTATCTATGGGAAGTTCATCAAGCGCTCTACTAAGCTTCACGCCCACGACGAAAACAACGTGTGCAACCAAGGTGACGTAGTAACAGTACGTGAATGTCGCCCGCTATCTAAGAACAAATCTTGGATGCTAGTTGACGTTGTTGAAAAAGCTGGCGTTTAATCGCTAACTTTTTTCAAAGTCTTAAAAAAGCCGCTTTCGAGCGGCTTTTTTGTTTTTGATGACGTACTTACCATTGATAAGAAATCTACATAGTAATGTGAAGTTAACCGCGCTATTGCTTTTGCACCTGGGCTTTCACGATGTGCTTATAGAGCGCTGAATACGCCTTAGTCATACTTTCAATACTGAAAGTATTAACAACATGATGGTGTAGTGCATCGCTAAATACCTTGAGTGTTTCAGGGTGAGTTAGCAAGTATTCAATCGATTCAACAATGCCGCCAATATCGCCTGGCGCAACCATTAACCCTGTTTCTTTATGTTTGATAATTTCAGGAATTCCGCCAACGGGGCTAGATATAACCGCACATTTGCTCATTCCAGCTTGTAGCAAGATCACGCCAAGCCCTTCGGCATAAGCTGGGTGTACAACCGCATCGATATTCGGAAGAATACGCGCCACTTCATTAGTAAACCCGCAGAGCTTCACATTGTGTTGCAATTCATGCCTATCTATCAGCGATTGATAGCTTTCTTTCAGTGCGCCCTTTCCAAACAGTAGGCAGGTTACGTTTTTATGCTTTTTTACTACGTCCCGCATAGCCAGTATAAGGTCGGCCTGACCTTTACGTGGTATATACTGCGCAAAATTAGCAATCACAAAATGGTCGGGTGCAATATCGAATTTTTCATTGAGCCACTGTCGGTTAGGTGGTTTTGAATATTCATTTTTATCCACCGCTGAATGGATAACCCTTTGGTGCTTTACGCCTTCACAGTGTACGGATGCAACCTTTTGTACACCTTCAGATATACTGATTACTGCATCGTATTGCCTGTATTTATAATACGCAAACCGACTTTCAGGGTTGTCCACTCGACGAGTACATATTGCGGGAATGCCCGTAAACTTTGCAGCAAGGGCACCCCAAATATCGGCCCCTCGACGACTGTGAACGTGAATGACGTCTGGTGAGATTTGCTTTACCATGTTGAGTATTCGTTTAAAACCCATTAAATCAGTATCGCCACGATACCGAATTGTATGGGTGGTACAACGGTTAAAGCTGACCTTGCTGATTTCGCTATCTTCAGTACAAAGAAGGTGTTGCTGATAAGCGCTATCTTTATCTAACGCGTGCACCAGATACGTTACCTGTTTCGCACCGCCATACAAATGCCTGCCTAGCTCAATATGTAACACTCGAATATTCAAATAACATCCTTTGTTTTTACTGATAGTTTATATACGGCTTAAGGCGGTTTAAGACCTTTTCTGGCGTAACCAGTGACATACAATCGAATCTTCCATCACAGGTAGGCCTGCGCTTACAGGGAGCACACGCCATATCTTCAAACAACACATGAGTACGTTTACTGTCTGTTACAGTGTAGGGGCGTGTGGAACCAAATATAGCGATTGTTGGCTTTTGATAAGTCGTTGATAAATGCGTAAGGCCAGTATCAACACCAACAAACGCATGGCACATAAGCACTACGCTAGCAGATTCTTCTAAACTGACCTTTCCGGCCAGCGAGATAACGTCGTTACATTCAAAAGTTAGGCTTTCTGCATGTACTGCATCCTGGGGCCCGCCTAAGATTACAATGGGCAAGTCGCAGTAATTGCGCAACAGTTCAATGAGTGCCTGCCAGTGTTTAGATGGCCAGTGTTTTTGTGGGCGAGTAGTAAAAGGCGCGATAGCAATAAAAGCGGATTTAATGCCAAACGCGCGGATTTTAGAGGCGGCTGACTGCTGTGCAGTGTTACTCGCGGCGATCGATAGTTCGTATCTTGGTACACCAGTATCTTGGGTGCCAAAGTAATGGGTGTGGATAGCGTTAGCCAGATGACGGTACTCACTGCTAATCAGCTCTGAGGTAGGTTTATCGACGGCATGATTAAGCAGCTTATGACTGTTTTCCTTACTGATAAAACCTATTCGTTCAGACGCGCCGCTAATGTATGCAAAGAAGGCACTTTTCAAAAGCCCCTGGGCTTCTATGGCGACCTTAAAATTTCTTTGTCTTAGCTGCTTTCTAAATAACATTACCGCTTTGTACAGCTGCCAGTATTTTTTTGCTTTGAGTAAAGCGCGCCATTCACTTTTTGGCCATGCGATAACGTGGTCAACGTCAGGATGATGGCTTATTAGAGACGTATAAGGCGCCTCAACTAACCATGTTAGCTCAATGGGTTGATCTAAGAGAGAATAAGTACGCCTGATGCTAGACGGCAATCCAGAAGCCATTACAATATCGCCAATGGCGCTTAGCCTGATAAAAAGAATGTGTTGTACGTCTTGTGGCATTAGAATAGGCTTTCAAAATTCAAGTAAAGCGAGTTCACTGCGTATATCACCACAGTTTGACGACAGTTTAATGACGCACGTTGTAATGACAGCGATGTATGAATTGATGTTTACCATTAAGGACATTTTATGTTTGCTGCCGAGCGCAACGGCTACAAACCCACGCTTATTGAAGACATATGCCGATGGGCTTACTCATTTGTATTAGTGTTTGTTATCCCCTTTGCCTTTTTACAACTTATGCTAAGAGGGGCCACCAGAAATAAAAACTACAACCGACGTAGGTTTGAGCGCTTTGGTTTTGTGTCACATGCGCCTAAAGAAAATGGCTATTTATTTCACTGTGTTTCTGTGGGGGAAGTGGTTGCCGCTTCTTGCTTGATTAAACGGATAATGCAAGACGAACCTGAGTGCCAAATAACCGTGACTACAACCACGCCCACAGGCTCTGCCAGAGTGCGTGCCATATTCGGTGATACGGTACACCACTTTTATTTACCTTATGATTTGCACATGGCTATGGCCGGTATGCTAAAAAGGATAAAACCTAAAGCAGTGCTGATTACCGAGGTAGAGCTTTGGCCTAACTTAATTCATGCCTGTTGGAAACGAGATATTCCAGTAATGGTTGTGAATGCCCGAATGACAGATAGATCGGCTAGGCGCTATAAAAAGATCAGCAAGCTTTTTAACCCCATGCTTGGGAAGCTCTACCATATATGCGCGCAAGGCGAGCGCGACTTTGCCAATTACGCTTGGTTAGGGGTTCCTGAACAAAAGCTAACGCTTACAAACAATATTAAGTTTGATCAAGTTGCATCAACGGTAGCCTCAGGCCATCCCTTTCTTGGTTTAAGTAAGGAAGAATACCCTATTTTAGTGGCAGGAAGCACTCACGACACTGAGGAAACGGCCGTGTTAAACGCGGCTAAGCTGTTGTGGCGTAAAAATCCTTCACTAAAAGTCATTATTGTTCCTCGTCATCCTGAGCGCTTCGATTCTGTAGCAAAGCTTATCGAAGCGACAGGGCTACCTTTCGTGCGAAGCTCACAAGAGCAGTCTGTTCCTGAAAATACTAACGTGATCTTGTTAGATGAAATGGGCAAGTTAAACGATGCCTACGCCGTGGGCGCTTTCGCATTTGTAGGAGGCTCTATCGCTGATAAGGGCGGTCACAATGCGCTAGAGCCCGCCAGCTTTTCTATTCCTATCATGATGGGGCCTAACACTTACAATAACCCAGTCATATGTAGCCATTTAGAAGAATGCGGCGCATTAGTAAAAATCGACAGTGGGGAAGAGATGTTCACTATTGTTGATAAATGGATTTGCGAACCTAACGAACGAAAAAAGGCAGGGCAAGCAGGTCGTAAAGTGCTCGAAGATAACAGTGGCGCTCTTGAGTCCACGGTTCAATGCATTCGAAAATACGTTAACTAATTGTTTTTGTGCGAAATATGAACCCCCAAATAGTGCGCAGCACGCACCATAATGGATGGTTTGTTGAGGTTTAACGTACATCTTTTAGTCGGAAGTGGATGTAAGTTATTGTAGCTATTGCGTTTTGAGGTTTTGGTTCATTCCTTGCTAAATAAAGCGCGACAGCGTAACAACAGTAAAATACAAATAAATACGCACCTTTTAAAAAGGGCACTGCGTTACGCGGTTTTCCAGGGAGAGGCCTCCTGCCGGTGGGCAGGAGGCTTTCTTACTTATCACTTATGGCAAGTCGCCACTGTCTTCTACTCTTTCTGGTTCAATCAAACTTATCACGCGCCAGCCCGCTTTTGGCTGAATGCTATTTCCATTAATAAAGGTAAAGCTTTTTCCTTCCGCATTTATCGCGACAAGAGGCGTTGCCCGCTCACCGTACTGTTGAGTATATTGCTCATAGGTAAATTCGTCAGATAAACGGGTCGTCTTGACTTGAGACTCGCGGGCGATGGCTGACGCTAAATAGCCGTAGGTCACTCCCTCGTCGAATAAGGTTAGCTTCTTGGCGTACTGTTCGCTAACTTGATGGCTAGGGCGGGTAGACTGTTCGTTATTCGTTAACGCCCAAACCTTATCTTTGCCCATGGTGTACTCGAAGTGATAAGCAATAAGCGGATTTAACTGCTTATAGGGTGACATAATAAGTACAGTGCCATAGGTATTGATATCGAGGTGACGTGCTGCGTGATCTGACATGGGATTGCCGAAGTAAACGGGAATGTCCATCATGCGGGCTTCACGAATTGCGTCCCAGTTAGTGTCGGCAATAGTTACATCTAGCTTTTGGTTCAACATTTCACAGGCCAGCGCACGGTTAAACTTGCTTCCGCCAAATATTAAATAGCCCGTTGGTGCAGGTGCCCTTACCTTGAGTAAAGACGCAACAGTGCGCGATGTAAGGCTTTGTACCACCACAGTAGCAATGATTACCATAAATACGATAGGGACAATAATACCGGAGCCTTCGTAGCCAATTTCTTCAAGTTTGAGTGAGAATAAGGCCGACACTGCCGCCGCCACAATGCCTCGTGGTGCAATCCAGCTTAGCAAAGCGAGTTCATTTAATTTAAGGCCTGTGCCTATAGAAGAGGCCAATACCGATAGAGGCCTAGCGATAAACATGATAGCTGCGAGTACAACAATAGAGCCCCACCCAACATCGATTACAGACTGGAGGTTTAGGCGTGTAGCTAGCAATATAAATAGCCCAGAGATCAGTAAAACGCTAAGGGTTTCTTTAAACTCAAGGATGTCTTCCACATCTACATCTTTCATGTTGGCCAGTACCATACCGGCAATAGTCACAGCCAGCAGGCCTGACTCATGAGCCACATAGTTAGACGCAGCGAACACACCCAAAATAATGGTTAAAACCGCGGTATTGAGAAGATAGTGAGGGATCCATTTCTTTCGAATAGAAAGGCCTAACAAATAGCCTGCCGCAAGGCCAAGAACAGAGCCGATCCCTACGGTTTTTCCGAAGGCAATGAGGGTATGCGTGATGGCGGTTTCTTGTGATGCAACAATGAATTCGAACACAAGTACGGCAAGGAGTGCGCCAATAGGGTCTATGACAATACCTTCCCAGCGCAATATATTCGCTAAATTAGTTTGCGGGCGCACCGTTCTTAGCATAGGTACAATAACCGTAGGGCCGGTTACAGTAACTATTGCGCCAAATAAGAAAGAGAGCTGCCAGGAAAGATCTAAGCTGTAATGCGCCGCTGTTGCCGCCACGCCCCAGGTTACCACCACGCCAATGGAACACAGATTCCTTACCATATTGCCGTGGCCGGCAATATCACTAAACTTAAGTGTCAGTGAGCCTTCAAAAAGAATAATAGCTACAGAAAGCGAAACCACCGGAAACAGTAAGTCTCCAAATAAGTCGTCTGCGTTAAGTACGCCAAACACGGGGCCGACAACAATGCCCACGATTAATAGCGGTAATATCGCTGGAAGCCTAATTTTATAAGCCAGGTACTGACACGCTATAGAGAGCAACCCTACAGAAACAAGAGAGAGAAGTGGGTCTGACAAAAGTGATTCCTTAACGTATTTATATTATTCCATCGTATATCAGCCCAAGCTTTTGTCATACAGCAACTTTAGACCAAGTCAACGTATAGCAATATACGCATGGAGTGAAAGTTTAGACCAACATACTAGGTTATGCTGCGCTTTAAGTAATAGTTATTAAATAGCGCAATGTTAGCAATAAAAATGAACACGGTTTCCACCAAATTTAGTCCTAATGGACCATGAAATATACGTGAGATAATCAGTAAATTTGTTATTATTTAAAAGTTAATATTAAGCCGGAGTCTTTCATTGAACCTATTACTCAAGGTTGTGTTTCTATCCACTGCTTTTGCGCTAACCACGGCCTGTGCAGTTAACTATCCTGCGCCTTCAGCGCCATTAACGATTAAAAAGCGTGGTTGAACTCCCCGATGAGCTGGCAGAAACTTCAGGGCTTTTTTGTGAACAAAGCGGAATGTTTTCGCTTAACGACTCAGGCAATGCGCCTGTAATATATCGCGTGAATTACCAAGGCGAGATAGTAGAGCGAACGCCACTGGCGCTTACTAACAAAGACTGGGAAGCAATAACGGCAGATGCCGACGCGTTTTTACATTGCTGATGTCGGTAACAATAAAGGCAAAAGGGAGCAGGTAGAAATTCACAAGGTCAATCGCGCCAATGTGAATAATATTGAAACAATCACGCTGAAATACGCTGGAAATGACGCCACAAACAATATCCCCTATGCACATGATTTCGACTCAGAAGCCATGGTGAAGTTTGATAACAAGTTATTGTTGTTTTCTAAAAGCTGGCGCACAGGTATAACGCATATCTATCAGGTTAATGAGGCCGAGCGCGTTCAAATCATCAGCCCTTTTGCGTCTATTGAGGGCTTACCAGGCGTGGTTACAGGGGTAGATTTCGACCAACACCAAAAGCGCTTTGTCGTTACAGGGTATAAATCAGATCCTTTCGGAAATTTTTCTACGTTTATGGCACAAGTGTCAAAAGACTTCACGCTTCTCGACGTATGGCCCCTTGAACATTACAAACAGATTGAAGGCGTGTGCGTGGATAGCCAAGGCCTTTACTGGTTTAGCGAGGAAGCAACCGAAGGCCGAAAGGCTTCGCTATCTAGCGCCTCAATAAAAAGATAATACATTTATTAAGTGTTGTTGTAGTAGAGGTGGTTCGTAGCTCGCTGATAAGCATGGAGAAGCTAACAGGCTACGCCAACATAAACGTTATTTTTTCTCGGGTGTTAGTAATATGGCTAATACCCAACCTCCTATTTTCTTGTCTATACTGAAATTGTGTTAACTAAACCACATTTAAAAAGGCAGCGAAAATGCGACGTTTTACTCAGGCTCTGCTAATAGCGTGTATTTGCCCTTGCATAACAATGGCAAGCGTAGTTAATGCCTCTGTGGTTGAAAAAGCACAGCAGTGGCTGAATAAGTATTCTGACAGTGACGACACATTCTCGCTAACGCTCACTAAAAACAAAATTAAATTTAAAGGCTGTAAGCAAAAGCAGTATCAATTAGCGTTTAGTCAGCGTATTGCTCCTATGTTTAATATCGAAGCGATTGTGCACTACAACAAAGGGCTGCTTGATTATGGTGTGCTATCCCAACGGGTCAAAAGCCACGAGTTTGAAGTAGTAAGCTGGTGGGATAGCGGTGACTATCGGGTGGGGCTAAGCCACAAAGTACGTCCTCGTCATGAAATGAGTGTTCCCGTCGCAGACACCATACAACTGCCTACTAGTACATCGGCGGGCGTGTATTTAGAAATTCCTTTTAAAGAAAATAAGCATTTACTCACCCTTGGTGCACTGAGAGAGTCTTGGGAAAGTGATGGTGCATCGCTTCAACTTCCTTGGCGTTCAAGCAGAGACAATCAGGTTAAGGTTCAATACGCCATTACCTTTTAATAACCACGCAACCTTGGGCTTTCATCTATATGGCCAACGCCATAGCGCTTAGTCAGAAGCCATAGCCACCGCAGCTACGACTTCTAACATAACCACTGTTACAGCTTAAATCGGCTTACCTCTGTCGAGAGCTCTTGCGCCAACTCGTCTAGTTTGTCGCTAACGTTCACCAATATTTTAGTCGCATCCAGTGTTTCTTCACTCGACACGCTAATGTCATTGATATTGCGACTGATATCTTCAACAACCGTCGCTTGTTCCTCGGTAGCCGTTGCCACTTGGGTGTTCACATCGTTAATGTGCGCAATTTCATCTGCAATATCTTGTAGGAGCTTATCGATTTCGTTGGTGGCGGTAACGACATCTGTAGTGCGCGCACGACTTGATTCCATCTGTGAAACCGCAGTTTTAGAGTCTTGCTGAAACTTATCAATTTTGACCTGTATCTCATCGGTCGCTTGAGCCGCACGCTGGGCGAGTGTTCTTACTTCATCTGCTACCACTGAGAAGCCACGGCCATGATCTCCGGCTCGCGCCGCTTCAATGGCTGCGTTTAGCGCGAGTAGATTAGTTTGCTCCGAGATGCCTCTTATCGTATCAAGTATTCCACCGATGGCGGCAGTGTGGGCGTCCAATGATTGAATGACATCTGATACGTCTTGAATTTGCTCAGATAGCCCCTGTATGGCATGCACCGCTCGTTGGGTTATCTCTCTACCGTGGGCAGAGTTTGTGGTCGCAAGATTGGCATTTTGTGCGGCAAGCGTCGCCGACTGGGCGACCTCGTTCACAGTGCTGCCCATTTGAGTCAGAGCGGCGGCTGCCTGTAGCGTCTGATCGCGCTGACCTTTTGTCGAGCTTTCAGTTTGGTGGGATTGTTGCGCAACATCCTGTGCTGAGGCTTTAAGTGCGTGGCTCGTCTTCGCAACTTGAGAAATAGTACCGTGAAGGTGGTCTATAAAGTTGTTAAACCCTTCCACTAAACGGGCGATCTCTTTTTGTTCTGGCACAGGAATACGAGAGCGTAAATCACCCTGACCGCGTCCAAGTTGCTGAAACACGTCGGCTAAAGACTCCAGCGGCTTAGTGAGTGAGCCCGCAAGCCAGATACCAATAAGCGCGAAGGCACCAGCAATGGCCAACGCCCAGAATATAATCTGGCGGCTTCCCGCATTTAATGAGGCATACAGCTCGTGCTCAGGGACTTGTGCTACTACGTACCATCCGGCTTTTTCTACGAAGGTACTGGCGAAGAGCTGTGTATCGCCATCGTGATCGCTGGTGGCCATAGCAAAGTCTTGGCGGTTAAGTAACTTGCCTACTGTACTTGCTTCACTTATTGAAGCGAGCTTCGCCTTACCTAGTAAGTCAGTGTTCGGGTGAGCGATAATGGTGCCGTTACCATCAACCAGAAAGACGAACCCAGTTTGAGCGATTTTAACTGCATTAATAATTGCTAAAAGCTCATCTACAGACTTCGCTACCCCCGACATGCCTCTGCCATCGACTTGCTGGTAGTTGGCAAAAAGCCGGTAGCCTTGTCCGGGCTCATTGTACAAGCTCAGCGAAATAGGTTCGCCGCTGTTTTTATACGCGAAGAACCAGCCATCAAATTCGTCGTTTTTTAGTTCTCGTAAAAAGCCGTCTTGGTTCCAATATTTATAAGTTGTTCGGTCTACAAACGACGCAACGGTTAAGTCGTTGAACGCAACAATATCGTTTAAATAGTTAAGGAGTCTGCGTTCACCGCTTTTATCTGCTCCTGCTTTTGACCACGCTAAAACATCGGGGTTGGAAGCGATGCTATGTGCCACAGTAAGCATTACACTCGCTTCACGGTCTACACGGTTTCCAATTTGTTTAAGCAAAGAAGGAAGCTGAAGGGCTTCCATGTTTTCTTTTACTAGGTCTCGGGCGATATACTGGCTGATGGAGCCAACTAAAATAGCAGCCGCTAGAACTGCCACAATCAAAGATAGAATAAGTTTTTGTTTTATACTGAAAGTCATGACTTTCGACCACGTTAGTTAATGCTGAGGAAAATATCTAAATGACGTGGCATTGCAGGCACAGCAACGTCTGAATGTTGTGAAATTTACGTCAGTATTATTGTTATTTTTAGATGACGTAGACAACATATCGGCTTAATCGCGCAAAAGTTTATACTTTTGGCGAAGAAATCGAGAATTTGGATTGTGCGGTAAGATTGACCAATAGGTCAATAAGAAAGTGTTTATTTACAGTTTTGAAAACGGGTATAAAAAAGGCGAGCGGTACAAGTTGTGTCGCTCGCCTGTCATTGTAGTGTTACTTACTCTTTTGAGTCTTTAGGAATGGGAAAGCCTCGGTCGCGCATCAAGGCGTCAACTTTAGCGTCGCGCCCACGGAACTTACGGTAAGCTTCCGCTGGGTCCATTGCATTGCGTACGGCAAAGAGGTATTTAACCAAGCGATCACCCACTTCTTTATCGTAGAAACCGCCCGGCGCTTCCATAAAGGCTTCTGCCGCATCAGCGGTTAGTACTTCTGCCCACATATAACCATAGTAAGCGGCGGCATAACCTTCGCCAGAGAATACGTGACCGAAATGCGGTGAACGGTGACGCATCACAATCTCTTCAGGCATATCCAATTTTTTAAGCTCTTCGCGCTCAAAGGTGTCTGGGTCAATCTGGCTCGGATCCGTCGTATGATATTTCAGATCCATAATAGCCGAGGCCATGTATTCTGTGGTTTTGAAGCCTTCGTTGAAGGTTGATGCCTTCTTGATTTTTTTCCACTAGCTCAGCAGGAATTGGTTCACCGGTTTCATGATGAACCAAGTAGTTGTTGATAACTTCATCGGTAGTTAGCCAGCGTTCTAACAACTGAGACTGGAATTCAGTGTAATCGCGCACGCCAGAGTGTGATGATGGGTATTCAACGTCAGAGGCTAAGAAGTGAAGCGCGTGACCAAATTCGTGGAAGTAGGTTTCTGCGTCGTCCCACGAAATTAATGTCGCTTCTCCATCTGCACCTTTCACAAAGTTAGAGTTGTTTGAAGACAGTACGGTTTTTTTGCCGTCGAACGTGGTGTAAGAACGATACGTCGTTGCCCATGCACCAGAGCGTTTACCTTGGCGTGAGAACGGGTCAAGGTACCAAAGGCCAATGTGCTCGCCGGTGTCTTTGTCGGTAACTTCCCATACCTTAACGTCTTCATGGAATACCGCTACTTTACCTTCTTCAACCGGGGTAAAGTTGAAGTTAAACAAGCGACCCGCTACATAGAACATGGCTTCGCGAAGTTTATCAAGCTGTAAGTATTGCTTCACTTCGTTTGAGTCTAAATCGTATTTAGCCTGACGAACTTTTTCAGCATAGAAGCGGTAGTCCCAAGGCTCGATAGTAATGTCGGCGCCTTCTTCATCGGCAATGGCCTGCATGTCGGCGACTTCTTCTTCAACACGAGCGATGGCGGCAGGCCAAACTTTCATCATAAGATCCATGGCGTTTTCAGGGTTTTTCGCCATGCGGTCTTCTAAACGCCACTGGGCGTAGTTTTCGTAGCCTAATAGTTCAACGCGCTCGTCACGCAAGGTTAAAATGCGTTTTATGATGTCGTTGTTATCGAAGTCATCAGCATTGTCGCCGCGGTTATAGTAGGTGCGCCATACTTTTTCACGTAGTTCACGATTTGTTGAATATGTCAGGAACGGGTCCATTGATGAACGGGTATTGGTAATGGCGTACTTGCCTTCTTCACCACGAGATTCGGCTGCTGCTTTGGCGGCTTTTACAAATGACGCCGGTAAGCCGTCTAGCTGATCTTCAGTGATGTAAGTGACATAGTTTTCTTCGTCAGCGAGTACATTGTTTGAAAACTTAGTGTGCAGCGTGGCAAGTTCTTCATTTATTTCTGCATAGCGCTTCTTCGCTTCGCTATCTAGGGTTGCGCCATTACGCGCAAAGCCGTTGTAGGTCATCCACGTAATGCGCTGCTCTTCGGGCGTTAAAGACTTAAGTTCGTCAGACTCATAAACGGTTTTTACCCTTTCAAAAAGCTTTTCATTTTGCGTGATTTGAGTGAAAAACGCCGAAAGCTTAGGTGACATCTCTGCCTGAATTTCGCGGAATTCAGGACTAGATTTATTGGCACTCCAAATGCCGTAATAAGTAAACACGCGGCCAAGTTCAGCGCCAGCGCGCTCCATTTCTACAATAACGTTTTCAAATGTCGGAGGGGCTTCGTTATTGGCAATAGCTTCAATTTCTTCAAGATTTAACGCCATGGCTTTTTCTAGCGCAGGTTTTAAATCTTCAAGCTTCATTTTATCGAAGGCCGGTACACCACCATAAGGGCCTTTAAACTCTTGAAGCAGCACGTTATCAAACTGTGCTTGCTCAGATGTTGTGGCAGTTTGTGTATCGGCGCCAGTTGTCTCTGGTGCTTTTTGTTCTGAACACGCGCCTAGCGCAATCACAACCGCCATCGCGGTAAGTGATGTTTTAAATTTACCCATGAGTTTTCCTGTCTGTTTTTATCTATACGTTTTTGACACATATCATCTTAAGATAATGTAAAAATAAGTTAAATGCTCTTTAACGTAATTCCTTGCAGTACAGCGGTTTGAGAGACGAATCGCACTTGTATGCAATTCGTCGAAATTGCATAACTTTTGATTGGATTTTCACTGTATGAAATTTACACTGCGCCCGTTTTTTAAGCAGCTGTTCTCAGCACCCTGTTAACCCCTTATTCTTTTACAGTGATCATCATGCTTGAGCTTCTTCTCCACGGGTTTCCGCTTGTCTTCGCATTGGCCTCTTTTTGGTCGAATACCGAGCGAAAAGTACTGCTGCTGAATTTGGGGCTGTGTGTGGCGGTTGGTTTGCTGCTTGCGTTCGAACAAGCGTGGAGCGGTGCCATTGTTATTACTATTGCCGGATTGAGTACGAGTTACCGCTTGATTAAGCAAAAACTGCTGTCGCCTATCGCAACTTACATTACGCTAATCACTATGTTGTGTATTGTGCTTTCTGTAAATAACTTAACAGGTAAAGCCTCGTTTATAGAAACCATGCCAGCATTTACTTTTATGGCTTACCGGTTTGGCGAACTTTACTGCAAAGAAGCGGGGCTTCGAATTTGTATGATTCTGGGGTCTTTGAATTTTACACTTTACGGTGTCATCACAGAAACGTGGGGGCTCGCTATTACCGAAGCATTATTTGCCGTATCCAACCTGTGGTATTACCTAAGACTTAGACGCGCTATGTTGGTCAGCCCTGTCTAAAGCTAGATTTCAAACGCCCGACAGTAAAAGCTCAGCCGGTGGGCTTTTACTGTCGGGCGCAGGTTTTACTTAAATTTAAACGTTTTTGCAAAGAAGGAGCCTTGCGCGTTTAAGCGAATACCACGGTTTTATTTCTGTGTATAATTACGCGGTCTTCTAAATGGTAGCGTACGCCGTGAGCCAAAGCGGTAACTTCACAATCTTTGCCTTTACGGACCATGTCAGCTGCGCTATCGCTGTGGCTAATACGCTTCACGCTTTGCTCGATAATAGGGCCTTCATCTAAGTCTTTAGTGACGTAGTGACACGTTGCGCCTATCAACTTCACACCGCGATCATAAGCTTGCTGATAGGGTTTAGCGCCGGCAAAGCTTGGCAAGAAACTGTGGTGAATATTAATCGCTTTACCCTGCAGCTGCTGACATAGGCTGTCGGGTAAAATCTGCATAAATCGTGCAAGTACCGTCAAATCAATCTTGTATTCTTCAAGCAAGGTCGAAATTTGGGCAAATGCAGCTTCTTTCCCAAGTGCTTTAAAGTCTACCCAATGAAACGGCACTTTGTACCAGTCGGCAAACTGCTTCATTTGCGGATGGTTGCCAATAATAACGGGAATATCACAGTGTAGTTCGCCTGTATGCCAGCGATGAAGCAAGTCAACTAAACAGTGAGACTCAAGGCTAGCCAACAAGGCCACGCGTTGCTTTTTATTTGAATCGCTAAGCTTCCAGTTCATCTGGTATTCATTCGCAAGGGGAGTGAACTCTTTTACGAAGCTCTGGTGGTCTAACTTAAGCGAGTCGGTGCTTATTTCATGGCGCATGAAAAAGCGACCTGTTTGTAAGTCGGTATGGTGGTTCGCTTCAACGATGGTCGCGTTATGGTCCGCTAAAAATTGTGACACGCTGGCCACTAGCCCAATTTGGTCTGGGCAGTCTATTACTAATCTAAATGTTTGTTGCATTTGGGCAGAATGATTAAAAAAACAGGCTATCTTTTTACCCGTGACGCTACGCGTTGTAAAGGCGAAGCGCGATTTAAAACAAGCTTAAATTGCTATAACTCATAATTACAAAACTTGTACACTAAATCTTAACAAGTTTTCAATCTCTATTCCTGCTTAGCGGTGAAAGGTGTCCCTCAAATGATAGCGGCCTAACAAGGTAGGCACTGTGTCGTATTTCCCTTACTCGTCGGTTATTCCCCGACGTAGCTTTTCTCTTACCGACATATTGTGTTTTAACGGCCAAGACTGGCGAACAGGGTAGGTAACCCCCTGAGGTGTAGTGACAGACTCAAACAGGTGAAATGCCGAGACGTGAACGTCTACACTGGGGCTGTAAAGTGGCAGAGGTAAAGTTGATGTAGCCTTTCTAACAACGGTAACGTGAGGCTTATATTCTCTGTTTTCTACTTCTATTGCTGCTTTGCGGGCAGCTTTACGCGATAACTTGGCGAGTTCACTTAGTGCCTTTGGTGTATCCGTAGGCGCAGCAAATAGGATTTTGGGGCCATTCCACAACCCTGTTGCATTTAGGGTTAATGAAAATGGTTCGCTAACGAGCTGGTCGAGTTCATACACCAGCGCTTCGTGCTGACGGTGATTTATCTCGCCTAAAAAGCTGAGTGTGATGTGAAAGTTTGCCGCGGGCACGGCATAAGGTAGCGAAGGTCCTTGTCCACTATTGTGATTGTTGCGCTTATTGCCAGACTTTCGAGACCTGCTCGACTCGTTTTTTACCCATTGGCGAGGCATGATTTCAGGCAATGCCTGTTGACGCCAGCTATCCAAAGCAAGTTTTTCTGTGGCGCTAAGATCTAAACCAATAAAGCTTCGCATAGCTTTACTCCTTCCGATTTGCCCTATTCTTTGTTCATCACGTTAAATGACCACCCACAAGCTTAAAAGTGCAGTTACACGCCCATACTAGAATAAGCTTATCATGGCGCTACTATCGGGGTGTAAAACCCATCGCAAGTGTTGAGCTATTTAACCAGTTTAAAAAAATAGCCGTGATGTTCGGGTGCATTGATCAAATCAGGTACACTATACCCATTAACTTATAACACCTTTATTCCCTTTATGTTACAGCCGTTTTCTCATTTACCTGCTTATGAGCTTGTTACACCGCTTAAAGAGTCGGTTGCCGCTAACAATATCATTATTGGCGCGCCACCGGGCGCGGGAAAGTCTACCGTACTTCCTTTGTCACTGCTGCAATCATCACTTAAGGGTAAAATATTGCTTATGCAGCCACGTCGCGTGGTGGTGAGAAACCTCGCTGACTATTTAGCTAAGCAGTTAAACGAAAGTGTGGGTGAAACGGTGGGGTATCGTATTAAAGGCGAATCAAAAACATCGCCAGCCACTCGCCTTGAGATTATTACAGAAGGTGTGCTGACTCGCATGATTCAGCAAGACCCAGAGCTAGCAGATGTCACTGCTATTGTCTTCGACGAATTTCACGAACGCAGCATTCACAGCGATTTTGGTTTGGCGCTAGCGCTTGAGGTCCAAACTGGGCTTCGCGACGACCTGCGCTTAATTGTGATGTCGGCTACCTTGGATATAGCGCCACTTCAAGCAGTGCTTAATGAATTTAGCGCGCTGCCCGTGGTGAACTTAAATACACAAGGACGCGTGTTTCCCGTGGATATTCGCTACACCCGAGATGTGCAGGCTTACGAGTTAGTACCGAAAACTTGCAATATCATAAAGCAAGCAGTAAGCGAACACGATGGCGATATCTTGGTATTTCTTCCTGGTCGGGGGAGCATAAATGCTGTTGCCAGAGAAATAAAAGGGTTAGCTGAGAGTGCGGACATTGCTATTCACATGCTTTATGGCGCACTAAGCAAGTCTGCGCAGCAAGACGCTATAGCCCCAGACCCCCACGGGCGAAGGAAAGTTATCCTCTCTACTAATATTGCTGAAACCAGTTTAACCATTGAAGGCGTGACAGTAGTTATTGATAGTCTGTGGGAGAACAGTGCGCAATATCACCCTTCAAGCGATATTACTGCGCTCACCCAGCAACGTATTTCGCAAGCTTCTGCCACTCAAAGAGCAGGGCGAGCAGGGCGGGTAATGGCGGGTACCTGCTATAGGCTATGCAGTAAAAGCAGCTTCGAGCGATTATCCAAACACAATGCGGCGCAAATAGAAAAAGAAGATTTAAGTAGCTTCCTGCTTGATACCTTAGCGTGGGGCAGCAGCCCAGATGCATTGGCATTGTTGACTAAACCTTCACCTGCGCAACTGCACGTCGCACAGCAAAAACTTCATCGAGTTAATGCTATTGCAAAGGCAAGCATTTCCCCTTATGGAAGAGCGTTGGCCCAGTTGCCATGTCAGCCGCATTTAGCCCACTTATTGCTAACGGCAAAAACAGGCATAGACGGGCTGAGTGCTGATGAGAATAGCGCGCTTCGCTTTGCTGCACCGTTTGTTGTGGCAATAAGCGAAAGCAATATTAATGTGAGTGGTGCGACAAACGTAATGGATGCGCTGATTCATGCTAACAGCAGCACTCGCAATCAGCTTATACAACAAGCTTCCCGTTATGCGCGCTATGTGCAAAGCGAGAAGGGAAAAGCGCAGACTTTTAAGCCTGACATTAACGCATTAGACGAACGCGCCCTTGGCCTTTGTATCGCCATCGCATTTCCTTTGCAGGTGGGCTACAGGCGAAGTACGCCAAACAACCATGGCGGTAACCTTGGTAGTTCGAAAACCGTAACAAAAGGGGCTACACGTAGCGGTGCTTCTCAGTCTCATATTATTGAGTACAAGTTGGCAAGCGGTAAGGGGGCTGAACTAACAAATACAGCAGGTAGTACGTTTTCCACTGAAAGCGAAAAGGACAATAAACCCTGGATAGCGGTGCTCGAGGGGCAGTTAATTAAAAGCACAGTGGCAATACGCTTAGCCCAGCATGTTCCCGAACGCTGGTTGTGTTTAGCTTTTCCTGACGCATTTAGCGAAAAGCGTAGTGTTATTTTTAACAGCGACTCTGGCGTAATGGAAGCCAGAGTAAGTACTGGGTTTTATGACATAACACTAAATAGTGCGCCAGTATCCGGACAGGAAAAAAGCCGCGAAAAAGCGTTTTGGGATAGCGCAATGTGCGATGCCTGGTTTGCCTATCTCGATACCTTGCCGTTATCCAATTGGCCACTTTCGGATGCCGATTGGCAATGGTGGCGAAGAGTTCAGATGGCCGCAAAGCTCAATCTGCCGCAAGATAAAGCCTTTGACGAACCAGAACCTTGGCCACTTTCATTAAGTGACCTGGTGCATAAGGCAAAAGACAGTTTGGCGCCTGTTTTAAAAAGCTGTAAAAGTATCAAAAGCCTTAAGCAGTTACCGTGGAAAACCGCCTTGAATAATGGGTTATCTTGGCCTCAGCAAGATGCATTGGCCACGCTTTTGCCAACTCACATTATCATTCCAACGGGCAGAGAGGTTAGCCTAGATTATCGCGACAATGGTGATGTAGTGCTGTCGGTCAAAATGCCAGAATTGTATTCGCAAAGCGCTCCATTAACCTTAGCGGGTGGGCGAGTCACTGTTGTGTGCGAGCTGATGTCGCCAGCAGGTAGGCCACTGCAAACCACCAGTGATTTAGGGGCGTTTTGGCAAGGTAGCTATAAGGAAATACAAAAAGAGATGAAGGGGCGTTACCCTAAGCACTTTTGGCCGGATGATCCTGCCAATGCATTGCCGACCAGTAAAACAAAAAAGCATATGTAGCCGCTGATGCGGCTATACCACTTAATGTTTTCAATAAATGTCGTGTATTTCAAACACCAGCAACTGCTTATACGCCAGTTTCTTGCACAGTCTGTTTTTAACGACAGTGGTTACACACTAAAAACTAAGCTAAGTTGATGATAGAAATCTCAAACGTTTATTTAGGTAACCTTACGCTATGAAATTATCCAGTTTAGCCACCGCGGGCTTTCTGTTTGCTACATCTTTAAGCGCGCAGGCTCACGATTTTTGGTTAGAGCCAGCAAGCTATCGTACACAAGAGCCAAGTGCTGTTGCCCTGCAGTTTAAAGTAGGTCATAAGGAAGATACCTCTCACTGGAACCTTACTTGGAATAGAATAGTTGCGCTGCGCACCTATTCTTCTGATGGTGTAAGTGATATGGCCGCCAGCGTTGTACCTAAAACATCAATGCTTCCCGGCATGGCTAAAACGGCCAAGCTTTCTTCTGGCACCCATGTCATAGGGTTTGAAAGCTATCACGCTACTAGCGTAACAAAAGCGAATAAGTTTAATCAGTATGCAAAAGATGAAGGCTTAACTGAGATACTGGCTCATCGCGAGGCGAGAGGGCAAAACGATATCGCCGGAAAAGAGCTTTATTCAAGGAAAGCAAAAACCATTGTGCAAGTGGGTGAGGCAATAACGGATAATGCGCTAAAACCCATAGGCCATACGTTAGAAATAGTGCCCCTTGAACACCCTTATAAACTTTCAGATAACACCCTATCTGTTCAGGTGTTATTCAAAGGAAAGCCCTTAAACAATGCACTTATCGATGCAGTATCCTTGGTTGACCACAGCGCCAAAGTGCAAGCGATACAAACTGACAGTGAAGGAAAGGCGACGTTTAAACTCAATGTCGAAGGGCCTGTTATGCTAAATACGATTTGGGCCGTACCCCTTACAAATAGTTCTGCAGCAGATTTTGAAACTTACTTTTCAAGCCTAACGTTTGAATACGTTCTGTAACCAATAAGCTGAACGTTTTTTACCTTTCCGGTCACTGAAAACACCATGTGATGAATGCGCGCCTGAAAAGGCGCGGCATTTATCAAGGTTAAGAGGTAGCCTTGCTTACTAGGTCAATATTCAGTGCTGCCATCACTTCTAGGCCTGGAAACCCATCTGCGATCATATTGTTACTGATTTGGTAGTTGCGAATACCTTCGCGAGTGACAGGGCCAATAATGCCGTCAGGTTTGCCCACATCGAAGCCTAAACTATTCAGCTTACTTTGAAGCGCAATAATGTCTTTGCGGCTGTATGCGGGAAGATCAGGTAAGGTAGCTTTGATACCAGACGCCCCAGCGATGCGGTCGGCCAATACGCCGACGGCGATGGCATAAAACTCAGAGTTGTTCCAGCGCATAATAACGCGGAAGTTCTTGTAAGCGATAAAGGCTGGGCCGTTATGTCCTGCAGGCACAATTACATAGGCAGTCGTTTCGCCTTCAACTAGTGGCGAACCATCGGCTTTTTTCACACCTTGCTCGTGCCATTCGCTAAGAGGTTTGCGGTTTTTGTAGCCAGACTCCTGATAGTTAAAGCCTTCTGGTAGCTTAACTTCACGGCCCCAGCGAAAACTGCGCTCCCAGCCTAAACTGGCAAGGAAGTTTGCCGCAGAAGACAAAGCGTCCTCTTCGCTTTCCCACAGGTTAACTTGTCCGTCACCGTCGCCATCAATTGCATAATGAGTATACGCCGAAGGCATGAATTGGGTATGGCCCATCGCGCCGGCCCACGAGCCTACCATGTTGTCTTTTTTAAGCTTTTCCCGCTGCATAAGCTTTACGGCAACCAAGAACTCTTGGGTGAAGTACTTACTTCTGCGCTTGTCACAGGCTAAGGTTGCCAGTGAATCAAGTACAGGCATCTTCCCTTTGTACGAGCCGAAATTAGTCTCAAGCCCCCAAAAAGCAAGAAGATAGTGGGGAGGCACGCCGTATTTATCGCTTAGCTTATGCAATAGCTTTTCGTGCTTGGCATACATTGCTTTGCCTTTCTCGGTACGCCAGTCAGTGACGCGCTTGCTAAAATAACCGGGAAAGGTTTGTACAAACTCAGGCTGGCTTCTATCTAGCTCAATTACGCGGTCTTGATGTACAAGGTGAGGAAATATCTCGTCGATAATTTGCTGGCTGACACCTTCTTGTTTTGCTCTGTCGGCAAGGGCCGCAGTACAGCTGGAAAAGTGCTCATTGGCAGAGGCTGAGCTTATAACAGCACCTGTAAAAAGAAGCGCAAGTGATGTACGAAACACGCCACCTTTAAGTGAAAATGTCGATAAAAAAGAAAACTGAAGTGAAGCTAAGCGCATAGTACGATTCCTGTGTTACTTGCTTGCATGCTATCGCATTGTGACCGTGAAACGCGAGTATAATTCATTTTCTGCCTGTAGGTTTTACGTTGTAGAAGTGTCCATTGTGGTTACCGCAGGCGCAGTGTGCATAATTGGAAACAGTTGTTGCGCGGCGGCCTCAATGGTAATGTTTAGCGACTTAATCACAGCGTTCTAAGGGCGTTGGTGTAGTCCATATCGCAATGATTGCGATGCCATCTTAATGATCTTCATGGCGTTTTCACGTGACAAAAAGACAGACTAAAAACAATTCATCTTCAAAAAGCAATGCTTCGAAAAAAACTGCAGCGGGAAAAAGTACAACCAAACGTTCGTGGTTTTTTAAACTGTTCTGGCGTGTATGCCTTATAGGGCTTGTGGTGCTAGGGGCATATGCCTTTTATCTCGACGCACAAATTAAACATGCGTTCTCGGGTAACAAGTGGGAAGTACCTGCGCAAATTTTCGCACGTCCTTTAGAAGTGAGTAAAGGCGAGGAGATAACGCCACAAGAAGTCATTGATGAACTCAATTTGCTGGGCTATCGCAAGGTGGCTTTTGCTGACAGTAGCGGTGAATATAGCTATCAAAACAAGGTGTTAACTGTGCAGCGCCGCGCGTTTCAATTCCCCGAGGGAGCGGAGCCTTTACGCCATTTAGTATTAACGTGGGAAGGGGCGCGTATCGGTGAAATATACGATAAGTCACAAGGCCGTCCCTACGGTTCTGTAAAGTTAGAGCCATGGCTAGTAACACGTATGACGAGCGGCTCTCATGAAGACCGCATGTTAGTGACGTTAGATACTATCCCTGAAATGTTACCTAAAGCGCTGACGCTGGTGGAAGATCGCAATTTTTATAACCACCATGGTGTTGCACCACTTTCAATATTGCGGGCCCTAATGGCGAATATTGCTGCTGGTCGTACGGTTCAAGGTGGTAGCACGCTGACGCAGCAGCTGGTTAAAAACATGTTTTTAACCCGCGAACGTTCTCTTGTACGCAAGGCTAAAGAGGCCATAATGGCGGTCATTATAGACGCCCGCTATAGCAAGTCTGAGATTATCGAAGCCTATTTAAATGAGGTGTTTTTAGGGCAAAACGGCGACATGGCTGTACATGGATTTGGGCTTGCTAGCTATTTCTACTTTGACCGTCCGGCCAACGAGCTAAGCACCCCTGAGATTGCTACCTTGGTGGCTATTATTAAAGGGCCGTCTTACTATAACCCTCGTAAATACGCCGAACGAACCAAAGCGCGCCGGGATCTTGTATTGCGTATGCTGTTTGATGAAAACGAAATCAGCCGTCAGGATTATGAGCGCTATGTCAGCATGCCGTTAGGGTTAGCCAGCGGTGCAAGTTTAGCAAGCGGTAAACACCCTGCTTTCATGGAACAGGTTCGCAAAGAACTCAATGAAATTTTAGCAGAGCCAAGCCTAAGAGACTCGGGCGTTAAAGTGTTTACCACACTGGATATCGTTGCTCAGCGTCGGGCAGAAAAAGCATTATCGGGCACCCTAAATGGCCTGCAAAAAGATAGAAGCGTTCCATTGCAAGGTGCCATGGTAGTCACCGACAGTGCAAGCGGTGAAGTACGCGCTATCGTAGGTGGTAAAGACTTTGCATTTAAAGGTTTTAATCGAGCATTAGATGCTAAGAGGCCAATAGGCTCATTGATTAAACCAGCTGTGTACTTAACTGCCTTAGAAGATCCTACCCAGTTTAACTTGGCTACACCCCTTAAAGACGAGCCAATTACCCTAGAAAGTAGAAACGGCACCGAATGGTCGCCGCAAAACTACGATAAAGAGTTCAGAGGGCAGGTGCCTCTGCTTCAGGGGTTAGTCGAATCTTTGAACGTGCCAACAGTTAATTTAGGCATGCAGATAGGCCTAGATGCGTTAGCCGATACCATTGAGCGGTTAGGGGTTACCACGCCAGTAGATAAAGTACCGTCGTTAACCTTGGGCGCTTTCGAACTAACGCCATTTAGCACAAACCAAATGTATCAAACCCTATCAAACGATGGCCGCTACATACCGCTTCACACGGTGAGCTCTGTGGTTACGGCAGATAATGCATTACTTTGGAAGAAGGCCGAGTTCTTTGCTCAGCGCACGGATGAAGCCGCCACTTACTTACTGAACTACGCCCTGTACAAGGTGACCACAGAAGGTACAGCAAAACGCATAGGCTGGAACTTTGGTAATGTAAATATGGCAGGGAAAACAGGTACAACCGATGATTATCGCGATAGTTGGTTTAGCGGTTTCGACAGAAATAATGTGGTGACCGTTTGGGTCGGCAATGACGATAATCAACCAGTGAATTTAACCGGTGCAGGTGGCGCGCTGCCTGTGTTTGTAAATTATATGAAGTCACAGTCACCGAAGTCTCTATCTAGACGTTTCCCTAAAGGGTTAGGTATTGCACATTTCGATGCGAAGACGGGGGCGGTAGTGGTCGCTGGGTGCGCAGGAAGTTTAAGTGTTCCGGCTATTTTGGATGTACTGCCTCCTGCGCAGCAAGATTGTGCTGGTCGCCCGGTAGACGAAAACGGCGATAAGAAAGAAAAAAGCTGGTGGGAGCGTATATTTGGATAAAAAGCTCCAGTAAGAAGATAGAAAACACAATCACTTGGCTAGCGTACAGTCCGTGCTTTCTATCTCCCTCTGGAGTTAAGGCCCAGGGAAGGCAAAAATGGGTAGCAGTAGTCGGTTAGGTACCTATTTGTTTTTGTTGCGTTTTCAGTGACCTTTTTGAAGGAATAAGCGTGCTGTTGAAAAAACCAGTGCACTCACTAAAAACGCAATAACGGGGCCGAGTACTACCATAAATAGTGTAGCGGCGGTTAACATTTGCATTCTCCTTATGCGTCGTTATCGTCTGTGCTGACAGGCTTAATTGGCGTAACAGTAATCTCGGCAACCAGCGTATTAGTTTCTTCTACTTCAGGCTCGAAGGTGTGGCTTGCAGTTAATACATCGAATGTCACACCAAGCTCTAAACTTTGCTTCACATCCATCATGGCGCTTTCTACCATGAAGTCTGTATGCGACATAATGGTGTTCTGTGAATCGTTAGCGAATGCTGATGCACTCAAAATGCTAGTTGCCAACGTTAATGCAGTGAAAGTTTTGCGAGCGGTAAACATAGTAATCTCCATAAATGTAAAGTTAGACACTGCACTTGAACATACTGCGTGGCAGCTATCATGTTGCTATAGGTTTCGATAATAAGTCGTTATCAATTAACAATTAGTTTATAGCGAGGGATGTGCCAAGTTAGCGAAATGAGTTAAATTACTGATTTATTTGCTTTTATTTTTTTGAGTATTCAAAGGTAAGGAAATGGATTTAATAAAAAAACTAAAAGTTGGTGTATTTGAAAAATGATGTGGTTGAAATGGCTAACTGTTGAAAAGTGAAGCGCGTTGTCGTTTGCTAATACGCGCTTCAATAAAAAATAGCTGTGCATAGAAGGCATAAGGGAGGGCCAACGTTGGGTAACCCCCATTTATGCGCGACTATTCAGTCTCGAATGAATAGTGCAGATGTTTCACTGCAAATGTTTAATGATTAAGAACGCGTGCTTTTGCGCTTCAATTTTGACGCTGCACTTACAACCAAAGCAATAATGACGCCTGCAACAACACCCACTGCGCCATCGGCGAGTATAGACATGACGAGTGTGGCGTCTGGAATAACCCCTGCGAACCAGTCTGTAATTACGTGCAAAAAGCCAATACTATGGGTAAGAATACCTCCACCAACTAAAAACATGGCAACCGTGCCCACAACAGCCAGCGTTTTCATAAGTGCAGGAGCAGTAACCAAAAGCGCTCTGCCAACAAACCGTTGAAGTGTGTTCATCGAACCTGTTAGCGACTTACGAAGCATGTAAAGGCCAACGTCGTCCATCTTGACCAATGCTGCAACCAGGCCATAAACCCCTAACGTAATGGCTAAACTTAACGCCACTAACACGCCAATTTGTGTTGTCAGTGTGGCGTCAGACACGGTGCCAAGTGCAATAACGATAATTTCAGCCGACAGAATAAAGTCGGTGCGAATGGCGCCTTTAATTTTGTCTTTTTCAAACGCGACCATGTCGACATTTTCATGGGTCAATGCGTCTATTCTGGCTTCTCGTGTTATTTCTTCATCATCATGGGGCAGGTATTTGTGCAGAAGTTTTTCAGCACCTTCGAAACATAAATATAGCCCGCCGAGTACGAGCAATACAGTGATAAGTGAGGGGACAAAAGCACTTATCGCTAACGCAGCAGGAACCAATATAGCTTTATTGATAAGCGAGCCCTTTGCTACGGCCCACACAACAGGCAATTCTCTTTCTGCTTTAACGCCTTGGACTTGATCGGCGTTCACCGCTAAATCGTCACCCAAAACCCCCGCTGTTTTTTGCGCAGCGACTTTCGACATGGTTGCAATGTCGTCCATCAATGTTGCTATATCATCAAGTAGGGCAAGTAAGTTAGCTGCTGCCACGTTGAATATCCTTTATTATATATTTATTAGAGAAATAACTACTGAATTGCAGTTTAGCCTACTCAAAACAAAGGTAATATACAACGAAGATAAAGGCCGTTAGATAGCCATTTTTGATAAGGTTACCGAGGCTTCGTGCACATCGAAAGCGTGAGTTGAGAAGAGCATCGTCGTGCTCTTCTCATGTTGACCTTAATTACCCCAAATACTGTTTACTAGTTCTGGGTGATCAACGAAAGGGTAGCGATCATGACAAAATGAATAAAAGTGCTTAATCTAACGGCAAAGAGCATTAAGGAAACCGCTAGGGAAATAGATGCAAATAAACGGGGAGCCAAGTAACAAAATCAGGACTGGGTACAGGGGGCAACTAAATGACTGACAGCCCAGTGCCATCGTTATCTGTACGCTCATATACCAAACAAACGTGTCGCCACAAACATAACTATTTTCAACTGGTGCTGCCCATTAATGGGCATATCTTGATAGAAATCGATAATTTTCGTGGGCGAGTAGGCGTCGGCGAAGGCGTATGTATTGCGCCTAACGAGGTTCATTATTTTAGTGCTAATGAATTATCAAAATTCATTGTGGCAGACTTGGAATATGTGCCCGTTAGTTTAAATGACAGGCTACACCCTATTTTCCAAGTATCGTCAGCATTGCAAGCGTTTTTGTCATTCGTAGAAATTCAAATTAGTCAGTTTGCAGACCATGGACATGAAGAGATTTTGGCGCTGTTTTTAACCTTGTTAGAGACATCCTTGAAAGGATGTAGCATGGATAAGCGTATCACTCCCGTATTAAGTCATATTCATCGCGATCTTGCCCGAGGCTTTACGCAAGTGAAGTTAGCGCAGATAGCTTGTATGGGAACAACGCAGTTTAAAACGCGTTTCAAAGAAGCTACCGGACTTAGTTTGCGAGACTACCTGGTGAAAGCGAGAATGGAAAAGGCCAAAGCGTTACTGAGAAATACCGATACGCCCATGTTGGGTATAGCTCAGCTAACAGGGTATGAAGATGTTGCAGCATTCAGTCGACGGTTCAAAGCATATTTCGGGCAACCACCTAAGTTTTTTAAGAGAAAGTAGCGGCGCTTGGGCTATTGCTGTTTATTTGGGTATGGCAGATCGCGACAGCTAATTTCGCTTTTCGTCTTTCGGGAGTTTATTGACTCTAGCGTCAATAAAACGCTTGTGATCGTCCATTTTGGTGCATTCTAAGGTGCCACCGGTAATTCCGCTTAAAATCGCCAGTGTTTTGTTAGTGTTACTACTACAATTCACGCGTTTAGTCGGGCGTTTATTTTCGGCGGCTTGTATTTGCTGTGTGCTTGGTCCGCCGAGTTTCGGGCTGTTTTTGCGCTCTTGAAATGCGCTTGCTGCCTGTTCAGCATCTTCAGCGACTTTGTCCCTGTGATACTTTTCAAAATAAAGGGCCGAACCGTCTTTTACCGATAGATTTAGCGAGCCAGCGCGCCGATTTGCATCCTGTGAAAGCGTAGGTATGGGCGTTGCCGGTGTGTTAGTGGGCTTAATGTCGACGGGGGCTTTTTGCGGTTTTGCCTTTGTATTCTCTTTCTGTTGAGGGGCGGGGCGCTCTGTAATTTTAGCTTTAGTATCAACTGCTTCTGTACGCTTTGAAATGACAGGTTTTAACCTGGTTTCTGGCGTGTTTCGGGAAGCCTCTACCGGTTTGCTTTGTTGGGGGAGAGACTGGGGTTTCGGGGCGGGCGGGTAATACAGTTTGGCGTTTATCTCGGCCGTTTGCTTAGACATAGTGGCGCGTTTTTTTTGAGTATCAATGCTCAGCTGAGAAAGTATGACGACCAAGATAACCCCAATCACGTGTACTAAACCTGAAATCAATAACGGGCGCCATGCCGTTTTCTTAGCAACGGTATGATGTTGTATATAGCGCTCAGGCGCTGAAAATGCGGGAGTGATAGTGGTCATAATATTATTAACAGACCACAGGCTTAATCGAATAGTTCCATCCTAAATTCATCGTACTTTTTAGTCGGCTCACCTCAATATTGCCTCGTATCGCTTCAAAACTGGGCATTTTTTTCAACATGCACCATTGTTGTGCATTATTTTTGTGCAAGCGTATGTGTGAATTGCCTATCTAGCTGATTTTAAATGGTAAATATTTGTGGCATGGCTCTTGGTTTATCTTCGGGTAGTTAGATATTCGACCATTAACACAGAATAACCAAAACAAACTGGGAGCAACTCATGAAACTAGTCACAGCGATCATCAAGCCGTTCAAGCTAGATGATGTTCGTGAAGCCATTTCAGAAATCGGTATCGACGGCTTGACCGTGACCGAAGTGAAAGGCTTTGGACGTCAAAAAGGACACACTGAGCTTTACCGCGGAGCGGAATATCAGGTGGATTTTCTACCTAAAGTCAAACTGGAAATTGCTGTTCAGGATGATCAAGTAGAGCGCCTGGTAGAAGCCATCGTTGGCGCTGCCAAAACAGGCAAAATTGGAGACGGCAAGGTGTTTGTTTATGACCTTGAACACGCCGTTCGTATTCGAACTGGTGAGTCGGATAGCGACGCGCTGTAAGCCACAACGATATATTTGCGGAGAAAACCATAATGGAAATCACTTTTGAACTTGGGTATGCGCTAGATACCTTTTATTTTCTAATCTGCGGTGCACTGGTAATGTGGATGGCTGCAGGTTTTGCGATGCTTGAAGCGGGTCTTGTTCGGGCTAAAAACACCACAGAAATTCTAACTAAAAACGTGGCACTATTTGCTATCGCTTGCACCATGTACATGATTTGCGGTTACGGCATTATGTACGGTGGCGGCGATTGGGGTCCTTTCCTAAGTGGCATTATGGGAGACGGTGCAACGGGTGTTGCCGAAGACCCAGCGACTTATGCGCCTTCTGCTGACTTCTTCTTCCAAGTGGTTTTTGTTGCTACAGCAATGTCTATCGTATCTGGTGCGGTTGCTGAGCGTATGAAGCTTTGGGCTTTCCTTGCATTTGCTGTAGTTATGACGGGCTTTATCTATCCAATGGAAGGTGCTTGGACATGGGGCGGCGAAGCGGTATTTGGTATGTATACCCTTGGCGACCTTGGTTTCTCTGACTTTGCAGGCTCAGGTATTGTTCACATGGCCGGTGCTGCAGCAGCGCTTGCTGGTGTACTCGTTCTTGGTGCACGTAAAGGTAAATACACAGCAGACGGTAAAGTAAATGCGATTCCTGGTGCAAACTTACCGCTAGCAACGCTAGGTACATTCATTCTGTGGATGGGTTGGTTCGGTTTTAACGGTGGTTCAGTACTGGCTACTGCCACGGTTGAAAGTGCAAACGCGGTTGCTATCGTATTTATGAATACGAATGCTGCCGCTGCAGGTGGTGCAATTGCTGCACTTATCGTTGCACGCATCTTGTTTGGTAAAGCTGACTTAACAATGGTACTTAACGGTGCGCTGGCTGGTCTTGTTGCTATCACAGCAGAGCCGTCTACGCCAACACCTCTGCAAGCTACGCTATTTGGCGGCCTTGGCGGTATATTAGTCGTACTTAGCATTGTTGCACTAGACAAAGTTAAAATTGACGACCCAGTGGGTGCTATCTCAGTGCACGGTGTGGTAGGTCTTCTTGGTCTAATCCTTGTACCTTTCACAAACGACGGTTCAAGTATCACAGGTCAGCTAATTGGTGCCGCGACTATCTTTGTATGGGTATTTGTAGTGAGCCTTATCGTGTGGCTAGTGATTAAAGCAGTGATGGGTGTACGTGTGAGCGAAGAAGAAGAGTTCGACGGCGTAGACATGAGCGAATGTGGTCTGGAAGCATACCCAGACTTCACAAGCGGCCGTTCGTAAGAGAGTCTCGATTAGGCAAAGCAATAATTACAACAATAATGTCTTATCACTTCCTTTTAAGCCCCGCTATTGCGGGGCTTTTTTCGTCAACGTAGCCGTATTGAAGGCGTCGGAATAGTGAAAAAAGGCACTGTAGAAAAGGGCCTAGGCGTAATGTGACAATAACGCTACACTATGAAGCAATCTGCTCATGCAAGGCCCTAAATAACCTTCGCAGTAAACAAAGGAACATTATGACTGCAAACGTACGAATTCTCTCTTTGGTACTTGTACTTTTTAGTGTTAATTGCTTAGGCTACGACAGGGTAACCGGGCAGCCTTTTGCCAGTCGCTCTGAGGTTATTGCGAAAAACGGGATGGCAGCAACCAGTCAGCCGTTAGCTACACAAGTGGCGCTCGATATTTTAAGGCAAGGCGGTAGCGCGGTAGATGCTGCTATTGCAGCCAATGCAATGCTAGGTTTAGTTGAGCCCACGGGAAGCGGTGTTGGCGGTGATTTATTTGCTATTGTTTGGGATGCCAAAGCAGAAAAGCTCGTAGGACTAAACGCTTCAGGCCGTTCTCCAAGGCAGTTAACAAAAGACGTTTTTGCCGAACGCGGGTTGCATCAAATACCTAAATTTGGCCCACTTCCAGTCTCGGTGCCCGGTGCCGTAGACGGTTGGTTTATGCTTCATGATAAGTTTGGCAAGCTGCCCATGTCCACGTTGCTTACGCCTGCTATCAAATATGCCCGAGAAGGGTTTCCCGTGTCTGAGGTTATTGCTTACTACTGGCAAATGAATTACGCGCGTATCGGTCACTACGATGGGTTTGCAGACACCTTTTTGCTTGACGGTAAAGTGCCGCAAAAAGGAGATGTTTTTAAAAATCCGGGGTTGGCGGTAACTTACGAAAAGATTGCCACAGGTGGGCGCGACGCATTTTATAAAGGCGATATCGCGCGTACGATTGATGCCTATATGAAATCTCAAGGGGGCTATTTATCATATCAAGACTTATCGTCGCATACCTCTGAGTGGGTCGAGCCGGTTTCGGCGAATTATCGAGGCTACGACGTCTGGGAGCTACCGCCTAACGGACAAGGCATTGCCGCCTTACAAATACTCAATATATTAGAACACTACGATATTGAGGGTATGGGCTTTAATTCTGCCGATTATATCCACACTTTTGTTGAAGCCAAAAAGCTTGCCTTCGAAGACCGTGCAAAGTTTTATGCGGACCCCGATTTCAACGAAATCCCTGTCGACTGGCTCATTTCTAAAGAATACGCTGCTAAGCGCAAAACGCTCATTGATAACGAGTGGGCAGCAAACCGTGTCGATGCAGGTATTTACGAAGGCGATACCATCTACCTCGCTGTGGCTGACAAAGACGGCAATATGGTGTCGCTAATACAGAGCAACTACCGCGGCATGGGTTCTGGAATGACGCCGCCCGGGCTAGGCTTTGTACTGCAAAACAGAGGTGAAATGTTTACGCTTGAAGAGGGCCATTTCAATGAATACCGGCCAGGTAAAAGACCTTTTCACACGATTATTCCGGCTTTTGTCACGAGAAATGGTAAACCTGTTTTAAGTTTTGGCGTGATGGGGGGCGGTACTCAGCCTCAAATGCATGCCCAGATTATCGTGAATATTCTCGACTTTGGCATGAACCTGCAAGAAGCTGGCGACGCGCGTAGAATACTCCACAGCGGTTCGAGCAGCCCAACAGGCGCGCTCATGACCGATGGTGGCTTCGTGAGTTTAGAATCAGGGTTTAGTGAGACGGTGCAGCGGGAGCTGATGGAGCGAGGTCATAAGCTTCAGCGTGTAGTGGGAGCCTTTGGTGGTTACCAAGCTATTGCGTGGGATGAGCAGAAAGGCGTTTATTTCGGTGCCTCGGAAAGCCGAAAAGATGGACAAGCCGCAGGCTATTAAGCACACTAGGGTAAAGAATAAACAGTAAGTTCTATGCAATAATAAGGCACTGCTTCGCGAGAAATGGTTTTCAATCTTGAATCAGTAGTCATAACGTAAGTAGGGTTCATTTTACGCGAGTAGCGAATTTTACAAAGACGTCAATAATAACAAGAGCAGCGATGACACAACCACAAAAAGGCCTCTGCGCTGAGCCAAATTTACATGCACAGTACTTGTTACTGAATGTCATTGACGATGATAGTCAAGCGGTGCGCGCTAAACTCTCTCGCGTGCTGGATATTTTCGAGCATTTCGAAAATGAGCATTATGAAGCCATGGTGACAGGGGTCGTTGCGATTGGCACTAACTATTGGACAGAGGTATACCCTGGCCTCATCCCTATAGAACTTGCCCCTTTCCCTGATATGCAGTGTGAAGATAGAAGCGCGCCGACCATGCCATGCGATCTGTTTATTCAAATTCGCGCTGACCGGTTAGATATCTGCCATGCGGTGGGTATTGAAGTGATGGATCTATTGCGTATTCACGTTGAGCTAGTGGAGCAAATTCGCGGCTTTAGATACTTGGATGGACGGGATCTCAACGGGTTCTTATACGGGGCCGATAATCCCCGGGGTATGAAGCGCCGTAAAGTCGGTATCATTGGCGAAGACGACCCTGATTTTAGCGGTGGTAGCTACGTTCATATTCAGCGTTATCGACATGATTTACGTCGCTGGAATAGCCTTTCAAGTCGACAGCAAGAACAAGTGATGGGGACGACCCAAGAGCATAACTTGGTAAGCAGTGAGCAATCCGAATCATCCCATAGTGTTAGAGCGAGCACCGTCGCCCCCGATGGCGATGAGCCTAGGTTAATTAAACAAGGCATGCCTTATGGGGATATGGCATCACAAGGCTTGTTCTTCGTTAGTTGTAGTGCAAGCGCTCGGCCATTTAAGCAGATGCTTCATAGCCAAATTTATGGCAACGGAGAAGGGGATTACGATCGTTGGTTAGACTTTACCAGTGCAGAGACAGGCGCAGCTTTTTTTGCGCCATCAATAACCTTTATTCGTCAGCAAGCCAAGCTATCAGATGTCTAACGTGAAGTATAATAACTAAACTTTCAAAAAAGGGCCTGCACGTGAAGTAGGCGGTACTTTGAAAACACCGTTAAAGCACTAATGCACCGTCCCAATCATGTTTAAGATCTAAACTTCTATAAATTCGGCATACATCAAGGTGATGATGTACAAGTGAGTCATCAGGGCTAATGGCTAGGGCTGTCTCGAAAAAGGCAATGGCCTCTTCCCATTGTTGATTAATTCTGCATGCTAAGCCAGCAGCAACCTTAGTTTGTACGGCCAGCTTTTTAGCTTGCTCTTCCTCTGATAGGTGACTTAACACCTCGTATATCTCAATCGGGGCTTTGCGGCCCTTAACTCTAACCCAATCCAGTAACCGAGTTTTTACTGGATAGCCGGGGCCTATAATTTGAAGTAGTTGTGCGCTTACAATAATATCGGCCTGGTATTTAGGGGTTAGCGCCTCTAATCGTGAAGCAATATTCACACTATCGCCGATAACGGTGGTATCCATTCTATCTTCAGAGCCTACAGTACCCATAATAACGGGGCCAAAATGAATACCAATTCCCATATTGATGGGTTCGTAACTGCTGTTTTTTCTATGCCCGTTGTAGATGGTTAATGCTTTGCGTAAATCAAGGGCAGCTTGAACGGCATCCAAGGCTTTTTGCTGAGATGTACCGCCTTGATGGTCGAATAACGCCATAATGGCGTCACCCATAAACTTATCAATAAAACCGCGGTTTTGGTGAATAGGGTCGTTCATTCGGGTGAAGTAAGAATTGAGGAAGTTCATCAATTCCTGGGGGGTTATCCTTTCAGAGAAACCGGCAAACCCGCGGATATCACAAAACATAATGGCAACATCGTTTTCAGCAGCATAGCCGAGGCCGAGCGAGTCCACTTCAGTGTTCGCCATGTGTTCAACGAATTGCCTAGGTACAAATTTTTGGAAGGTTTGGTTGAGCTCTAACGCTTCGTCAGCAGCAGCTTGAAAACGTGCTTCGTCGGCTGCTTGAAGGGTAGCGACCCGAGTACTTGCACTGCGAGAGAGCGCTTTTTTTAGACGGTACTTAAAGCGTCTGCTGCGTCTGATATACAGGAAAGTAATTGCCGTGCTGTAAATTACAAGTGCGCATAGTGCGCTTGTCTGCCAATCCATTGTTAACCACACCTTTCAACTTCTTATAAATATAGAGCTACTAGGGATAGCCCAAAAGGAATTTAAGATACGTTTAAGAAAAGTATAAAGAAGAGAACGGCACTAGCACATTACTTTTGATTACATTTACATTCTGCTAGCGCCGGACTTTTATTAACAATTAAGAGGACATTAACTTATAGCGTTGAGAATACCTTGTCTGCCGCAGCAAGCGTCTTCTCAATAACTTCAGCGTCGTGGGCTTTTGAAACAAAACCTGCTTCATAAGAGGCAGGTGCCAGGTAGACGCCTTGTTCTAACATACCGTGGTAAAACTTATTGAACTGTTCGGTATTACAGTTAATGGCCTGCTTATAGTTGGTAACTTTCTCTACGTCAGTAAAGAATATCCCAAACATACTGCCCGCAATATTAGTAGTTAGGCTAATATTGTGCTTATCTGCTAGGGCTTGGAAACCGTCCACCAAAGCTTGGGTGTTTTCAAAGATAGAGTCGTACAGGCCTGGCTGTTTAATTTGCGTCAATGCGGCAAGGCCTGCAGCCATAGCAACTGGGTTACCTGACAATGTGCCCGCCTGATAGACTGGGCCAGTTGGGGCAATGTGGGTGATAATATCGCGGCGTCCACCGAAGCAGCCCACCGGCATACCACCACCAATCACTTTACCTAAACAGGTTAAGTCAGGTTTTACGTTGAAGCGCTCTTGCGCGCCGCCGCGAGAAACGCGGAAACCAGTCATAACCTCATCAAAAATCAAAACGCTGCCGTATTGGTCACAGATAGCGCGTAGCCCTTCTAAAAACCCTTCTACAGGCGGAATGCAGTTCATGTTACCGGCTACAGGCTCAACAATAATGCACGCGATATCATCGCCGTGAGTTTCGAAAATCTCTTTTACGCTGTCTAGGTTGTTATATTCAACGGTAAGCGTGTGCTCTGCCACGTTTGCCGGCACGCCAGGGGAGCTAGGAACGCCAAGAGTGAGCGCGCCAGACCCCGCTTTTACCAACAATGAGTCGGCATGACCGTGGTAACAACCTTCAAATTTCACAATCTTGTTTCTGCTGGTGTAACCACGAGCAAGGCGAATAGCTGACATGGTGGCTTCAGTACCTGAATTTACCATGCGTACCATTTCCATAGATGGCACCATTTCGCTTACCAATTCAGCCATAATTACTTCGGCTTCAGTTGGCGCGCCGAAAGAAAGGCCACTGTAAGATGCCTCTATGACTGCTTCGCGAATTGGGGCGTTGTTGTGGCCAAGGATCATTGGGCCCCAAGACTGGATGTAGTCGATGTATTGCTTGCCATCCGCATCCCACATGTAAGCGCCGTCTGCTTTAGTAATAAAGCGAGGAGTACCGCCCACCGCCTTAAAAGCGCGAACAGGTGAATTTACGCCACCGGGAATGGTTTTTTGGGCGCGGGTAAATAGGGCTTCAGATTTTTGCATGTAATTACTTACTCTTGTTGCTGTACCAAACCACATCGCGTTCGTACTTGGTGAGAAGGTTTTCTACCCCAAGTGTTAATGCAAATAATGCCATTCTCACAAGCACACCGTTATCGGTTTGCCTAAAAATGGCGAGGTTCGGATTAAGGTTTAGATCGTTATCTAATTCGTTGGCTTCCATACGTGAATCGCGAGGAAGTGGATGCATAATAACGGTCTTTGACTGAAAGTGTTTGGTGTAAATAGACTGATTAAGTCTAAATTTACCACGGTATTTGTTGGCTTCTTCTTGTGATGGAAAGCGCTCTTCCTGAATGCGGGTTTGATAGCAGATATCTGCATCCATATTCCCTTCAAGGGTGTCAGTAATGGTAAGTTGGTGGCCGGCATTTTCAATCGCATCAATGATGGGCTGGGGCATCGCCAGCTCTTTTGGCGAAATAAGCGTAAAGCGGATATTGTTAAACAAGCACAAAAGGCGCGATAGAGAGTGTACCGTGCGCCCGTATCTTAAGTCCCCAATCATGGCAATGTGCAAACCGTCAATACCGTGACCATTGTATTCCAATTCCCGTTTAATTGTGAAAAGGTCAAGCAGCGCCTGAGTAGGGTGCTCGTTCGCGCCGTCGCCCCCATTGATTACCGGTACGCGGCTGCCTTCTGCAAACTCAGCTACGGAGCCTGCCGCGGGGTGGCGCATGGCGATAATGTCGGAGTAGCCGCTTAACACACGTGCCGTATCGTAAAGCGACTCCCCTTTTGCTAGCGCCGAACTCGACATGCCGGTAGTTTCTCTTACCTCGCCGCCTAATAGATTAAAGGCAGTCCCGAAACTCACTCGGGTACGAGTGCTAGGTTCAAAGAAAAGGTTACCGAGAATAGCGCCATCAAGCACCGTGGTGCGCTTTTGCCGCGTGGCATAGGGCTTCATAGAATTGGCAACTGAGAAGACTTTCTCAATGGCCTCGCGATCGAATTGATTAACCGAAAGAATGTGGTTACCGGTAAAGTCAGACATGCGCTTCTCAATCATCAACGAAAACGGCGCTAGTGTATAATACCCCTTCATACAAGTCATTAGGGCACAGGCATCTTTACCCTACGTTTTTTACGCTATGTACGAGGCAGATGTGGCTTTTAACATATCATTACAGGGAACTACCTGAGCCGGATTGCTGCGTATAATGTGTAAAGAGTAAAAGAATTTTTTCCGCTGCTTGTGCAACGTGTGACTGAATTTCTTCATTCGAAAGTGGCGATTGAATGCCACAAAGCATCATGGTGTGATAATCACCTTTTAACAACGAGCAATAGTCACACGCTAGCTGGTGAGCGAGGTCGTGATTTAAGCTGCCTCGACCAAACGTCTCAATCACATCGCTTAATGTCTCAAGTGACGCTTCAGGGCCAGCCTGATAAAACAGCGTTGCGACATGGGGGTTGTTTACTGCCTCTGCAATGATGACGCGAAAAATGGCGATGGCGTCTGGGTCTTGCAACAATCGCATAAACTGATGGCCTACTTTTTGTAAACATTCAAATAGTGAAAGGGCGTTTGAGGTTGCGTTGATAAGTTGCTGGGTATCGAGCTGATATGACCGGCATTTCGAGGTAATTGCCGCCTTAAATAAAGCGTCTTTGCTTTCAAAGTGGGAATAGACCGTTTGTTTAGATACACCAGAGGCCTTCGCGACGGTGTCCATTGAGGTGTTAGCGAACCCTTCTTTCAAGAAAAGGCGAGAAGCCGCATGCAAAATCATGTGATATTTTTCTTCACTCTTTGGTCGACCTTGCTTTTTTATCGTAGGCAATGCACTTCTCACTATTTGTTAAATATTTATATATCAAACTGGACGGTCTAGTATTAATATACTAGCATAGCTCAATAAGTATGCAAATGTGGTCTAGAGCGTGCTCTAGAATAGTTAAGGGATTCATTATGTCAGCTGCGGCGTCGCCTGCTAAAAGTGGCAAGCTAATACTCGTTATTTCTATTGTCGTGTTTATTGCAGCTCTGGTTGTACTTCTTATGACCGCAGGCTTAGGCAACGCAACGCAAGCCCCAGAAGCACGATTGCCTGTTGCCGTATCCACAGGCACCATCAAAATACAATCGGGTTTCGAAACACCAATTAATGTCTTTGGCCTGGTTGAATCGCCTAAAGCTGCATCCCTGTCTTTTGACGTGGCGGGTCAAGTCACCACACTACTTGTTGAAGAGGGAGATGTGGTTAGCCAAGGCGACATCTTAGCGCGACAAGATTTACAGCGCCTCAATGCGAGAAAGCGCGAACTTCAGGCCTCTCTTGAACGCGCTAACGCCGACCTGGCACTTGCTCAAGTTAACAGTGATAGAACGACATCACTGGTTGAGAGAAAGCTGGAGTCAGCGCAGCGTCTTGACGAGGTAAAAGCCAGCCTGAATGTCGCAAAAGCGCAGGTTAGCGAAATCAAGGCTGCGCTGAATTCCCTTAATGTTGAAATGCGCAAAGCCACACTTATTTCTCCTTTTGACGGCGTAGTCAATCGCCGTTTTTTAGATGAAGGCAGTGTCGTAAACGCTGGAAGCCCTGTGTTTGGGCTCACTAGTATCGAGAACTATCAAGCGCGGTTTGCTGTTCCAGCCGACGTTATTGATCAGTTTGAGGTGAATGAGCCCGTTCTTGTAAAAGTCGGTGACATAAACGTAGCAGGTACTGTCACGCAGCGTCTTCCCATTCGCAACGTGCAAACCAGAACTGTTGATATTCTTGTCACATTGAACAGTAACGAGCGAGTTCGACCTGGCGATATGGCTATTTTATCTGGCTTTCGTTCTCATACAGAGACCGGAGCTTGGTTGCCAGTTAATGCGTTAAGTAACGGGCTACGCGGGTTGTGGCGTGTGTTTGTATTATCAAATAAGAAAAATACCACCCTAGAAGCGCGTATTGTTGAAGTGGTGTATACCGACGGCAATAATGCGTTTGTTCGCGGTGCGCTCAAAGACGGCGAAATTTATGTCAATGAAGGCACTCATAAGCTGGCTCCCGGGCAAATGGTGTCTATTCCAAGCCAGCATAAAGCTGGGGCGCGCTAGTGAAAACCTTCAACTTTGATAAAGACAAATCGTACCCGTGGTACACGCTTTTTTACCGCCGAGGACACCTGTTGGTGTTAAGCCTGCTTATTCTTATAACCGCTGGCCTTTCCGCCTTAGGCTCACTTCCACGTATAGAAGATCCACGAATAGATACCCGAAATGCACTTATCATAACGCAATATCCAGGTGCTTCAGCTGAACGAGTAGAAGCCTTAGTGAGTGACGTACTTGAAGATAGGCTAAGGGAAATCTCCGAAATTAAGGAAGTAAAGTCTACCTCTCGCGCAGGTATTTCAATCATTTTAATTGAAACGCAAGACTGGATTAACAATACCAGTAACGAGCAACTTTTCAGTGAAATTCGCGATGCGATTGGGGCGGCAGCGGAATTATTCCCGGAAGGTGCAATGGCGCCTATCTTCGATGAAAAGCGCGGGGCTACCGCATTCACCTTACTGCTTTCTGTTCGCGCCGAACACTTTGAAAATACACCTATTACGCTAACCGCCCGCCTAGCCCAAGAGCTCACCGACAGGCTGCGTAACGTAAGTGGAACCGAATTGGTTCGCGTCTATGGCGCGCCTGAAGAGGAAATAAGCGTTAATATCGACCCAATTAAACTTGCAGCCACCGGCCTCAACCTGCAGCAGGTCAGTGCGTTAATTCGTCGCGCCGACCCTAAGCTTCCCGCAGGCATGCTAAACACACAACAAAGCAATTTGCGTTTTACCGTGGGTGAGGGGCTTAACGGCGTAAATATGATTGCTTCAATTCCTTTGGTTAACCAGCAAGGCCGCTATTTACGTGTCGAAGACGTTGCTACGGTAGAGCGAGGCTACAAAACGCCACGCAATGAAGTGGCCTTTTTAAACGGTGAAGAATCAATTTTTGTTGCGGCGCGAATGCAGCCTTCTCTTCGCTCGGATGTATGGACGAAAAACGCGCTAGCGGTGGTGGAGCAGTTTAACCGGGATTTTAGTGGTACTTTAACGGCCACTGTGGCGTTTGAGCAAAATGAGTACACCGCCACTCGCCTAGCCGACTTATCTATGAATCTGTTGATGGGTTGTGCAGTAGTCATGCTGGTTATTTTGCTTTTCATGGGCTTTCGCGCTGCGTGGATTGTGGGGCTTGCATTACCTTTGTGCGCGGCGTTTGCGTTATTTTCGTTAAGTTTTTACAACGAGCAAATTCACCAGATGTCTATTTTCGGCATGATCATCGCCATCGGCTTGCTTATAGACAACGCGATTGTTATCACCGACGAGATACGCATTAATTTGCAAGATTCGAATTTAACGCGGGTTGGGGCTATGGCGAAAAGTGTGTCTCACTTATTTGCTCCCCTTTTAGCGTCAACCCTTACCACTATCTTGGGCTTTATGCCTATCTTTTTGCTAGACGGAAACATCGGTGATTTCGTAGGGCCAATTGCGATAAGCGTGGTCATGGCGTTAATTGGTTCGCTGTTCATTTCCCTTACGATAATTGCTGCGCTTGCCGCCCGTTTCTTACCAAAACACGATGGTGAATCTGCACAGGGCATGGCGTCGCAATCATGGTGGAAAGTGGGCCTTCAAGCACCGAATCTCAGTCTTGCGTTTAAACGGCAGCTTGGCCGATGGATTAAACAGCCTGTTTTAGTGTTGCCTGTTATTGCAGTGCTTTGCTTGTCGGGGTTCGTGCTATCGGGAACCTTAGCCAACGTGTTCTTCCCAAGTGCCGACAGAGATCAGTTTGAAGTGTATTTGTGGACGAAAGAGGGAAGCAGTCTCGACAATACCACCGCCTACGTTAAAAAAATTGATAGCGCGATACGCGCAGAGCAAAGTGTAAAGCAAGTAAGTTGGCTGGTGGGCGGCTCGGCCCCTTCAGTGTATTACAATCAAATGATGACCCGCGATAACATGCCGTATTTTGCTAATGCGGTGGTATCGACTGATACCTTAGAAGATGCGGTCAACCTTGTAGGCAAGTTACAGCGAGACCTTGATATTGCCTATCCGAAAGTACAAATTGTTGTTCGCGCCTTTGGTCAAGGCCCGCCTATAGCGGCGCCGGTGGAAGTAGAGATCTTTGGCCCAGACCTTAACATCCTAAACGACCTAGGGGATAAGGTGCGCATGTTGATGTCACAAGTAGACGGTATTTCTCAGTCAACTGCCAGTATCTCTATGGGCGAGCCAGAATTAAAAATTAACGCTGATAGCGACAACTTATCGTATTTAGGTTTGACTCTGTCTGAACTTGCCAATCAAATGCAGATTAACTTTTCGGGAATAACTGGCGGCTCGGTGTTAGAAAGCACAGAAGAGATCCCTGTTCGCGTTAGGCTTGATGAGGCATTTAGGCAAAATGTAACGGGCGTCGATGCTATGCCTATTCCAGTGGCCGGTGACAACGCTATTTCTTGGTCGCCGCTTGCCGCCGTAACGCATTTGTCGCTACAGCCTGCTACTAGCAGTATTACCCGAGTCGATGGAGAGAGGCTAAATAGAATTCAGGCATTTTTATTACCCGGCGTACCGGCCATAGATGCCAGTAATCATTTGCGTGACTTGTTAGAAAGCCGTCTCATTCTGCCCGAGGGCTATCGAATTCACTTAGCGGGAGATGCCGACGAGCAACAGCAGGCGCTAGGTAAGCTTGCCACCTATGCTCCGGTGCTATTGGTGTTGATGGTAACCACGTTAATCTTAACGTTTACCAGTCTTCGTTTGGCTGGCGTTATTGGCCTAGTGGCCATACTGTCGGTGGGGTTGGGTATGTTTAGCTTATGGATTTCTGGTTTACCCGTAGGCTTCAATCCGCTACTTGGCTGCGCCGGGCTTATTGGTGTTGCTATTAATGGGTCTATCGTGGTGATTGCCGCGATAAACGCCAACCCAAAAGCGAAGCAGGGCGACACTAAAGCTATTGTTGAAGAAACCATGAGCTGCAGCCGTCATATTCTGTCGACGACCTTTACCACGGTGGGGGGGCTTAATTCCTTTATTACTCTTTAGCGAAGGGAGCTTCTGGCCGCCGTTGGCAGTGGTGCTGGCAGGGGGCGTTGGGTTCTCTGTGATATTGTCGTTAGTTTTTACCCCTACCATAGTGGCGGCGTTTCAAAGATATCGATATAGAAATCACACATTGGCATAATTTTACGGTTAAACTATCCCTTTTTACTAAACGTATAAGTTAGGCTTATTAGCGTATGCGAAAATCAAACCCCTTATTGCGCTGGTGGCATACTGACTGCGTAAAATGTAAGCGCATAAGACTTTATATCGTTTGGGCCATAATTATGTTGGTGGTGTATCTCTATGTCTGGCACTAGTGTTGAACCTATCTATATTCGAGCAGCGTCTAAAAGTAACGGCATTACCAGTTTAGTGCTGGGATGCGTGGGGCTTATTGCTGCCGCGTTATGGCTGGCTTTCTTACCCGATTGGTTATTTTTAGCGGGCATCTTCCTAACCAGTGCGGCGCTCGTGTGTTTATTAGTCGGCTACTTCAAAATTCGCGAGCCAGACTACAGCTTAGAGATTGCGAAAGACTACATCACTTATCGCCACCGTTTAGGCAGTTGGCGCATCCATTGGGAGAACTTACAGCGGGCCGATTGCCCTCGCGTTAGGCATGGTTTAGACCATATCCCTCTTGAAACCATAGGGTTTAAGATTAAAAGTTATACAGACTTTTTAAATACCATTTCGCCAAGACTAGCGACCCATTTGTTGATGGAGCAACGGCCTTTGCTTATGCAAAATACCGATGAAAACTGTGCCTCAGGCAGTTGCTATGAACAATCGATGTTTGATGATAAACAGTACGTTATGGAAGACGGCACCGTTATAAAAGGGATTAAAGCTATGCTGGCTCATCGCATGGTTGAGCTAAGAAAGCGTCTTGGTTTTGATATTTTTATTGCCAGCTCAGAGCTTGACCGCGATGTGGGTGAATTCGCCGCACTTATAGCCCAATGCCAACAGGCGAGGCAGAGTATTGAAACGCAGGCTACGGTGCACGTTCAAGATTAGAACGTGCCATTATGGTTGATGCTTTCTCTTATCACCTTTTTGGCTTCTTCGAGTAGGGCTGGTAAATGTTCATCGACCATGGCATGTTGTCCTAATTTAAGCGCGCTCTCAGTTTCATTGACCAAATGTTGCATTCTTGGTAGACCCGTGTAGCAACACGCGCCGTGAAGCTTATGCACCTCTGCTTTAAGCGCGTTGTAATCTTTTGCGTTCCATAGTGCTGAAAGGGTATCGATCGTCTCTGGAAGCTGCGCAATAAAGCTATCAAGCATCTCTTTAGCCGTATCCTGATTCTGATTGGCACGCTTTAAGGCAAGCTGCCAGTCGATAGAAGGGAATACAATCTCTCCCGGCTCAATACTGTGGCACCACGATTTAATTAAGGTGATCAGCAGGTCAACTTCTATGGGCTTAGGCAAGTAGTCATCCATTCCTGATGCCAGCAGTCGGTCTTGCTCTTCTTTGAACGCATGGGCGGTTACTGCCACAATAGGGGTGCCCATATTTAATGGCGATTTTCTAATTTCTCTGGTGGCCTGCACGCCATCCATACCCGGCATTTGCACGTCCATTAAGATAAGGTCAAATTCTTGTGTTTGGCACTGATTTACTGCGTCTTGCCCATTGATGGTAGTAATCAGCTCAATAGGGGAGTGGTCAAGCCAAGTATGTAGGAGCTTAAGGTTCATTTCCATATCGTCAACGGCTAAGACCTTCACTTTGGGCAAGCTTTCAATTTTCTCAATCATCGCATTTTTAGCCGGTGTCACTTTACAATGAACCAAACTATCGAGTTTAGTTAACGTCATTGGCATGCGCACTTGTGAATGGAAGTGTTGCGAGAGGCTAGGGTATTGAGCGAATGGCTCTGGACCCGAGTACCAAAGAATGCGTTTTTGCGCGGGGAACTGAACAAAACGGCTAAGGTATGCATCTCGCAAGCTCATTTTGCTTACGGGCACGGCGGCCATAAAGAAATCATATTGACCAGTAAGTGTAGCCAAGTAATCTAGCGATTCTACCGAGATTACCTGCGCCCCCAAGATAGACAACATGTTAGCGCTTGCACGACGCGTTGCAGGCACGGGGTCAAAGATAACCACTTTTTTGCCTAGCCAGTCTTCATTGCTGCTTAGTGCGTATTTTTGACTTAACTGGGTCATACGAAGAGAAACGATAAACGTTGAGCCTTGGCCAAGTGCGCTTTTAAGGGTTAAGTCGCCGTTCATTAAGCGCACTAGTTCCCTGCTAATAACCAGCCCTAACCCCGTACCTTGGTAGTTGCGATTCAAGGCATCATCAACTTGCGAAAACGCGTTAAACAGCTTCTTTCTATCTTGGCGGCTAATGCCTATGCCCGTATCTTCGATAGTCATATTCACTTCGTGGATACCGTGGGGTAGTGCGCGGCCTCTCACTGAAAAGGTTATTGTACCGCTTGATGTGAATTTTAAGGCATTGCTTAGTAAATTGTTCAGCACCTGCTTGATGCGAAACACGTCGCCAATGAGTTTTTCAGGCAGCGGATGTAAATCAAAAACAAACTCAAGGTGTTTACTGTGAGAAGACTTCGCCATAATGGTGACCATTTCTTCTAGCAGTTTGTTAGGGGAGAAAGGCTGGTTATTAATGGTTAACTTACCCGCTTCAATCTTGGAAAAATCTAATACGTCATTGACGATAGTGAGCAGGTTATCGGCGGCGGTATTTACTATTCTTACTTGCTCTTGCTGATCCGTGGGCAGTGAAGCATTATTCAATTCTTTGCTGAAGCCTAAAATGGCATTGAGGGGCGTGCGAATCTCATGGCTCATGTTGGCAAGGAACTGAGACTTAACATTACTGGCTTTGATCGCGTCTTTTCGCGCAATATCTAAGCGGGCATTTTGTTCTTCAATAAGCTCAACATTGTTGCGCAGATCGTTGGTGGCCTGTTCGACTTCGCTTTCAAGCTGGCTTCTGCTCTTTTCCATAAGGGCGAACGAGAAGAGGCCGGCTTCAAGGAATACCCCTACTTGGAAACAGTAAGTGGTAAAGTCGTTGGAAGGGAGTACACCGATAAGGCTTAGCATTCCCACGATAGCGCCGGTGGCAAGCATACCCCATGCGAAGATGAAGTACCGGGCCGGTTTGAAGTTATTAAAGAAGGCTTCAAAGCCCGCATAGATATAGCTTAAAATGGCAACAAGCCCAACGCCATACACTAAATTGTTTTTCCAAATTGAAGGCAGTAGGTCAACGAAGCAAATAAGGCCGGTTAGCCCTTGGCAAATCAATAGCAATTTAATAATGGGGTGCGCAGTAGGGGAATGCCTATTCGTCTCCAAAAATGTCATGGTAAAGACCCCAGAACTGATACCAATAATCACAAAGATAAGCTCGGAATGACCGACTAGCCAAGAGGGAATTCCTTGGCTAAATACAAGCTGGATATGGCCGCCCCACACAAACTGCCATAAAAGCACCGCACCAATATAACCCACATAAGCAATCAGGCTTTTCTCTCGAACACCAAAGAAGAGGGCTAAATTGTAGATGGCGAGGATAAGTAACCCTCCATAAAAAAAAGCCCCACAGCATACTGTCGGCTTGGAAATAGCTGCTGTGAATAGGCTCTGCCTGAATGCGAAGTGGTGCGATTAAGCTAGATGAGCGGCTTTCAATGCGGATGTATAGGTCGACGGCGTCGCTATCAGACAGTTCAATACGAAAGGTCGGGACGCGAAAACGCTGCTCTTTTTGCGCTTTTCCCTGGTGACTTTGTTTTATGACTTTACCGTTTTTAACCAAATAAAAGTCAACGCTATCTAGTTGACTGAAGTTAATTGTAAATACCCAATCTTCTTCATTTGATACATTGGCTACAGAGGTAAGCAACCACATACCGTTGTTGCGAAAGCCAAAGTTAGGATTGTCGTGGGGATGCATCAAAAAGTCGTTTCGGCGCCTCGATACATCGCTAATGGTAAGTTGGTAGTCGGTTTCAAATAAAAAATACAGTGAATCAGACAAGTCTAGCGTACTTTCTTCATCGAAAAGTTGCTCGATATGCTGAGCATAAGCAGTGGAGGCTAAGCCGCTAGCTAAAAAAAAGAAAAGAAAAAAGAATACGCGAAAGATAGCCATGATTATCTGTACTTTTAACCGTTTAATTAGGATTTTTTGTTATTTTGGGATTGAATAGTGAAGGGCAAAATTCAATCTTCCCTATTTAACCACTCTCTTTGAAGAATAACAAAACAAACACTTATGCCGTAAATTGGGGTAAATATACTCAGCCAAAGCCGCGACATTTGGTTTGAAAGATTGCACACCATTGCGCTTTACCCCACAATAGCATTTAACGCTTCCGTGCTTTCACCTAGTGGTGCGCTAACAACGCGTGGAAGACCGCCGTATTATCACGAGCGCATTGGTATTAATAACAAAACGAAAAAATTATCATGAGTGACGAGATCATCATTAATCGCGATGGGGTAGAGCAACTTCCTCTTCGACGCTTCACCGAAGACGCTTATCTTAACTATTCCATGTACGTCATCATGGACCGGGCCCTGCCGCATATTTCTGACGGTTTAAAGCCCGTTCAGCGCCGCATCATTTATGCCATGTCTGATCTTGGCTTAAACGCAAGCGCCAAATATAAGAAGTCGGCCAGAACCGTCGGTGATGTATTAGGTAAGTTCCACCCTCACGGCGACTCGGCGTGCTATGAAGCTATGGTGCTTATGGCGCAGCCCTTTTCGTATCGCTATCCGCTGGTGGATGGCCAAGGGAACTGGGGGGCACCAGACGACCCTAAATCCTTTGCTGCCATGCGTTATACCGAAGCCAAGCTATCTCGTTTCGCCGAAGTCTTGTTAAACGAACTAGGCCAAGGCACGGTCGACTGGGTACCTAATTTCGACGGTACATTAGAAGAGCCAAGCGTTTTGCCTGCTCGTCTCCCCCACATTTTGTTAAATGGGGTAACGGGGATTGCGGTAGGTATGGCGACAGATATTCCGCCGCATAACGTTAGAGAGTTAGCTAATGCCTGCGCAATGCTGTTGGACAATAGTAAAGCCGAATTAAGCGATGTCCTTGCGCATGTCAACGGGCCAGACTACCCAACTGAAGCGGAAATCATTACGCCGAAGGCTGATATACAAAAGCTTTATGAGACGGGTAGAGGCTCTATTAAAATGCGCGCTGTATATAGCGAGGAAAGCGGTGACGTGGTAATTACAGCACTACCGCACCAAGCCTCGGGCGCAAAAATTCTCGAACAAATAGCTGCCCAAATGCAGGCTAAAAAGCTGCCTATGGTCAGCGACCTTCGCGATGAATCTGACCACGAAAACCCAACTCGATTGGTTATCACGCCTCGTTCAAATCGCGTTGATGTGACCCAGCTAATGCAGCATTTATTCGCTACAACCGACCTTGAGAAAAATTATCGGGTAAATCTGAACATGATAGGGCTAGATGGTCGCCCTCAGGTTAAAGATTTGCGCACCATTTTGACAGAGTGGCTTCAGTACAGAAAAGATACCGTAACGCGCCGCTTGCAATACCGCCTCGATAAAGTACTGGCTAGACTTCACATCCTTGAAGGTTTGTTAATTGCGTTTTTGAATATCGATGAAGTTATCGAAATCATTCGAACCTATGACAAGCCCAAGCCAGAGTTAATGTCTCGCTTTGGGCTGAGCGATAAACAAGCTGAGGCTATCCTTGAGTTAAAGCTTCGCCATTTAGCCAAACTAGAAGAAATGAAAATTAAAGGTGAGCAGGATGAGCTTGCCGCAGAGCGGGATAAGCTTCAGCAATTGCTAGGTTCAGACCGCCGTCTTAAAACACTCATTAAAAAAAGAAATTCTCGCTGACGCTGAAAAGTATGGTGATGATAGGCGATCGCCTATTGTGGAACGCGGTGAAGCGAAAGCTTTGTCTGAAAAGGAGCTGGTGCCGGCTGAATCGGTTACCGTTGTGCTTTCAGAAAAAGGCTGGGCACGCTGCGCGAAAGGGCACGATATTGACGCAGAGGGTTTGAGTTATAAAGCCGGTGACGGTTATTTATCTAGCGCAGAAGGCAAGAGTAATCAGCCCGCGGTATTTATGGATAGCTCGGGGCGCACCTTCTCGTGTGATGCACATGGGCTGCCATCGGCGCGCAGCCAAGGGGAGCCACTAACGGGGCGCTTTAGTATTGTCGGCGGTGAGTCCTTCCAGCATGCCATTATGGCACAAGACGACAGTAAGTTTCTGGTAGGTTCCGACGCTGGCTATGGCTTTGTTGGAACGTTTAAAGATATGGTGAGTAAAAACAAAGCGGGTAAAGCTTACCTATCGCTACCCACAGCGGCAAAAGTCATGAAGCCCACCCCCGTGACTAACCCTGATACCGACTGGTGCTTAAGTATTTCAAATGAAGGGCGCATGCTGATGTTCCCACTGCGTGATTTACCAAGCTTAGGCAAGGGTAAGGGTAACAAGCTTATTAATATTCCATCGGCGAAGTCACAGTCGCGAGAAGAATACGTCAAAATACTCACTGTAGTTCCGGATGGGGCGGCCATAAAAGTAGGTGCGGGTAAACGAAATATGACGTTAAGCGCTGAAGACCTGACCCATTATCAGGGGGAAAGAGGTAGAAGAGGGAATAAACTACCTAGGGGGCTACAGCGGGTTGATACCGTAGAAGTGGTTGTCGCTGACAAGGGTGAGGCGCCCGAAGATTTGGCATAAAGTTTAAGTTGTTCTTATGCTTAGGTGAACTACACTCAATTAAGGATTAAATGAGGATTTTACATGCTAGGCATAGTTTTTACGTCGTTAATCGATATGCTCGAGGAAAAAGTATCTCCTGAGTTCGCTGACGATGTCATCATGGAAGCTGAGTTAGAAAACGACGGCGCTTATACTGCAGTGGGCTACTACCCGTTTGAAGAAATGCAACGCTTACTTGGTGTGCTGGTGGAAAAAACGGGTAAGTCTGCTAATGAACTTTTATACGATTTTGGCTATTACCTGTTCGGCAAGCTTGCTACGGTTCACTCCGATGTGTTAGCTAATACGAATGGTATGCTAGATATGCTGATGCACCTTGACGGGGATATTCATGTTCAAGTCAAAAAACTCTATCCCGATGCCGACTTACCCCGGTTTAAAGTACTCTCTCGCACCGATACCGCTATGCGATTACAGTACTATTCAGAAAGAGAGTTATACCCCTTAGCTGAAGGTTTGATGGACGCCGCAGCCGCGCACTACAACTGCAAGCTAGAGCGGGAAACGCACCAACTTGATACGCCACATACTTACGAATTTAGTATTTCTCTCGTTTCATAGGAGTGTTCAATGGCTGATGATACATCCTCCAGCACGCCTTCACACGATCACGCTGCATTGCTTGAGCGGCGATTGAAACGGGAGCGCGCAGCACGAGAGCAGGCGGAAGCGTTACTCGTAGAGAAAATGGAAAGCTTGTACGAAACGCTTAAGCAAAGCCAAAATGCACAAAAGGATCTTGAACTAGCGCTTTGGGCTTCTCAGGAGTCGTTTTGGAGCTGGAAGGCGCAATGCGATAGGATGGAGATACGCTCGTTTTCTCTTCATTCTGAGAGTGTATCAACATGGTCTGGTACGTTAATTCAATTATTAGAACGTGTGCATGAAGACGACATAGAAGGGCTTCAGTTCCACTGGAGTATGGCATTACACGGTAAGCGCGATCGTATAGAGTTCTCTTTTCGCCTAAAGCTAGATGAAGACTTCCAGTGGGTAAGGTTGCGTGGGCGTGTTTTAGAACGTGGAAACGCCGGCGAAGCATTGCACATAGTTGGTACGACAAAAGATATCACGCAACAGCGCAAGGCTGAGCAATCCTTTCATTTGATGGCATCGGCTTTTGCTAGTTCGCGAGAACCTATGCTGGTGCTTTCGCCTGACCTTGTTATTACCGAGTGTAACGATGCTTTCATTCAGTTAATTGGCGCGATGGTGAAAGATCAATGGGTTGGTCTAGATTTTAACCATATATTTATTACCGAGAAAGTTGATAAAGCGCAGTTAGCTTCGGATAAGCAAGTGCGTTTCGAGTCTAAAATTAAGACACAAAGCGGAGAAATCAGAGTCGTTGATATTTCGGTGGCGCTATTTGAGACCTATCAGCAAACTTCTTATCTCATAGCTACTATGCGCGATATCAGCGATCGCAAACGCAACGAGGCCAGACTACGGCAGCTCGCTCTTCACGATGAGTTGACTGGGTTATCAAATCGAAACTTTTTACGGGAATCTATTACTGGCTTAGTAGAGAGCAAAAAACCTTTCGTTTTAGTATTTATCGATTTAGACGGCTTTAAAGCGATTAATGATAACGCAGGGCATGAAAGAGGCGATATCGAGCTACAGCGGGTCGGCGCACAGCTTACCGCCATGTTCGGGCCAATCGGTGAAGTCGGAAGGTGGGGGGGCGATGAGTTTATAGCGGTACTTCCTTCGCAAACATGTGAGAAAATAGCTGAAAAATCTCAGCAGCTTATTCACCACATCGAAGAAGACGTGATTAGCGTTAAATCTTCAGAGCTAAGGTTATCGGCCAGTATCGGCATTGCCGACTTTCCCGCGCACAGCGACAGCATAGAAGGCTTGATACAATGTGCAGATGCAGCGATGTATCGCGCAAAAGAGCTAGGGAAAGGGCAAGCTTTCATCTACGAGCCTGGGCTTTATGAAAGCATGACTCAGCAAGTGAGTATGGTGAATGATTTACGCAGAACCGTAGAAAACCATCTACTCGATTTTTATATTCAAGGCAAATACGACCTAAACGGAGAGTTAAAAGGGGGCGAGGTATTGTGCCGTTGGATATCGGGGTTGCACGGCGTGGTTTCGCCAGCTGTATTCATTCCCATAGCTGAAGAGCAAAAGCTCGACAGTGCTATTGGTCTACAGGCTTTAGAGGCGGCATGTGATTACATTTCTATTATGGAGTCGCAGCAAGGTGAGTCAATACCGCTGTCGGTGAATATTAGCGCCAACCAAATGCTTGATCCGAACTTTCCGCAGCAGGCGCTAAAGATTTGTATGAACAACAGTGTCTCCCCTGAATATATCGAGTTAGAACTAACAGAGTCGGTATTTATTCGGGATGAAAAAGCGGCGCTTAGGGCGTTAAACGCTGAAGGAAAATGGCTTTAGGCTCTCCTTAGACGACTTTGGTAGTGGTTTTTCATCGCTTAGCTATTTGCGCAGCTTTCAGTTTGAAGTGGTCAAGGTAGATAAAAGCCTGATTCAAGGCATACACTTAGATAGCAAAGCCAATGCACTGTTTAATGGCCTAATTGCCATGTTAAAGAGCCTGCAAATAGAGGTTGTCGCTGAAGGTGTTGAATTAGAGTCTTACTTACCTTTTATGCAACAAGCGGATATTCAGCTTATGCAGGGCTTTTACTTTGATAAACCTATGCCTTACGACCAGTTTCTTGCTAGGCATACATCGGAGCCTAACCGTTAGTACCAAGCCGCGACAACTCACTCTCTAAATTGCGTTGGAATGTATCAACGCTATTTAGGATGGGTCAGCGAATACAAAAAAAGCCCAACAATGGGCTTTTTTCACCACCCGTGGTTTATGCTATTTCGCATTCGTACTTTTCAAAGATTTTATCCGCCGATGCGGCAACAAAACCAGTATAAAGTTTACCGTCAGGCATTTCATAGCGCTGGGCAAATTCGTAGAAACAGCTTGGAATAGCCACAGTCTCATCGCTAAACGCGACGTCTGCGCGGTCGGCCATTGTCGAAGACTGAGCAAGATAAACCTCTGGTCCCCCCTTAATTTCACCGCCCGATGTGTTAAGTACAAATCCGGCTTCTTTAAGCAGGGTGTTCACATCAGCAAGCTCATTAGTGCGGGTTAAGTAGTTTACGCTTACCGTAAAATGGTTAGCACGAAAGCCCCAAGCTGCCATCCACGCCGCATATTCTGACTCATTTAACAGCGTGTCGTACTCAGCTTTAGAGACCTCCCAGTGCTTCCCTGAATACAGGAAGTTGTCGGCCTTTACCATTGAATCTGGCATTTGCTCTACAAGCTTTTTGATAATGGCTTGCGCTTGGTCTGAAAGCTCATCAACGCGAAGTTCACTAATAAACACTTTGGGCTTGGTATCGTCGGGGTGCTCAAAATGTTTGGCTGTGAGCTTTTTGGCTTCAAAGTTGTAGTCGCCTTTCGCTTCATATCCCAAAGCTAAGAAATGTGCTGCAAGCTTATCTAAGCGAGTTTTATCAAGGGCAAATGTTCTAAAAGCAACGTGGTCGTTAACGATATCGTTCGTGTTTTCTTCACCGGCTAATAGGGCATGTATTTTATGTGCTGAGGGAGTGATTGTTACGTAATCGTCCCACATATTGCTGAACAACGTATCTATGTTGCTATGCATGGTAGTAGGGTCCTTTCTGTCGTTGACTATTTTAAGGAATAGTTCGTATAAGCTAGGTGCGAAAATGGCCGAAGCGCACGGTGCTTCGGCCTTTTTAGATAACGTGAAGCTAGGCTTACATTGATAAACCTGGGCTTAACTTGCTTGGCATAGTGACTTTATCAAGCTCAACCGAAGCTACGGGGTATGCGCAGTAATCTGCTGCATAAAACGCGCTGGCTCTGTGATTGCCACTGTCGCCTACGCCGCCAAACGGCGCGGCACTGCTTGCGCCGGTAATGGGTCTGTTCCAGTTTACGATGCCCGCGCGGATACGCGCAAAGAAATAACGGTAATCTTCTTCACTGTCACCTAAAAGACCTGCCGACAAACCAAAACTGGTGTTATTGGCTTCTGCAATCGCGTCATCAAAGCTAGTGTAGCGAATGACTTTTAATAGCGGACCAAAGTGTTCTTCGTCAGGTAAAGAAGCAAGCATGTCAGTTACATCGATAATACCCGGCGTAGCAAAGCCTTTGCTTTCGTCTTGCTGCTCAAGACGTACCAATACTTTTCCGCCTAAGTTTTCAAGTTCTTGCTGTGCTTTCACCATGAGAGCTGCAGCACTACTTGAAATCATTGCACCCATAAATGGCTGCTCTTCAGCATCGTAATCGCCAACTTTAATATTTTTGGTTACTTCGATAAGGCGAGCAAGGATCTCGTCGCCTTTGGCGTCGGCTGGCAAGAACAAGCGGCGCGCACACGTGCAGCGCTGACCTGACGTGATGAAAGCAGACTGAACGATGTCGTGTACCGCAGCATCAACATCGGCTACGTCTTTTACGATTAACGGGTTGTTACCGCCCATTTCAAGGGCCAAGATTTTACCTGGGTGGCCAGCGAACTGTTCGTGTAAGATCCTTCCTGTGCGCGAACTTCCGGTAAAGAACAAACCGTCAATGTCATTGTGCGAAGCCAGGGCTTTACCCGTTTCCACTTCACCTTGGACAAGATTAAGTACACCGGCCGGAAGGCCTGCCGCATCCCACAGTTTCACCATTTCTTGTGCAACCATGGGCGTTAAATCGCTTGGTTTAAACACAACCGTGTTACCCGCGATAAGAGCAGGAACAATGTGTCCATTAGGAAGGTGACCCGGGAAATTGTAGGGGCCGAATACCGCTACCACGCCGTGAGGTTTGTGGCGAATAAAGGCTTTACCTACTGGCATTGGGTTTTCAACATTGCCGGTGCGCTCAAAGTAGGCCTTCTCAGAAATACCGATTTTGCCCATCATGGCGCCCACTTCCGTGGCCGTCTCCCACTCAGGTTTACCGGTTTCTTTTGCCATTACTTTGGCAAGGTGAGCTTTTGCTTCTTCAAGCTTTGCGCCGTAAATCTTAATAATTTCAAGACGCGCTTCAACCGTCTTCATGCTCCACGCTGGAAGTGCAGCACGGGCAGCGCTAATCGCGTCGTCGATTTGCTCTGCTGTGGCAGACTTGCCTTCCCAAATAATTTCATTTTTGGCGGGGTCAACTGAGGTTAGGTCGTGACCTTGTCCGGCAACCCATTCACCGTTTATAAAATGTGTATGTAGCATAGTGGGTGTCCTTTTAGTCTCTGTAGGTGACAGGGGCAAAGCGTACGTGTTCACCCTCTTTCACATTCAGTGCAGCAGCGGCCTGGCGAGAAAGCACGGCAACTTGCTTCTCTTCGCTTACCGTCATTTCGGTGGCTACTGCACGGAAATCAGATATAGATGTGTTAATAATGTAGTGCGTTTGCCCTAACGCAGCTGCGTTGTCGTCAATGAAAACCGGTAGTTTTACACTCGACTGTGCAGTGCGAATATGGCTTAGGTTCGCTTCAACCGTGGGGCCTGCGTCGAAAATATCTACGTAACCGCGGCAAGAAAAGCCCTCTTCCTCTAATAGCTGAAGGGCTGGGCGGGTTTTTTCGTGTACCTCGCCAATCACTTCTTGAGCTTCTTTACTCAGTAAATTTACGTAAATCGGGTATTTAGGCATAAGTTCAGCAATGAACACCTTGTTGCCAATACCCGTGAGGTAGTCGGCCGTTGGAAAGTCCATAGAGAAGAAGTGGGTCTCTAGCCATTCCCAAAACGGTGAACGGCCTTCTTCGTCACTTACGCCACGCATTTCGGCAATCACGGTTTCTGAAAAGCGCTCGCGATGTTCCATCATAAACAAGAAGCGAACTTTAGACAGGAAGCGGCCGTTAATACCGCCTCGCGCTTGCTCACGAAGAAAGAGGGTGCAGATTTCAGTGACACCGGTGTAGTCATTACAAAACGTTAAAATGTCTACCGTATTATGAATGTTTAGCTCGCGAGAAGCATGCACTACTTTACTTAAATGGTAGTGATAGAAAGCATCGTCAATACCAACTGCAGCTTCAATACCTGTCGTGCCCACAACCGTACCGGAAGTGGTATCTTCCATTACAAACAAGTATGACTCATCGCCAGGCTCGGTTACGTTAGGTTTGTTAAACGCAGTTTCTGCACGATCAATTTTGCGCTGTAGTAACTCGTCGTTAACGGGCAGTGACGTAAAGCCAATACCCGATTCAACGGCAATTTCTTTCAGCGCGTTATAATCGGCCTTTGTAATAGGGCGAATGATATTCATGTTCGCTACTCGTGTTGTAATTATTCGGCGTTTACAACGGCGGCAACGGCGCGCTCAAAACGTGCTAAACCTTCTTTAATGTCTTCATCAGGGATAACCAATGAAGGCGCAAAACGAATCACGTTCATACCGGCAACCAAGCACATTAAGTTTTCTTTCGTTGCTGCCATCATGAAGTCACGGGCGCGACCTTGGTATTTTTCATTTAGTGCACAGCCTAGCAGCATGCCTTGACCACGAACTTCTTCAAATACGTTGTATTTTTCGTTAATCGCACCTAAAAGCTCACGGAAAAGCGCTTCTTTTTAAGTACACCTTCAAGTACTTCTGGCTGATTAACGATATCTAATGCTTTTTCCGCAACCGCACAGGCCAATGGGTTTCCGCCGTACGTACTGCCGTGAGTGCCTGGTTTAAGGTGTGCGGCAATATCATTTGTAGTTAGCATGGCACCAATTGGAAAGCCGCCGCCTAACGATTTTGCTGTGGTAAGGATATCCGGTGTTACGCCAAGACCCATGTAAGCATACAGGTGGCCAGTACGACCAACGCCTGACTGGACTTCATCAAATATAAGTAGCGCGTTGTGCTTGTCGCATAGCTCGCGAACCCCTTTTACAAAGTCAGCGTCTGGTGGAATGATGCCGCCTTCGCCTTGCAATGGCTCCATCATTACCGCACAGGTTTTGTCAGAGATAAGTGCTTCAAATGCAGCGAGGTCGTTGTAATCACAATGGTCAACTGCGCCCGGCTTAGGGCCAAAACCATCAGAGTAAGCCGCTTGACCCCCAACCGTTACGGTAAAGAACGTACGGCCGTGGAAACCTTTATTAAACGCAATGATTTGGTTCTTATCTTCGCCGTGCTTGTCTAGCGCCCAGCGACGAGCTAACTTTAGCGCCGCCTCATTAGCTTCTGCACCTGAGTTCGCAAAATAAACTTTGTCGGAAAAGGTGGCATCGTTAAGCTTTTTAGCAAGGCGAAGAGCGGGTTCGTTGGTAAATACATTACTTAAATGCCAAAGCTTGCTGCCTTGTTCATTTAGTGCTTTAACTAGCTCAGGATGGCAGTGGCCTAAAACATTTACTGCGATACCGCCTGCAAAGTCGATGTACTCAGCACCCTCTTGATCCCATACGCGTGAACCTTCACCTCGAACAGGTACCATACCTGCTGGGTTATAGTTAGGAACCATTACATCATCAAATGTAGCGCGAGTTACGTTCATCTTTGTTACCTCTGCATTGGGCGCTAAACCACTTTTTTGTGTTCATGTTCGTAAAGCATTGGAAGAGAATTTCTTCCCACTCTTAAGCACGCAACATTATTTTAGCGCATAAAAACTAATCGGATTTGGTTTACAGTATGCCATTTTTTTTAACATTTGTCTTCTTCCTAAAAGGCTGCAGCCCTTTATTTATAAGGACTGTGGCTTAATTTGCAGGAAAAGTGAATAACTATTAACTACTGGGCTATATCATTTAGTAATAATCGAGTTTTCTGCTTGGAAAACGGTTATACGCTGGCTATAGCAGCATTGCTGCGCGAGTAAATTGTTGAAAAAAAGTATCGTCCAAACGCGCATGTCTATACTGAGGTTGGCGGGCAAAGCCGTAAGGAAAGCCCGATTTCTAGAGGATAAGTGAATTTCATGCTGCACATTGCATAACGAGTGCATGAATATCCACTAAATTTTTAATGACTGTCTTCGTTTTTAACTAATGGAAGAGTAAAAATATCGATAGTTTTTAGTTTCTCAAGGGCCCCTTGAGGGTACTTTTGTTCAACAAAAAGAGGCTTTACATCTTTCGTCTCAACCAGTTTCAATTGGTGTAACATCCGAACTTGTGTATAAGAGCGAGCCTGATGAAGTACTTTGCACAGGCTACCACTTTCAGCCGGTATCTTGTTCGCACAATCCCGCATAGGCGATGCTATAGGCAGCCGTTTCAAATTCATCCATTCCATGATGTCGGCACTTACTGCATCGGCAAACTCTTGTTGCATAGCAATAAGATGATTTGCTGAGGGAGTTATTTTAAGTAAGGCTTCATGTCGCTTTTGCTCCTTGTCTTTTTGACACTCTTTTAGCAGGTGAAGCTGAATTTTATCAAACAGTTTGAAGTAAAGCCGTGTTACTGCACAGCGCCCTAAGTTACTTAGCATACCCAACGTATAGGCGGTATTTTTGTTAATGTCATTGATAGCCCCTAAGCGCTTTGTTGTTATGGCTACACCCGTCGAATAGCGAGTTAGCTTTTGCTTGATTAACGGATAGGGGTCGGTAATTTGCGGCATAGCGCGCTTTAAAATTAGCGAAGGGATTAAGGTGCGTAAGTTTTCTATACCTAAAAAGCTAAGCGCCGTTCTCAGCGTTTCAACAACGATAATGCGACCGCGAGAGTCTTTACGTCTAAATTGGGGGGTATTAACGAAAACGATAAGCTCATCGTAAAGCCACGGCATGGTAGCGGCGATGGGCTCTAATTTAGAGACAGAACACGCCCTTACTGAGAGCGCATCAAGCAATTCGCCGATGTTTTCTGGTAAATTAAGTACGTTTTGTACAAGTTCGTCGGTATAGCTGAGTTGCTCGGTCAACTCTTCGAAAAGTATCTCGTGAAGTTGATGGCTTACCGACTCTTGATAGGTTGCTTCCGTTTTTTCTTGCAGGCGCTTATTCTCAATCGCCACTTTCTCAACATTCAGCAGTAGCCGACGAGCGTCACCTTGTTCAGATTGTTCGAAGCTCACTTCACCAACTCGACGCCTTCCTAGCATTTCGAGCACGCGTTCTGGAGAAATAAGCATGTTCTCGAATCGTTCGTCGATTGTGGGCGGTGTGGTTGCCCCCATTGTCATATTAAAAGCACTCCTGCTCATAACTTTTTGTTGAACGGCAATATTATCGTACATCAGGGGCCTTATAACGTTCGCTCTGCAATGGAATAAATAACAGCTACGGCTTTTCGAACGACATAATTTTTCATCAACCCTGATATAGCGCTTCCCCGTTGATACATAACCACTATTTAGCGTGCCAACGCTAAATGGACTTATGAAAGTTAAGCGAAAAATCAGTGAATTGCGAGAAATACTGCCTTTAAAGCGTCAGCTTTTACACTACTAAAACGTATCGGCAGTAGTTGAATTAACTTAAGGCATTTTGAAGCGCAAAAAAGCGTCTAGCACACTGTGACCATGTTCAGTGAGCAGTGATTCGGGATGATACTGTACCCCCCATATAGGGTGGTAGGTATGTGAAATAGCCATGATCTCTTTCCTACCTTGTGCGGTCTCGCACCATGCGTCAACCTGAAGAGAGCGAGGCATTGTGGTTGGGTCTAACACAAGTGAGTGGTAGCGGGTAACGTTAAAGGCTTTGGGAAGCGTTTTAAACAAACCGGTTTGCTTGTGCTTTAACGTGGAAACCTTGCCGTGTTTTATTTCTTGAGCGCCTACTACATCAGCACCAAACACCTGGCCGATAGCCTGATGGCCTAGGCACACACCTAAAATAGGCAGTTTACCGGCGAAATGAGAAATAGCAGATAAGCTTATACCGGCTTCGTTCGGTGTACACGGACCGGGGGATATAACAAGCTGTGAAGGGGCAAGGCGTTCTATGTCGTCGATAGTCAGCGCATTGTTTCTCACAACTTCAACGTTGGCACCAAGTTCTGTGAAGTACCGAGCAAGGTTATGAGTGAATGAATCGAAATTATCAATTAACAGCAACACAGCAGCGCTATTCCTAGGTAATCCTGTTAGGCGAAAGTGATGGCCACGAAGGGTGATACTTGCCCGTCGTGGCTTTCATAACAAACTGGCAGCGTAGTCTTATGGCTTAGGTATAAAACCAACCGCGTTGTATACCTTTGCGAGCGTTTCTGCAGCGCGAGCAGACGCTTTTTCCGCACCCTGACGCATAACATCGTCAAGGTAAGCTCGGTCTGCTCGAATTTCGGCATAACGCGCTTGAATTGGCTCTAGTAACGCGACGACGGCGTCTGCGACATCGCCTTTAAGATGGCCGTACATTTTGTCGGTATACTCAGGTTCAAGCGCTTTAATCGATTTTCCGGTAGAAAGAGAAAGCAGGGTAAGTAAGTTAGATACACCAGGCTTTTCTGTTGGGTTGAAATAAATATTGGCTTGCTCGTCAGAGTCCGTTACCGCGCGCTTAATCTTCTTCGCCAACTTCTTGGGTTCTTCTAACAGACCAATAAAGTTGTTCGGATTATTGTCTGACTTCGACATCTTCTTTTCCGGCTCTTGCAAGCTCATAATGCGCGCGCCGAAATCTGGGATGTAAGGGTCAGGCAATTTAAACACATCGCCATATAGGTTATTCACGCGGGTTGCGATATCGCGGGTCAACTCTAAGTGCTGCTTTTGGTCTTCACCTACTGGTACCTTATCTGCTTGATAAAGCAAAATATCGGCAGCCTGAAGCACAGGGTAGCTATATAAACCAACGTTGATATTATTTTCGTTTTTCGCCGACTTATCTTTAAACTGAGTCATGCGATTTAGCTCACCCATTTGAGCATAGCAATTGAGAACCCATGAGAGCTGAGCGTGTTCCGGCACATGGGATTGTAAAAACAGCGTGCTTTTTTGTGGGTCAATACCACACGCAAGGTAAAGAGAAAGGCCGTCTAAGCACGCTTCTGCTAGCTGCTTGGGGTCTTGTCTTACCGTAATGGCATGCAAGTCTACAATCATATACAAGCAGTCGTGATCGTCTTGCATGGAAACCCAATGCTTAAGCGCACCCATGTAATTGCCAAGGGTAAGTTGGCCTGAAGGCTGACAGCCACTTAATACAACGGGTTTATACTCATTTCTTTTTACCTGTAATACGTTAAATACTGTTAAAACTAAGTTTGAGAACGTTTAGCTTTAAAAACTATGCTTTAGATAATGACGCCAGTTCATCGCGCATTTGCTCGATGACATCGCCGTAATCGGGTTGAGAAAAAATAGCTGAACCGGCAACAAACATATCCGCACCCGCTTCGGCTATGTCGCGAATATTATCTACTTTTACGCCACCGTCAATTTCAATTCGAATATCATAGCCACTTTCTAAAACGCGCTGCTTAACTGCGCGCACTTTATCTAGGGTACTAGGTATAAATTTTTGACCGCCAAAGCCTGGGTTCACCGACATAATAAGAATGTGGTGCAGCTTGTCCATGACGTGGTCAAGGTAATGTAGCGGCGTGGCTGGGTTAAATACCAGACCTGGTTTACAGCCGGCATCAATGATGAGTTGTAAAGAACGATCTATGTGATCAGACGCTTCTGGGTGAAAGCTAATATAGCTAGCGCTAGCGTCGGCAAACTTTTCTATCAAATCGTCTACGGGCTTAACCATAAGATGCACATCAATGGGTGCAGTAATGCCGTAATTTCTCAACGCTTCACAAATCATAGGCCCAAACGTAAGGTTTGGTACATAGTGGTTATCCATCACATCGAAATGCACCACATCGGCGCCTGCTTTTAATACGTTGTCTACGTCTTCGCCAAGACGGGCAAAGTCAGCAGAAAGTATAGATGGGGCAATTAGGAATGGTTTCATTTCATGTCCTTTAAATCTAAAAACAACAGGGTTTGTTGCCACTTACGTTTTAGGGTTGCGAAAGTTTACCCAAATCCGTGCTTCTTTACTATGCAAAGGCTAAATCAGCGTTCATTTCACTGGAATTATAGATAGACGAGGGTATAAGAATGCCTTGCCCAATAATGGGGAGGGTGCGTTATGTTGGTGCGTTTTTGTTCAGGTTGAATGCGGTGGGTTTAACGGCACTATTTTTTGGTAGGTTGATTTATTAAATTAAATCAGTGAGTTAAAAGTTTTTGAGCAAAGTTTTTTGGTGAACCATAAATGGGCATCAACTTTGCGTTAATCAGTCCAAAAAAGAAAACACAGACAGAAAAACGAATTATAACAAGTTTGAATTTTGACTGGAGAACACACATGAAAACATCTACAAAAAGAACAATCCTTGCCGCTGCAATTTCTTCAGCGTGTCTGTTAACAGCCATGCCTAGCTATGCAGAAGGTGAATTTACTGCCAATGCAAGCGCGACCAGCAACTACATTTGGCGTGGTCTAACACAAACTACTAACGAAGCTGCTGTTCAGGGCGGTATCGACTACGCACACGAAAGTGGTTTTTATGCGGGTACGTGGGCATCTAACGTGAACTATGGTGCAGGCGATGTATATTCATATGAGCACGACATGTACTTTGGTTTTTCTGGCGAGTCTGACGGCATTGCTTACGACTTTGGTTACCTTTATTACAACTATGATGATGAAGCGAACTTTGACTTCGCTGAAGTTTATGGCTCGGTAGGTATGGGCGGCTTAAGCCTAACGGTTTACTTATTAGCACACACCGAAGCTGATGAAGGTGAAGGCCAAGATTTTGGATTTGCTCAAGCATCTTATACGTCTCTTGACTACGGCATGGAAATTCTAAATGGCACCGAACTTGGTTTCCACGTTGGTTATCACGAAGGTGACTTTGCGGAAGCGTTTAACGGTGTTGAAGGTTATGTAGACTACGGCGTATCAATCGCGAAAGATGGCTTTAGCTTTGCAATTACAGGGACCGACCTAGATGATATGGGCGGCGATGATGAGTTTGATAACGATGCAGTTAAATTCACTGTAGCTTACTCAGTCGACTTCCAGCTGTAAGACTTGTTCAAAGGCTATTAGATAGCCTTTAACAAAACGTTGAGTAGTAAAAGCCTAATGTCAGTTCATTAGGCTTTTCATTTTTAAAGGCAACGCATTTTTAACTTGTTAGTAACCTGCTTTTGATTATAATGAGATTAATTTTTAAACGAGTGTAAGGAGTATTCAGGATGAAAGTTCTCCCATTTTTTGCGATATCTGCAGCTGTAGCGCTAGTTAGCGTAGCAGTCACGAATCCGCCAAGCTCACACTCGTCGGTATGTGAATACCAACCCGTCACCGAATTTAACCCTAAGCTACCAGCCAGCCACATTCAAAATCAATGTGCTCGATACCAAGACGGTGTAGAGGAAGTTAGCTGGCTATCTTGGATCGCGGGTAAATCGCCATCCTTTCAGTTTCACTTTTTAGATTTACTGGAGTTGCTGCACAGCGACGATGGTAATCGAGATTTCACCTCTCCTTCGAACGACGCGTAGGGGACACTATGCCATCTGGTACTGGTTTCTGGTCAGTTCTAGGTAGTGTAGTCGCAAGTCTGTTCGGTGTTCAAAGCCACAAAAACTATGAACGCGACTTTACTAAAGGCACTTTTATCAGCTTTGCTGTTATTGGGGTAATTTTGGTAGCGCTATTTGTTGTTTCACTATTTATGTTCGTAAAGTGGTATACAGGCTACGGCGGCTAATTCCTTTGCGTCTTCCCTGAAGGCTAAGCTTAAAACATCATATAACTAAACCGAAGGCGCCAATATTTCTTCTGTTGTCGTATTATTGCCTTCAATCCGAAGGGCGCTGCACTGCTTTTTTCTTACGAGCTTTTCGCTTGGCAACAACTTTCGCAGGTGGAAAATAAGCGAGTATTTCATCAACCGGTTGACGCTTTGCACCATTTTGACTAATAGACCGCTTTACTGACAGCATACTGAAATCCGCACCTTGGTATAGGGCTCGGGTTAGCGGTAAATCGTGGTTCGATATTAATACCGGAATTCCACGCTTTTTAGATGCTCGGGTGGCCAATTCTGCCAGTTTTTCTTGAGACTCTTGCCCAAAACTACGGGCTGCATAGCTAGTAAAGGCAGCCGTTTTACTGATAGGTGCGTAGGGTGGATCGCAATAAATAACATTGCCTCGCCTAGCCCTTGAAAAAACCTTCTCAAACGGTAGACAGGTGAAAGTGGCTTTTTGTGATTTTTCAGAAAACACAAACATTTCGTCTTCTGGAAAGTAGGGCTTTTTGTAACGGCCAAACGGCACATTAAAACGACCTTGAAGGCTATAGCGACACAAACCGTTGTAGCCATGGCGGTTTAAATATAAAAAGAGGATAGCTCGATAATACTCGTCTTCGGTAGCATTGAATTCTTCGCGCAACGCGTAGTACATTTTCTCTTCGTTGCGTTTACCATCGAAAAACGAGCGAGCGTCATTGATAAGCGCGTCTGGCTGGGCTTTTAGGAAGTTGTATAAGTTAATAAGATCGGGGTTGATGTCATTTAGTAGGTAGCGCTTGTATTGCGTATTCAAAAACACAGAGCCTGCACCAACAAACGGTTCTATAAGTTTGTTAGCTTGCGGTAATCTGGCCTGAATATGCTCAACCAAGCTGTATTTGCCACCGGCCCATTTTAAAAAAAGCCCGGTTTTTCTTCTGCATCATGCTTAAACGTTACTACCTAGACGGAATGAAGACGGTGGTTTTTCCTTGCGCCGCCGTTCCAAGGGAAAGGGTCGTCTTTATACTTTTATGCTGATCAGTATCAGATATCACCACGCTAAAGGTAGATTGTAACTTTCATCAGTAAAACGGACAACCAACAAGTGCAGCAAGAAGGGAATTTTGCTCGTTTACTGGAAATAATATGGCTATCCGGCTGCGAAATGACTTAATTTTGCGCTTTACCCATTTCAGAGAGGATTTGGCTTCCTCGCTTTATAAAAGCATTTTGTTTACCTGGGTATTCGGGTAAATCTGTTCGTGCTTGTTGCGCTTGCGATAACGAAGCATAAATGTTCTTGTTAACTACTACGAACCACTCGCCACCATAGCGAAAGGTTTTATAAATTCGGGTATGTTCAACCAAGCCATTTTCGCGTAAAAAGGCCTTGAGAACAGATTCATCCTTCATAGCAAGCATTTGAATAGCGTAGTCGTTGGCCATTATCCAGTTACTTTGTGAAGGCGTGCCTTTTATGTTTTCACTTACCGTATTGTTATTCTCGGCATTGTTACTTTCGGCTGACGCTTCGCTCACAGAATCACGGGGATTGTTAGTTGCACTAACACTTTCTTCGCTACTTGCTTGCTCTTCTTCAAGCGGGTTATTCGTTGCCGTAGCCGTATTGCCTTGCTGTTCTGAAGAAGGCGGTTGCGCAGGAAGCGATGATACAGCGGCGTTCCAGTCTGTTATAAGTGTGTCGTCTTTAGTTGAAACGCTGCCCGAGCTTTTGTTTTTACGAAGTGTTGAATTTGGGGCTGACACTAATTCTACGTTAGCAGTTTGAATTTCAGCGTCATTTTCAGATTCACTGCCGTTTATGTTGCTTTTATCAATGTCACCTGCAATGTCTCCAGTAATGCTCTCTTCTGTGTCTTGTGTATTACTATCCATAAGGGTCTTATAGGCCGAACCAGGCGCGACTAGCAAAGCTTCACTTTCAGTACTATTTTGCTGTTCTATCGGTGAAAACAGCGACGCTAGTTTATCGCCATACTGCCAATAAACTAAGCCAGAAAAAGTGAGCAGAAAGACACATACAACTGATACATAGAACCATGTGGCCTTTAGCGGGTTGTGAAAAGTTAGCGTGTTTTCACGCTGCCTGTTCTCTAAATGCGCTTGAAACGCTTCTCTCCTTGAAGCAATCATTTTGTCGAGCTCAGACTCAACGTTTGGTTGCTCACTCATGACTGACTGACTACTAATAATAAGCGGCGTTTCGGTATTTTTTGCAGGAAGCCACTGCTTAGCGCGTTCTGCCCACTCGTTGTTCGCAAACAAAAGCACATTCAGATGCTGCTTGTTGCCCGCAAACCGGCTTTGTAAGACAAGGTCCCATAACTCTTGCAGCAGGGCATCAGGAAGGTTATGTGCCTGCGTTATGGCTATAAGAATAGGCCCTTCATGGCTATTCAAGTCGGAAAGTAATTCATTGAGGGGTCTAACGAAACTGCCCACGACTTGCCCGAGCAACTGCCGACAAAGTTGGCGTCGATAATCTGACGGCTCCATATTTTCTTGCGCGGTTAAATACGCAATTTCAGTATCGTCGTGCTGTTGAAATACGAAGGCTTCAAGGGTTTTTTGTTGTTGAGCAATAGACTCGCCGCTGACAAAGATCAGCTGAGAGGAGTAATTGACCAAGTATTCCAAACGATCATGCAGCTCGCTTTGCATGGAGTTTGCCCTTATTAACCGATACTGTTAAACCTATGACTAGCCGCGCTATACTTCTACCTGAATGACAGATCTAGAAGTGCATTGGGTGCAAAAAATGACCATGTTATCGCTTCTGGGGCACTACTCTATAGCGGTGCAATCGCTGCTAGTATGTTGCGATAGTTAGGCTAAGCAAGAATGTCAGTTAGAATGTCGTCGGTAACGTCCTTAGTGACCACCGCTTTGCCAATACCTTGGGGAAGGACAAAACGAATATTGCCTGCTTCCACCTTTTTATCGCGTTTCATGTGCTTAACGTAGTCGTCCTTAGTCATGCTACTTGGCCCTTTAACAGGCAATGCAAACGCTTCAAATAGCGCAGACACGCGACGTGTTTCTGACGCTGAAAACCACGATAAACCTTCTGCAGCTTTACAAGCAAGTATAGTACCAGCGGCCACCGCTTCGCCATGTAACCAATTGCCATACCCTTGCTCTGCTTCAATTGCGTGTCCAAACGTGTGGCCTAAATTGAGAATGGCGCGCAGACCACCTTCTCGCTCGTCTTTAGCAACAACAACGGCTTTAATTTCACAACAGCGGGAAATAGCTTGGGTTAGGATGCTTGTGTCTAGTGAAGTGAGTGCATTTACGTTTTCTTCAAGCCAAGTGAAAAAGTCAGCATCGTAAATGATGCCGTATTTAATCACTTCTGCCATACCGGCAGCAAATTCTCTTGGCGGCAGTGTCGTCAGCGAGTCGGTATCGATAGCAACATAAACAGGTTGGTAAAATGCACCAATCATGTTTTTACCTAGAGGGTGGTTTACCGCCGTTTTACCGCCAACCGATGAGTCTACTTGAGAAAGTAATGTGGTAGGAACCTGAATAAAAGGTACGCCCCTTTGATAGGTCGCTGCAACAAAGCCTGTGAGGTCACCGATTACGCCGCCACCTAATGCAATTAGCGTGGTATCTCTGGCGGCGTTAAGCTCAAGAAGGCGGGTCATCACAACTTCGAACTGCGCTAAATTTTTATGCTGCTCACCGTCAGGCAAGATAATGGTTTCAACGTGAACGTCACCACATGCCGCCTTCGCCGTTTCAAGATAAAGTGGAGCAACGGTTTCGTTGGTTACAATAACGGCAAGCGGGCCTTTTATGTAGGCACTAAAAAGGCCAGGTTGCGAAAGCAGCCCAGCCTCTATCTGTATAGGATAGCTACGTTCTCCAAGTTCCACAGTTAAGGTTGACATGGGCGTAGCACCTCCTAATACATAAGTTTATTTATAGACCGATCTTACTGATAATTTGATTTGCTACAGCACGCGCACTTTGGTCGTCTGTATCAACAATGTAATCAGCAACTTCTTCGTAAAGCGGGTTGCGCATTTCTGCAAGATCGCGAAGTACTTGTTCTGGATCTTCGTTTTGCAGCAAAGGGCGACGTTTGTCGCGTTGTGTACGGGCAACTTGCTTGTCGATTGTTGTTTGTAGGTAAACAACAATACCACGGGCAGATAAACGATTACGCACAGCTTTAGTGACTATAGAGCCGCCGCCTGTGGCAAGCACGATACCTTGCTTATCTGTCAAATCATTAATGACATTTTCTTCGCGCGCTCGGAAACCGTCTTCGCCTTCAAGATCAAAGATCCAAGCGATATCAGCACCTGTACGGCGCTCAATTTCCTGATCAGAATCAAAAAAGTCTAGGTGAAGTTCGTCTGCCAGATGTCTACCGATGGTACTTTTGCCAGCACCCATTGGGCCAACTAAAAAGATATTACGTTTTTCAGCCATATTTGCTTATATCACAACTTAATCATGTTAGGGGCAGTGCACTGTTGCCTTACCAGCCTACCCATTGACTCGTGCCTATTTAGTGTCCAATAAGCACCACTCCTTAAACCTCGCTTAAATTTCGAGGCGGGGATTATCTCAGTTTCATGCAAGGCGTTGCAAGTTTTGTTACCAACAAATAGCCTATACCTGTAAATTTAGTGGCAAAAAAGGCCCTAAAACGAAAAAACGCGCTTTTAAAAGCGCATTTTTTGTTTATCAAACCAACAATTATGGTCTTTCTGTCACTATCTTAGGTGTTACGAAGATAAGAAGCTCACGTTTTTGTTGAAGCTGAGATGAGTTTCTAAATAGCGCGCCAACAAGGGGCAAATCACCAAATAGCGGTACTTTTGACACACCGTCAGAGCTGGTTTGCTGAAAAATACCACCGAGCACAATGGTTTCACCATTTTCCACTAAGACTTGTGTCTTAATCTCTTGGGTGTCAATAGCTACGGCATCCCCTGTAGAGGTTGTTACCGTCTCACCTCGGGTATCTTGTGTCACCACTAAATCAAGAATAATGCGATTATCAGGGGTGATGTGCGGCGTTACTTTAAGCGACAGTACCGCTTTTTTGAATTCTACTGACGTAGCACCACTCGAGGTGGCTTGAACATAAGGAATTTCGGTACCTTGTTCAATGTACGCTTCGTGCTGGTTTGCAACGGTAATACGCGGGCTTGCAATAATTTCGCCCTTATTTTCCGATTCTAATGCAGACAGTTCCAAATCGAGTATGGTGCCATCTACCAAGCTGGCTATCTGAAAACCGATACTACCTGCTGCGCTGCTTACCGGAAGGTTAACATTAAGACGGTTTTCAATACTTGGCACAACGCCACCAGCAATGGTATCTGCACCTTCAATACTGCCTGATATGCCATTGTCATCCTGGCGGTCACTAAAGCCCCAGCGCACGCCTAGCTGTTCATCAACGTCGTCTAGTACGGTAACCATGCGGCTTTCAATAAGCACCTGTTTAACCGGAATATCCAACGCATTGATCGTCTTTCTAGCTTCATCAATTGAGGCTAAAGTGTCGCGAATAAGTAAGGTATTAGTACGCTCGTCCACGGTCACTCCACCTCTTTCTGAAAGAATACCGCCTTCTGTCGACTTCAAAATAGTGGCAAGTGCCGCAGCCTTAGCGTAGTTAACTGAAATATTAACGGTGTGAAGCGGCGCTAAATCTGACACCTGCTTTTTCGATTGAAGGGCTTGTGTCTCGCGGGCTGAAAGCTCTTCAGCAGGCGCAATAAGAAGAATATTGCCTTCTAGGCGTTTATCTAGCCCTTTCACACGCAAAATCATATCTAGCGCTTGATCCCAGGGAACACCTGACAAACTGATCGTAACGTTTCCTGACACCGTGTCGGTGGTCACAAGGTTAAAACCGTTAACCTGCGCAATAATTTGTAAAACTTGCCTAACAGGTACATCTTGAAAGTCGAGGGAAATAGGGTCGCCCGTGTACTTTTTCTCGGCTTCCAGTGCTTCTTGTTGTTCGCTATCCATGGGTGAAATGGCAATGCGAAGCACAGCGTCTTTAACCGTATTTCTAACGGTTACCGGACCTGAGTAGTTAATTTCTATTCTCGCACCATCTTTGTCTTCAAAGGTTTCTATGGTCGATACCATTGTGCCAAAGTCGGCTACATTTAACTCTAATAACTGGTCTTCGCCTAAGGTGGCGTTTGCCAGTGTAAGCGACACTTTACCTTGAGATTCTATAAGCTGAACTTTAGGAGCCTCACCTTCAAACTCGACTGATGTGACTGCGGTATTCTTGGCAGCTTGCGTAAAGTCAATGTTGGTTATGGTTGAGCTTTTCGATAACGCATTTTGCGTTGCATTGGGATCTACCAACATAGGCTCTTGCGCCTTTACTGGAGAGACCCATAGCGTGAACGAAAATATCGCTGTTACGATGGAGGCCAGCCAATACCATCTAGGGGCTCTACGATTCAGAGATTTGTTAAATATGTATCGTTCGGCCATGCTTACTCTCCCGCCTTCGATGCTGTAGTCATTGTTGTTGTTTTCCTTTGCCAGCAGCCTGCACCATCAGGTAATAATTGCTCAATAGTAATCGAGTCAGTGTTAATTTGCGTAATTTTGCCATAAAACAAGCCAATACGACTCCCTACTTTCGCTTTATGTAGTACGCCATCATTACTTTTTAATAAAGCCCATTTGTCACCTTTTACCGAAAAGTTACCGCTAAGCGCAAGGGCATCTACGCCATAGGCTTCAAGCGCTTGTTTGGGACGCTGAAAGTTTGGCTGCAAACAGTTTTCCACCCGCGACTTCGCTACGGGAACAGCGGCATTTCGAGGGCGATCAAACGGGCTTCTTAAATCACTCGCTGTATAGTTAAACGGCGGGTGAGTTTTAAACTCAGGGTAGGGTTCAACCTGTGGCTGAGCCCGCTCTTTAACGCTTTGTGTGTAGGCTTGTAAATCGTCGAGCTGCGGCGAACAGCCCGCTATCAAAAATAGCGTTATAAGAGATAAAAACGAGCGGATCATTTTTCATCTCCTTTAAGTTCTGAGGCGCTTTCGGAGCGATAAGTTTTCGCCTGAAGTTTAAGCGATAGGCCGTTTGGCTGTCGCTTAATTTCGAAATCATGAAGGGTTACGATTCTTGGTAAATCTGCCACCTTCGCAACAAACTCGCCAAAGTTGTGATAGCCACCACTGACTTCCATTTCAATGGGAAGCTCGGTGTAGAATTCTTTGGGTACTTCCTGTTGCCAGTTAAGAAGCTCAAATGTAAGGCCTGATGCTGTGCCCACGTAAGTAATATCGTCAAGTAGCCCAGGCGTTTCATTACTCGTGGGCAAGCTTTTAAGCATAGAAGAGAAATCTTCTCTTATTTGTTTTAGCTGCGCTTCATAGGCATCTAGATTAGCAGCAATACGATATTTCGCTTCGAACTGTAGTTTTAGCTCTTGCTCTTTTAGCTCGGCCGCATCTTGTATTGGCAGCTTGGGGCTGACTAGCAGGTAATAGCTTAACGCGCCCACCAAAATTGCCACAAAAGCGGCAACTACAATACGTACCTCATGGGGCCATATCGCGATTTGTTCAAAATCGAGTTCGTTTAATTCTTTTAGTTTAGAAACGTCAAACTTCATTATTTCTGCGCCTTACTACTCTCAACCTCTAGCGGAGCAACATTCGTATTTATTGAAAAGGTGAGCGTAAAGTTGCTAATGGCTCTTGCAGTGCTACTGTCAGATTTAATGGTAGAGAGCTCTGCGGCAACGAATACTTTAGAATTTTCTAACGCACGCATGAAGTCAGATAAGCGGTTATTAGAATCGCTTACTCCCTCTATTTCAATACGGTTGTTGGTGCGTGTCATCGTTTCAAAAGCCACGCCCGGTGGAACGAGTTTAGCTAATTCATCAAAAACGATAGGGGCAATATTTCGACTAGCTTGAAGCTGTTCAATTAGCGCCATACGCTGTTCTATTGCACTCTTTTTTTCTTTTACGGTCTTAATCTCGCCAATTTGCGCATCGAGTATAGCGATTTCACGCTCAAGATATTGATTGCGCGAGTTTTGATTATTGATTTGCTGGTCAATGGCTTGACCGATAAACCAAAAAATTAAGCCCACAATGGCAGCCACGGCCAACAAGCCTGCTAAATATTGTTGTTTTTGATGTTGGCGCTGTTTTTCTCGCCAAGGCAATAAATTTACATGTGCCATGGCGTAAAGCTCCGGCTCGCCAACCCTGCGGCAATCGCAAGCTGAGGCGCTATCTTGTTAAGTCGAGTAATATCAAGTTTAGGGTTAATTGTCATATTGCTAAAGGGATTAAAGCAATTCACATCAAGGCCTAAGTCTTGTTTTAGGATATCGACAAGAGGTGCTATCGTCGCCGCTCCACCGCTAAAGAGTATTTTGGTTGGGCGCTCTGCGTGTAACGTACTCATGTACATTTGTATAGCGCGATTGATGTTCTGCTGAAGGTTGGCAGCAAAAATGGGGAGTGTATCTTCAACCCAGTTTCCTGACAGTGTGCCATCAAGAAGCTGGCGTTCTGCTGTTTCGCGCTCAACCATGTGAATTGCGCTGATATCATTGACTAACTGGTTTAGGCCAAACGCGTGCTCTTTCGTGTAAATAACATCGCCGTTTTTAATTACACATATTTGGAGCAAAGATGCCCCCACATTAACGCAACAAAGGGGTTCATCTTCTACGTGAGGCGTATGAAAAAAATCCAGTGCATTGCCGATGGCGTAATTTTCCATATCGACAATTTTAGGCTCGAAATTAGCTTCTCTGGCTAGCAATAGTCGACTGTCTACCAGATCTTTATGTGCCGCAGTTAGCAGTACGTTTACTTTACCGGTGTGCGTGGCACTTGGCCCCATCTCTTCAAAGTCTAAATATACTTCTTCAAGTGGGTAGGGGATAAGGCTGTCGGCCTCAATTTCAATCTGATTTTCTAAATCGTAATCGTTTTGCTCGGGTTCCATGTAAACGATTTTACTGATGACTGAGGTCCCCGCGACCGCCACATTGGCCAGCTTTAACTTGGTTTTCAGTGATTTTCGAATTTTTTTCAAGGCGATACTGACCGATTCATAATCTTTAATATCGCGTTCAGAAAAAGCAATTTTATTAATGGGTTCACAAGCATACCCTTGAAGGACAAAACCCTCTTTCGATTGCTCTAACCACACCGCTTTTATTTGACGCGTGCCTATATCTAAGCCCACAATGGGTGGCAGCTTGTTTTTAAACAGCGATTTCATGTGCAAGTGTCCAGTTTCAATGGTAGTCGCTCTAAAGTACAATATTACTCTATTAGTATTGTGCGTATGGTTCTACAGATAACACATACGTATAAAATATACGTCATTTCAACAAAATGTCTTGGTATCCGTTACAGTGAAGTACATCAAACCACTTATATTATTTAGCTTCCTATCAGGCCTTATTGGTGTTGCAGCACTGGTAGGTATTTACTTTTATATCAAACCTGACCTACCAAGTGTTACTGTACTTAAGGATGTACGACTGCAAACACCAATGCAAATATACACCAAAGACGGAAAACTTATTTCTCAGTATGGAGTTAAACGGCGGATCCCGGTAAAACTTGAGGAAGTACCTCAAGAATTAATTGACGCCATACTTGCTACCGAAGACAGTCGCTTCTTTGAACACTATGGTATTGACCCCATTGGCATTATGCGGGCTGCGGTAAGCTTAGTACTAACTGGCGAAAAGCGTCAGGGCGCAAGTACCTTGACCATGCAGCTAGCGCGAGGCTTCTTTCTTACTCGTGAAAAAACATATATCAGAAAGATAAAAGAAATCTTTATTGCTTTACACATGGAGCAGGAGCTTTCTAAACAAGATATTCTCGAACTCTATCTTAACAAAATTGAATTAGGCCACAGAGCGTTTGGCTTTGGTGCTGCGGCTCAGGTGTATTACGGAAAGCCGCTCAACGAGCTTTCTTTGGCGCAAATAGCTACTATCGCCGGTCTTCCTAAAGCCCCTTCTGTCCTCAACCCCATTAGTGGGCCCGAGCGGTCAGTGGAACGCCGCCGCGTAGTATTGCTGCGTATGCTAGATGAAGAATACATTACTAAAGCACAATTTGATGAAGCAGCGAGTGCGCCTGTTACCGCTAAGAAGCATGGTGCCGAAATTGAGGTAGATGCACCTTATCTCGCCGACACCATTTACAACGAAATGGTTGAAATTTACGGGAAGGAAGAGGCAGAAACCGGTGGGTATCAGGTGTTTGCGACTGCAACGTCTGAGCTTCAGCTCGCCGCACAACGGGCTGTTGTGCGAAACTTACACGACTACGACGAGCGTCATGGTTATAAAGGCCCTCTTGGTTACTTATGGAATATCCCTAAGTCCGAGAGTAAAGATGAAAAAATCCCTGAACTGTCATTGAGCTTCGACATAAGCAATAAAACCTCAAGAGATGACTGGGACAATACGTCTATTATTCGAGTACTAGAAGAGGTGCCTCACATCAAGCCTCTGATGCCGTCTGTTGTGACCAAGGTAGACGAGCAATCTATAGATGTACTGTCTGTAGATGGTGAAACTCGCACAATAGCTTGGGACGGGCTGGATTGGGCGCGCCGCTACATCACAGACTTTAGGCAGGGCAGCGACCCTAAAACCGCTTCAGATGTGGCCCAAGAAGGGGCTGTTATTTATATTAGACAGCAAGAAGCACAGTGGCGTATTTCGCAAATTCCCGAAGTCAGCGGCGCATTTATCGCGCTTAATCCAGAAAACGGTGCAGTTGAAGCGGTAGTAGGCGGTTATAGCTTTTATCAAAGTCAGTTCAACCGCGCTACCCAGGCTAGACGTCAAGTGGGTTCGAATATCAAGCCGTTTGTGTATTCTGCTGCCATCAATAGCGGCTATACCTTAGCGTCCATTATTAACGATGCCCCGATTAATCAGTGGAATGCTGCGACAGGCGTTGCTTGGCGCCCGCAAAACTCTCCCGCTGAGTACGACGGGCCAATAAGAATGCGTAAGGCGCTTGGTAAGTCTAAAAACGTGGTGTCGGTTAGACTGTTGCGCGGTGTGGGGTTGAGAGAAACCGCCGACTACTTAACCCGTTTTGGCTTTAATAAAGATGATATTCCACTAGATGAAACGGTATCTTTGGGGTCGAGTTCTCATACACCGCTTGAAGTGGTAAGAGGCATGTCGGTTATCGCTAACGGCGGTTACTTAGTCAATCCCCATTTCATCAGTAAAGTGTTGGATGAAAACGGCGATGAGCTTTGGAAAGCGAACCCCGTGTGGGCGTGTAATCGTTGTGAAAGTCAAAGCGAGGCTGAAATATTGCCAGAAGATGACGAGGCTGACATTGAAGCCTTGCTTGCCGCGGAACTAAATCAAGACATTATACTTGGCGACGCCGGTGGCGAAGAAGATGCACAGAAAGTGATCGCCCCTCAAGTTATCACTGCGCAAAACGCCTTCTTAGTGGCGGAAATGATGCGTACCGCCGTTCGGGCTAATGGCAATTGGAGTAAGAAAACCTATTGGTTGGGCACAGGCTGGCGAGCACGAAATATACTTCAGCGAACTGACATTGCCGGTAAAACGGGTACTACAAACGACTCTCGAGATACCTGGTTTAGTGGATTCCACAAAGATCTCGTTGCTACGGCTTGGGTGGGCTTTGACAATATGGGTCGGCAGTTGGGTCGCGCCACGCGAAACCAAAACCTTATAAACAAAAATCCAGAAAAATTTAACTGGATAGGCAATGCACTTATTGGCACGGAAGACGGCGCTAAGGCGGCGGGACCGGCGTGGATTAGGTTTATGCAAAAGGCGTTAAAAGATAAACCTCATACGCCTATGCCCGTGCCAGAAGATATTGTGCGGGTTCGCATTGATCGTACCAGTGGGAAGTTGACCCGACGTACAGACCATACGACACTATTTGAATATTTCCTGCAAGGCACAGAACCAACTACCTATGTTCGCGATGACGAGGTGCTGGACCCTGCCACGCAGGATAAAGCGACTGCGCCAGAGCCAGAAGAAATATTCTAATTATAAGCAGGCACGTTTTAGGCGTGCCGCTTCGGGCTTAGGCGATGTATTTTGCCTGAACACATTATCGGAAATCCAATGTCAGAAGATTCACAGCGATATCTTTATATTCCTCACGCCGGCCCTTCATTGCTGGAAACCCCCCTACTTAATAAAGGCAGTGCCTTTAACGCTCGCGAGCGGGCTGCGTTCAACCTAACAGGGTTAGTTCCACCTCGATATGAAACCATAGAAGAGCAGGTGGAACGCGCTTACATGCAATATAGCAGCTTTGATGAAGCGCTTAATAAGCACATTTATTTGCGCGCCATTCAAGACAACAACGAAACGCTGTTTTACCGCCTCATTCAAAAACATATCGATGAGATGATGCCTATCATCTATACACCGACGGTGGGAGATGCCTGTGAGCAGTTTTCTGATATATACCGCAGTTCACGCGGTCTCTTTGTATCTTATGAAGAGCGTCATCAGCTAGACGACATTGTACGAAATGCGACTAAACGCAAAGTGAAGGTGATTGTTGTTACCGACGGTGAGCGTATTTTGGGTCTAGGTGACCAAGGTATTGGCGGTATGGGTATTCCTATTGGTAAGCTTTCATTGTACACCGCTTGTGGGGGTATTAGCCCAGCATATACCTTACCGGTAATGCTTGATGTGGGTACTAACAACGAAAAGCTCTTGAACGACCCTATGTACATGGGGGCCCGCCATCCGCGCATTGGTCAGGAGGAATACGATGAATTCGTAGATATGTTTATCAAGGCGGTTAAGCGCCGCTGGCCTGATGTCATGGTCCAGTTTGAAGACTTCGCACAGCCAAACGCTATGCCTTTGCTTAATCGCTATCGCAATGAAGTGTGTTGCTTTAACGACGATATTCAAGGTACCGCTGCGGTAACGCTTGGTACCATTTTAGCGGCCTGTAAAACTAAGCAGCAGAAGCTTAGCGACATGAAAGTTGTGTTTGTGGGCGCGGGTTCAGCGGGCTGTGGCATTGCCGAGATGCTTATACAGCAAATGGTCTTTGAAGGTCTAAGTGATGAACAAGCGCGTAAGCAAGTCTTTATGATAGACCGCTTTGGCTTGGTAACCGAAGGCATGGAAGGCTTGCGCGACTTTCAACAAAAGCTTCAGCAGAAGCAAGCCGATTTAGCTGAGTGGACATTCAGTGGTGATTACGCATCGTTACTTGATGTTATGCACTGTGCGCAACCAGATGTTCTCATTGGTGTTTCAGGACAGCCTGGTTTGTTCACCGAACAAGTTATTCGCGCCATGAAGCAAGGTTGCGAATTACCTATTATCTTCCCGCTGAGTAACCCATCTCGACAAGTAGAAGCGCGACCTGAGCAGGTTATCGAGTGGACAGAAGGCGAGGTTATTATCGCAACAGGTAGCCCGTTTAAACCTGTTGAGTACAACGGCAAAGTTATTCCAATTGCGCAATGTAACAACTCCTATATTTTCCCAGGCATTGGCCTTGGGGTTGTCGCGTCAAAAGCGAAGTTAATAAGTGATGAAATGCTAATGGCTGCAAGTAACGCACTTGCAGCGGCGTCGCCATTAGTCAACACAGGGTTGGGGTCGCTGCTACCCCCGCTAGCTGCAATTGCCCAAATAAGCCGTGAGATTGCTTTTGAAGTGGGAAAGGTGGCGATGGAGCAGGGGCTTGCCTTGGAAATGTCAGACGACGCACTACGCGACAGCATAGAGCGCAATTTCTGGAAAGCGGAATATCGCCCGTATAAGCGCGTGAGTATTTAAAATTTCACGTAAGTTTTAGAAAGCAGGCTGAGCCTGCTTTTTTTTATCTGTGTAAAAAGGTGTTGCTTATGCGCAACGTTTCACGCCTCTGCGGCCTTCTTACTCATCCCTTTGTCGGGTAATCTTTTGTTTTATATGGTTTATTTTGTTGTGGCATAATCCTTGATTATTTTGGGGTTAATACAAAAATAGAAACGCAGGTGTCATAAATGAAAAAAACGAAAAACAACCCAAATTCATTATATTCTCGGATTGCAAAGCGCTCGTTTACTACATCTTTGATCATGACTGCACTAGCCACGCTTAGCGCTTGTGGTGGTTCAGATGACAATGTTGAGAGTGAACCCACACCTACCACAAGTACCTTTTCCCTGTCGGTTTCCGACGCTCCTGTAGATAACGCAAGTGAAGTAGTGGTGTATTTCGATGAAGTAGAATTAATTGGCAATGAATCACCTATTACGTTTTCTGTAGAAGATGAAAACGGCGATTCGCGAAGCATAGATTTATTGACCTTACCGGGCGAGCAGTTTGAGATTATTGTTGAAGATACTGAAATTCCAGTAGGTGACTATAGTCAATTGCGCCTAAGTGTTACCGAAGAGTCCTACATCGTGACTAATGAGGGCACTTACCCTATTCGCGTTCCAAGTGGTGAGCTTAAACTCGATGGGTTTACCGCGCAGCCAAACTTTGACGCTGCCTATACTGTTGAGTTTGATTTAAGAAAGAGCTTGGTCGATCCAGTAGGGCAAGAAGTTATCATGCTCAAGCCGCGAGGCGTACGCTTAGTATTAAACGACGATGTAGGCACGCTAAGCGGAACCGTAGACAGCGCCCTCGTAATGGATGAGAAGTGCGCTGTTAAAAGCGATATGTTTGTTGGTAACGCAGTGTATGTCTATCAAGGTGAGCAAAATATTCTTGAAACGTTGGGCGATGACGCAGATGCCGAGGTAGACGACACTGAATTACGCCCTTTCACAGTTGTGCCGGTTACTTATGACGAAGCGGATGAAACATTTAGTTTTACTGCAGGCTTCATTCCTCAGGGTGAATATTCACTGAGCTTTTCATGCACCGCGTCGATTGACGAACCGGAAACAGATGAAGACGAAGAAGACGGTTTCTTTTTACAGACAATTGACACGACCACGGTGGTTGCTGGCGACACCACCACCGTTGCTATCGAATAGTACCAGTTTGCGGGCAAAGGACTGCTCGCCTTTTATTCAAAAAAACCGCACGTTGTATTAATGCAACGTGCGGTTTTTTTATGTTAGTAAACTTATATTGCTGTTTATTAATCGACTGCTATGCGCCATAAGCCTTTAAAAGTTGTTCTTTATAGCCAAGTATTACCGTAGATATGATTTACGAAATAAATAAACAATGAGAAGGAATTGCTATGTCGACAGAAAGTAATTACACGCCACCTGAAGTTTGGACACAGGCCGAAGGAGACGGCAATAAATGGGCGAGTATCAATCGTCCAGTGTCTGGAGCAACGCACGAAGAAGCGCGCCAAATAGGCGAGCATGGACTGCAGCTTTATTCACTTGCCACACCAAACGGCCAGAAAGTTACTATTATGCTCGAAGAGCTTTTAGCTGCCGGCGTTAGCGAAGCACAATACGATGCGTGGTTAATCAATATAGGTGAGGGAGATCAATTTTCGTCGGGCTTTGTTGATGTTAACCCTAATAGCAAAATTCCTGCAATGGTTGATAGGACCACATCACCAGAGACCAAACTTTTTGAATCAGGTTCTATCTTAGTTTATCTGGCCGAAAAATTCGGTAAGTTCATTCCACAGGACCCACACGCAAAAGCAGAGTGTTTTAACTGGCTATTTTGGCAGGTAGGCTCAGCGCCTTACCTTGGTGGCGGGTTTGGTCACTTTTATAGCTATGCACCCTACCCAATGGAATATCCCATAAACCGTTTCACCATGGAAACTAAGCGTCAACTAGACGTACTTGATAAGCACCTTGCGAAAAATGAGTTTATGGCGGGGAGTGAGTACAGCATCGCAGATATGGCAATTTGGCCGTGGTATGGGAACTTGGTGTTAGGAAATTTATACGACGCAGCTACTTTCCTTCAAGTGCACGAATACTCGAACCTTATGCGCTGGGCGAAGCAGTTAGAACAGCGCGAAGGCGTTAAACGGGGTCGCATTGTAAATAAAACATGGGGCGATGATGGGCAACTAGAAAATCGTCACAACGCGCAAGATATTGACGACGCACTCGCAAAAGCTTAAGCACCATAAGTAGTTGGGGGCAGGGTCGTTACTCTGACCCCATTGCTTTTAAATGAGTTCTGCCACGCTTTTTAAGTAAGCTTTTTGCAAAGGCATGAAGTCCCAATTGCTTAACGCTTCTTGAAATTGAAAATCTCCAATACGCCCTTGCCAATTTATCTTTGGTGCTGAAGGCCACGTTTCTATGTACACCAACTTACCGTGAAGGCAATGAAGTACTTCTAGCTTGGCTTGCTCTGTGCCGTCATAGGGCACTCGCTCGGTTACAATAGCGCCGTCCTCACAATCGGTATCTAAAAAAAACAAAGCCACGATAGCTACCGCTTTGTGTAATGGTGACGAGCGAGGCGTAATCGCCGTTTTCAGATACCTTTCGTAAAGCCGGCAGTTGATTTTTCACTCGTTTAATCTGAATACGCTGTGACTCATCATGCCAGCGCCACCCTGAACTGCCCATAAATGTCAGCTCGCTATTTCTCTCGCTTATATCCATTAACGTTTTAAACGTATTCCACGAGGCTATCGCCACAATTAGCAGCATCAGTGCGCCTGTAATGTAGATAAGTAGTTTGGACATAGCAAATAGTGAATTGATGAATTTTGAATAATTACGGTTTAAAGGCGGCAGTAGACTTTTATTGCATAAAAGTAATGTGCCCAGCACTTCGCGTAAAAAACGAAGATAACGAGTTTATTGTGAAGGTCTTCAATAGTTTCCTTTTTCAAAAGGGATAAGAAGTGACACGGCTCATTAATTTTGCTAATTCAAAATCGCGATTAGCATTATCTATTTAGTTTACTTTAATAGTTTAATGGAATCGCTCATTATCTTTCTAAACGAAAAAGGTGATTAGAAGAATGTTTCAGAGTTCACCTTATGTAATGCCTTGTTGAAGCGTTGTCGTCATAAATTTGCTTCTTAACAGGCAAAACCGAACTAGAAGGAATTCGCATGAGTAAGTGTCCATTTTCAGGTACAGCTATAAACCCTACCACGCTAACGTCTAGCAATGGTGCGCCCGTTGCTAATGACAACCAAAGTCGCACCACCGGAGCTCGTGGCCCTGTTACTTTCGACAACCACTATTTATTCGAGAAGCTTGCGCACTTTAACCGCGAGCGCATTCCTGAACGCGTAGTTCACGCTAGAGGTAGTGCAGCGTATGGTACTTTTACGCTTACTAAGAGTTTATCCGATTACACCATTGCCGACTTTCTTCAGCAAGAAGGACAGCAAACTAACGTCTTTCTACGTTTCTCTACAGTAGGTGGTGGTCAAGATTCAAGCGACTACGCTCGCGACCCCCGTGGTTTTTCTGTGAAGTTTTATACTGAGCAGGGTAACTGGGATATGGTGGGTAATAATACGCCAGTGTTTTTCTTGCGAGATGGCATTAAGTTCCCTGATTTTATACACAGCCAGAAAAAGAACCCGCGAACTAACTTACCAGATCCGCAGGCGGTATATGAGTTTTGGGCGAACAATCCGCAGTCATTACACCAATCAACAATTTTGATGTCAGATCGTGGTATTCCGCTGTCTTATCGCCACGTGAACGGCTACAGCTCTCATACATTGAGTTTATGGAATAAAGCCGGTGAGCGCTATTGGGTGAAGTGGCACTTTGAAACTAACCAAGGTATCAAAACGCTCACGAACGAAGAAGCAGCGAGAATGCCTGCTTACGGTGCGCAGCAAGACCTTGTTGAAAGTATCGATAACGGTGACTTTCCATCTTGGACTGTAAACGTTCAAATTATGACGGAAGAAGAAGCGCGTAATTACCGTATTAACCCGTTTGACTTAACAAAGGTATGGTCACACAGCGACTTCCCGTTGATTGAAGTGGGGCAACTGGAGTTAAATCGCAATGTGGAAAATTATTTTGCAGAAACAGAGCAAGCAGCGTTTGCGCCGAGCAATTTGGTACCGGGTATTGGCGCGTCGCCAGACAGGATGCTACAAGCGCGACTAATTGGATATCAAGATGCGCACAGGTACCGCATTGGTGCAAATTACAACCAAATACCGGTAAACGCTCCACGCTGCCCAGTACACAATTATCAGCGTGACGGTGCGTTTGCAGGCGTTAATCCAGCACTTGCGGGAAGTGGAGCAAACTTCTATCCAAATAACCGTGCGCGAGTTGGTGAGCCAGCCGAAATGCCGGAAGTACAAGAGCCACCAATGCCGCTAGAGCAAGATGCATGGTTAGATATTTATGATAATCGTGATGAAGATAACTACTCTCAGGCAGGCGATTTGTACCGCATTATGAGTGAAGATCAGAAACAGCAGTTGGTAAACAATATCGCTGATGGTCTAAGCCAAGCTACACAGGACGTGCAAGAAGCTATGTTCGTGCAATACGACTTAGCCGATAAAGACTACGGCGCCCGTGTAAGAAAGGCGGTAGCCAGCAGATAGAGTAAATGGGGTCAGAGTTAATTACTGAAAAAATACTCTGACCCCCGTTTTGTTACTGGGTCGCAACTAGAGCGTAAACGTGCAGGCGAATAGCTTGAAGCGCACGGTCTTTCCAATTGTTCCAAGTTATTCGATTACTAATTTCATGCTGGTTAAGCGTGATATAGCCGTGATTTAATGCCCAAATCTGCATTGCTATGTCCTGCTTTTCTTCGACGGATAGGTCTTTTTTGGCAAGGGTAGCAGTAAGCGTTGCAAGCGTTGTAAAGACGTTTTTACCGGTTTCTATTGCTTTATCAGAAGGGGTGTAACCCTTCAGCTCAGAAGCAAATATCAGGTGATAGTGTGCGGTATGCGATTCAGAAAAATTTAGAATACGCTCGCACACATTAATCACTTTTTCGGCCGCAGTATTGCCATCTGCAGCTTTCATTTCTTTTTCGACTAGCTCAACGCCTTCGATATATAACGCATCTAAAATGCCTTGCTTACCTTTAAAATGGCTGTAAATGCCTATGGTAGACATACCGGCACCTTCTGAAATTGCACGCGCACGCACGCTTAACGCATTGGTGCCGCCCTTTAAAAACAAAGCCGAAGCAGCCTCTAAAATTTTTTGTCGAGTATCGTTCTTCATTACCACACTACTTACAATATGCATAAGATAACGCCGTTATGCAGGGTTCGTTTATAACGCTTTTATTTATCTCGGCTAACGCTTTATCTACTTAAGCGCAGGATAAAAATAACTATAGATGAAAACTGGGGAATTAACCCGTGATAATTAGGTGGTGAGCACGAGAGTAGTACTGGGTTATGCGCTCACGAGAAAACCGGTTAATACTCGCTGTGTGATTGTTCGAGGCCTTCTGTAAAAAGAGTGGTGCCTGCTGACACAGGAATGATATACAAAGTGTGAAGCATAAGAACCTACGTGGGGATTAAAGATACTGTCTTATGTAATCGGTGACCTTGGGCCATAAGTGCTGACATTTCCGTGAGAAAAACTTCATGTGGCCTATTTCTTTTACGTTGTTGGCATGAGGGTCGAGTTCCTCCACTTCCGCTTCCATATTGGGGAAAACGCTAATCATATCGTGGACGTTGTGAGTATTAGCAATGTCGTCGTCATTGGCGAGTAGCCACTTTGAAGGCATTTGAATGGTGTCGTAGTGGTGCTGGTTAACATCACTGCCAAACCCTGTTTTAACGTAGCCTGTACCGTTACACCATTTTTGCCATTGGCGCGCCACTTTTTTAGGCAGTGGCTCTCCCATGCCTACCCACTGAGATTTCGTATGGCCGAACAGTAAATTACTCACAGGGATATAGAAATTCATGAAGAAATGGGCTTTAAGCAAATAGCTTTTACGCATGTTTCGTAAGCTACCTGATGAACTGCCAAAATTACAAAAAGCAGTGAGGTCGTGTACGTTATGCATCAAACCCAGCAGTTGACCGCCTGCACTGTGACCAACAAGAAAATAAGGCACATTAGGGAAATGAATCTTTAGTGTCTCCAGCACCGCCGGCATATCTTGTTCACCCCAGGTTACTAGCGAGGCATCACTTTGTTTAACACTGCCCTTTACCGACCCGCCAATGCCTCGGTTATCGAACGTGATAACGCCAAACCCTTGCTCACATAAATAAGTGGCAAACGCGCTGTAGAATTGACGTTTAATGCCTGTTGCAGGACCAATCATAATCGCTGCCTTCGCAGGCTGTTTGGGAGTGAAAAGCGTTGCGCTTAAACGCATGCTGTCCTTGCACGTTACCGTAATGTCGTTAGGCTTTGCGGTGCTCACTAGGTGTACCTTACTCTTTAACTTCTACCTGGTCATACCAGTAAAGCGTTCTTCAGCAGAGTTTGCAATGAAAAGATTTATTTCAATTTGTGATAAACGCATATTAGGTTTAGCTAGATCTTTGGAAACTTAGTTAAGCCTGCGCTTTTGATGCACTTATCCAGTGCTCGATGGGGGCTGGTTTACCGAAGAGGTAACCTTGAAAATGTTTAAACCCCATGTCTTTTAGTACTGACAATTGGGCGCGTGTTTCTACCCCCTCTGCGATTGTCTGCATTTCTAAACTCTTAGCTAGGTCTAACGTCATCTTAACGATTTTTCGGTGTCGCTCAGAGGTTTCTACCCGTTCCACGAACTCTCGGTCCACCTTTATAATACTTGCTGACATATCAATTAGTTGCGATAGCGACGCGTGACCAGTACCAAAGTCGTCAATAATGATGGTGGCCCCTACGTTCGACAAAGACGTTAAGCGACGCTTGGTTTCATTGTGGCTGGCCAGTACTGACGTCTCCGTAAGCTCTAATTTTAATCGCTTACCGAGTTCAGGGGTTTCAGAATAGCGACGCAATAGCTTTTCATAGAAAAGATCGCTGAGCAATTCAGGCCCAGACAAATTAATGGCTAACGGAACAGGGGGCAAGCCTGCCGGCCACGACTTGATAAGTTCAAGCGTGCCATCGATAATTTTCTGAGTAAAAAGCACTTCCCATTTATTTTGTTCCACCAGAGGAAGAAACTGATAAGGTTGTAGCACGGTTCCTGTTTTTGGCTCTTTTAACCGCGCAAGTATTTCATAACCGACAATGTTACCGTTAATGTCGACCTGTGGCTGAAGGTACAAGGCGAGACAGCCGTTATCGAGCAACATTTTTACGGTGTCTTTCTGCTGGGTGTTTTCCCTAATGGTTTTTACCGTGTTGACACTGAACGATACAATTGGTGAAAGTTCACTGCTTTGGCTTAAGGCGATAGCGCAGCATTCTGCCGCAGCATCAACGTTAATCTCTCTAGTTGCGTGATAATGACCGACGCGCCATGATAAGGGGTGTTCCACTTTTGCGCTGGCTGAATCTATCATCATGCTTGAGGGTAACTTACGCGCTAAATATTCCTCGATAGTTTTTTGAGCAAGGTGTTTAGTGTTTAGCGTAAATAGAAACTTCGCCCCAGGGAATTGGTAGATACTAACATCGGTCGGCAATTCACTTTGGAGTAGCGCCGCAGCACGCAACAGGAGTTGATCACCCTGACTATAACCATACTGCAGATTGACCTCTCGCAAATTGGCTAATTTCAATAGCACAATATGGCGATTTAAAATGCTCTCACTCGATTCTGTCTTTTTCCAGAAGTGGTGGTTTTTTAATCCAGTGAGTTCATTGACGTAGAGCTTTTCAAACTGCTGCTTTTTGAATGCATCGAATTCACGCATATTCTTTTTTGACGCAGATAAATCGTGGCAGTGGATCAGCTGCTTTTTGTGATGCTCTAAACTGGCTGGCTGTAGCTTGAATTCTCGTTCGGGAGCATTGCAGATAGAGGCAAGCTGATTGACTCCGCGAGTTATGGGTAACGAAAGGGCGAAGAGATCTTGAATGTATTCACCATCAGGATTGTGCCTTTTCAAAAGTGCCCGTGCCGCTTTGTTCGCTTGCAAAATTCGCCCTTTGTCATCGCAAAAAAATGACGGCGTTCCGCCGTTATTAAAAATTTCTTGATAACGGCTAACTAACTTGTTGAGCTTTTTACTTTGTAGCAAGTTATGTTCAGCTTGCCTTTCAAGTGAAGACATAACGCGTAACACAGCCATGGGAATGCAAAAGTTAAAGAACAAAAAGATTAACGAGGCAAGGTAAGTATGGGTATCTGGCAATGTAATGTCGATACCGAATAATGGCGAAAGCTGGGTGTTATTGAGTAACAGGTAAAAAGGAATAAAGTTCAATAACATACTGGCAATAGATGCTTTCACGCCATACAACACCCTAACAATAATAGGCAGTGTAAATAGCAGTAACAGACCATACCTTGCTGACATAAGGTCGAGAGTGAAAAATAAAATACATAGCGAGGCCCCTACCACCGCTAACACTAAACAAGCGGAGGCGAGTTTTATGTGTTTTAAGCCGATGGCAAGCGTAGCGAAGAGAAAAGCACTAAAGCCCAGAGTGAGGTACATGACATAGTAAAGTTCTTGTACATAGGCTGTATAGGATGAATGTATAACGATGGCAGAAGTAAGTATCACGCCAATCAACAAGATAGTGCGAAGTACACTAAGCCGCCAGATATTCGCGTCTGTGGTTTTTAAATTATCGTCATTCAGTAAGAGATAGTTTTTAATTATTTTTGTTATTTTAGCAATCACTAGCAAACCACGGACGTAAAAATATGTTCAATACTAGAATCAAATGGTTATCGCGAGGATACCGCGTATCAATATAACGTTATACTTGGATTAGTGGTAGCTTTAAAGCTATTAAGTGTAATTCGTATTCTCTAATGGGAGAAAGGAGCAACGCTTTCCTTAATAATATGAAAGCGTTCTCATGCTTATCTACACCGATAAGGTGAATACCTTAGAATTGCGTTGGAAGTTATACAGTTCTTTTTTTACGGCGGGTAAAGCGCCAATATCGGCAGGCTCAAAACCCTGCTCCAAGAACCAGTGAGCGGTCACCGTAGTTAACACGAAGATACTATGTATATCCGCTTCTTTGGCACGCGCACGTACTTCATCTAAGATACGCTCGCCGCGGTTTTTACCGCGATAATCTTGGTGCGTTGCCACGCAAGCTAACTCCGCACAGCCGTCTTCGGGATAAAGGTACAACGCCGCACAGGCGATGATCATACCGTCACGCACTATTACAATGAACTGATTAATTTCATTCTCTAATCGTTCACGAGAGCGCTTTACTAGCACACCACTTTCTTCCAGTGGCTTGATAAGCTTTAAAATACCGCCCACATCTTCAATAGTGGCCGCGCGTAGCTGCTCGTAGTGGTGCTCCATCACTAGTGAGCCAGTGCCGTCTCGGGTGAACAGTTCTTGAAGTAACGCGCCATCTTTTTCATAGCTAATACAGTGGGCGCGGGGAACGCCTGCCGCTACGCTGGTGGTAAGCGCGCTAAGCACCGTATCTTCTGTGGTGATATCGCCTGCCATCATGAGCTGCTCTAGCTGTGGGCGCTCAATAGTACGTAATAAACGGCCTTCACGGTTATATACGCCATCATAGTTCGAGAACACAATAAGCTTGTCAGCTTTTAGCGCAATGGCTGCCTGTGTGGCGACATCTTCATGGGATAAGTTAAACACTTCACCCGTTGATGAGTAGCCCATGGGGGATAACAGCACAATCGAGCCATCGTTAAGGTGATCGCTAATTCCCGTCGTATCGATACGGCGAACTAATCCCGTGTTTTCAAAATCCACACCACCGCGCACACCCATAGGTTTGGCAACCACCAAGTTACCCGAGCAGACGCGAATTTGAGAACCGTGCATAGGCGAGTTCGGCAAGCCCATAGTAAGCAGAGCTTCTACCTGAGAGCGTACCGAGCCAGCGGCATCTTTTACGCACTCTAGCGTTTGCTTATCGGTAATGCGCACGCCGCTTTCAAATCTACCCTCAATGTTGCGAAGGGCAACACGTTGGTCAATTTGCGGCCTTGCACCATGCACCACCACCACGCGTACGCCCAAGCTATTTAACAGAGCGATGTCGTGAATAATATTCGGAAAATTAGGGTGTTCGATGGCTTCGCCACCGAACATCAAGACAAAGGTTTTTCCCTGATGAGCATTAATGTATGGCAGTGAACTGCGAAACAGTTTGATGCCGTCATGATGCGCTAATACCATCCTAGTGTTCCTTAACTACCCTTGCTTGTCTAAATTTTCCAGCTCTTGATACAGAGCTTTCGTCACGGTTTCTTTACTGGTGCCCCCTAGAATATTGCGTTGGTTCACGCCGTACTCTAGCTGCAATACTGGGTAAACGTCGTCTTCAATTTTATCGCTAATAGCTTGCAGGTCGCTAAGCGGTAAATCTTCAATAGCGCAGCCTTTGTCGATGGCCTGAAGCACTACGCGCCCAGCTATGTCGTGGCCTGTTCTAAAGGGCACGCCTTTACCTACTAAGTAGTCGGCCAATTCAGTAGCATTAGAAAAACCTTGAGCCGCGGCTACACGACAGCGTTCTTCGTTAAGCTGAAGTGAATCGAGTACTTCACTGGCAATACACAAACAAATGTGCCACTGATTAACCGTATCGATAGCACCTTCTTTGTCTTCCTGCATGTCTTTATTGTATGCAAGAGGAAGGCCCTTCATGGTTACAAGCAGTGCTTGTAGGGCGCCAAATACGCGCCCGCATTTGCCGCGCATAAGTTCAAGGGCATCTGGGTTTTTCTTTTGCGGCATCAGTGACGAGCCTGAGGTCACGCTGTCACCTAGCTGCAGGAAGCCTGCTTCGCCTGAATTATAGAAGATCATGTCTTCGGCAAGACGGGATAAGTGCATCATGCTGGTACTAGCAACAAACAGCAGTTCAAGTACAAAGTCTCTGTCGGACACCGCATCCAAGCTGTTTAAGCAAGGAGAGTCAAACCCCAACTCTTCTGCAATGGCGTGACGGTCTACCGGAAAGGTAGTGCCTGCGAGTGCACCAGAGCCTAAAGGGCACTGGTTCATGCGTACTTTTAAGTCGTCTAAACGGCTTAAATCACGCTTTAGCATCTCCACATACGCTAAGCACCAGTGTGCAAAGTGAATGGGCTGAGCACGCTGCAAGTGGGTGTAACCTGGAATAATCGCTTCTTGATGACGGCTTGCGGCATTAAGAAGTGATTTAATAACACCTAATACATCAGCGCGAAGTGAAGCAATATGTTCACGTACCCACAAACGGAAGTCGGTGGCGACCTGGTCGTTACGGCTACGGCCTGTGTGAAGCTTGCGGCCAATATCGCCAAGCTTCTCGATAAGCGCGGCTTCAACAAAGCTGTGAATGTCTTCTTCGCTAGAGGCGTTAAAGTCTAATTCACCGGCATCTGCTTGCGCTTTTAGTTCACTAAGCGCGCCTTCTAGCTGCGCTTGTTCATCAGCGGTAAGTACACCTGCTTTTTGCAAAGCACGTGACCAGCTGATCGAGCCTTGAATGTCTTGGCTTGCCATGACTTGGTCGAACGGCAACGAGTCGTTAACCTGTTTAAACATACTACTTGCACCGGATTCAAACCGGCCACCCCACAACGCCATGTGATGCTCCTTAAATGCTGTTTATTGCGTTCGCTACCCGCGCGCGAATGCGCGCGGTAGGCGATTAACCTTGGTTTTTCAGTGCTTCGATACGACTTGAGAGGCTGAATAGGCGAATAAAGCCTTCTGCGTGTTTCTGGTCGTATACATCATCGGCACCGAAAGTGGCGAAGTCTTCAGAGTAAAGGCTGTTAGGCGAACGGCGCTGCGTCACCGTAGCTTGCCCTTTGTAAAGCTTAACCACGATATCGCCTGTAACTTTCTTCGCAAAAGATGCTGCGCCAGCTAATAGTGCATCGTTAAGGGCAGTAAACCAGCGGCCATCGTACATGACGTGTGAAAACTCAAGGCCAATTTGTTCACGGTATTTAAGGGCAGCTTTATCAAGCACCATGGTTTCAAGGGCTTTGTAAGCTTTTAGCAGTACTGTGCCTCCTGGCGTTTCATAACAGCCACGAGATTTCATACCCACAAGACGGTTTTCAACAATGTCGATACGGCCAACACCGTGGGCTGCAGCCACTGTGTTCAGCTTAACTAGTGCTTGATACGGAGACAGCGCTTCGCCATCAACATGAGTAAGCTTACCTTCGTCAAACGACAGGGTTACACGCTCAGGCGTATCTGGCGCATCTTCAGGGTCTACCGTCATGGTCCACACTTGCTTGGTAGGCTCTTGCCATGGGTCTTCAAGCTCGCCACCTTCGTGTGAGATGTGCCATGCGTTTGCATCGCGGCTGTAAATTTTAGTGGCCGACGCTGTGGTGGCAATGTTGCGCTCAGCTAGGTAGGCAAGTAAGTCTTCACGGCTTACCATATCCCATTCACGCCAAGGCGCGATAACGGTTAGATCTGGCGCAAGGGCTGCAAAGGTGCTTTCGAAACGAACTTGGTCGTTACCCTTACCCGTACAACCGTGGCAGAGCGCATCAGCACCGACTTTACGCGCAATCTCAACTTGCGCTTTAGCGATAACTGGGCGGGCCATTGACGTACCTAGTAAGTATTCGCCTTCGTAAACCGCACCTGTCGTGATAGTAGGGAAGATATATTCGCTAACGAACTCTTCTTTTAAATCAACAATGTGGCACTCGCTTGCGCCAGAGGCAATCGCTTTTTCGTGAAGACCTTCAAGCTCTTCATCACCCTGGCCCACATCTGCCGCAAATGCGACAACTTCACAGCCGTAGTTTTCTTTTAGCCATGGAATGATGGCTGATGTATCAAGCCCGCCTGAATAGGCCAGCACGATTTTTTTAACGTTTTGCATCTAAGTAATCCTTTTAAGCGTCTTTTTAGGCGTCTTTTTAAGCGTTAAGTAATTGAGTAAGGATGGCGTTTTGGCCATGCATTCTATTTTCGGCTTGTTGCATTAATAGCGACTTGTCGCTGTCAATTAACGAACCTGTGATTTCTAAATCGCGATGGGCAGGCTGGCAGTGCATGACGTAGCTTGCACCCGTGGCCTCCATCAGCGCTTCATTGACCTGATAAGGCATGAATTTTTCTTTGATAACGTCAAGTGGCGTATCGTCGCCCATTGAAAGCCACGTATCAGCATAGATAACATCTGCGCCGTTTGCAGCACTAAGCTCTGTACTCTCTTCGATAGTTACGCCGGTTTTCTCGGCAATAGCCTTAGCTTGCGCCACAATTTCAGGGCTGGCTTGGTGACCTTCTGGCGTCACTACCACTTGATTACAACCAAGTAGCGCACCCACAATTAATAGCGAGTGAGTTACATTGTTACCGTCGCCCACGTAAGCCATAGTCAAGCCTTCGGTTTTACCGAAGCGTTCAAACATAGTGAGGTAATCAGCCAAGCCTTGGCAGGGATGATATTTATCGCACAGTGCATTAACTACCGGCACTTTGGCTGCCTTAGAAAAGGTTTCTAGCGTTTCGTGAGAAAACACGCGAGCCACGATAGCGTCTGCCCAGCATGCAAGATTAGCGGCGGTATCTACTGCATCTTCGCGTCCGGCTAATTTGCCCGACTGAGCATCTAAGTACACCATATGACCGCCAAGCTTGTTAATGCCGATATCGAAACTTACGCGAGTTCGCAACGACGGTTTTTCAAACAGGGCAACAATCGACTTGCCCGCAAGCACATTGCTGTAGCTGGCTGGGGCTTGTTTAATTTCTACTGCCAATTGCAGCAATTTTTGCATTGCTTCTGGTGTCCAATCTGCAAAGGTGAGTAGGTCCTGTTTCATTATATTTCTCCGGCATTGCCGTTTTCAGCGGCAAGGGTTGTAGGTACTATTTGTGTACCTGTTGTTTTATTTAGTATATCGGTGATATCTGCCGCCCAACTTGCGATATAAACAGGGCGGCTTAGGCTCTCTGCAGAGGCAAGCGCAGCGTCAACTTTTACTTTCATACCATCGGTGATTACGCCTTCACTGGCGTATTGAGCAATACTATTAGCATTTAACGCACTGATAAGTGCTTTGTTGCCGTCAAGTACGCCATCAACATTTGAAAGCAGTAAAAGCTCGGCGTTGAGCAGTTCGGCGATAACCGTAGCCGCTTGGTCTGCGTTTACGTTAAGTAGTCTGCCTTGAGGGCTAGAGCCTATGGAGCTAATAATTGGCAAGGTCGATTGGGCTAAAACACTCTTAAGAAACGCCGCATCTGCGGTACTTGGCACACCCACCGCGCCATATTGATCAGCAAGTGGTTCACATACCACCATGTTGCCGTCAAGTAAGGACAAGCCGACAGGTGTTAAACCCGAGGCGAGTGCGGCGGCGCATAACTGCTTGTTAGCAGAACCGGCCAGTGCACCGCAAATATAGGGCATATGCTCATCGGGGGTAACCCGAAGGCCATCAATTTTGGTGCTTTTAAGGCCAAGGCTTGCCATTAGTGTTTCCACTAAAGGCCCGCCACCGTGAACCACTACCACTGGGCGAGTGGCCTGCACATCTTTTACGCTTAGAAATAAGCGCGTCATTGCCGCGGCATCATCAAGCAATGCGCCGCCAACTTTAATTACAATAGGTGAAACACTCATAGTACTAACCCTGTTTCTATAGGTTGTTTCGTCATTATGTTAAGGCACTGAATCGCTTGTGAAGCTGCACCTTTCATTACGTTGTCAATGGCAGCGGTAACAACTGCATACCCAGATGCTTCATCCAACTTCCAGTGAAGATCGACAAAGGGAGTGTGAGCAACGTCATCAATTTTTGGGAAACTCTTGCGCAAACGCACAATGGGTTTATCAGCATAGGCGTCAGTGTACGCTTTCTCAAGTTGTGCGCTGGTGGTACCAGCTTTAACTTTCACGGTTACCGTTGCCAGAATTCCTCTTTTGAAATTACCAAGGTGCGGCGTGAAGATAACAGGCGTACCTAAATAGGCTTCAATTTCAGGCGTATGGCGATGGCCTAACACGCCATAGGCCTGAAGACTGACCTCAAAAAAGCTGGTGGTTAAACTGGCTTTCCTACCTGCACCCGATACGCCGGAAACCGCGTTAATTACAGGGCGTACGCTCTCATCTAATAAGCCGTTGTGCGCAAGTGGTTTTAGCGCGCTAAGGCTGGCGGTGGGATAACAGCCCGGCACTGCGATAACGTCGGCGCTTGCTATTTGCGCTTCGTGCCACTCGGCAAGACCGTAAACCGCCTGCGCTAAGCTTTGTGTCTGCGTGTGCGGGAAACCGTAAAACTGCTCAAAAACCGCGGTGTCTTTAATTCTAAAGGCACCTGATAAATCCAATACTTTTGCTTTGCCTGATGACAAGATTGGCATCCAATCGTGGCTTGCCTCATGAGGGGTAGCAAGAAAAATAAAGTCTACGCCATTTGCCATTTCACTAAGCGCGGTATCTGAAATAGGCGTCAGTGTGGCATTTACATGCGCAAGGTTGCCATGCAGTTCTGCAATGCTTTTGTTCGCATCGTTACTGTTTTCAGATACGTAAGTACCCGCTAACTCAAGCTTAGGGTGCTGTAATACTAACTGAACAAGTTGTGCCCCTGTGTAACCACTGGCACCGATAATTGAAACGCTATACATAATTTATAAATTCAATAAAAGGAGAAAAAAATCACTTTTTACCTTTGTAAACTGGTTAGCCGTAAATCCTTGCCTAACCGCGACCACATTACAAAGGTAAAAAGTGTGCTACCGAATAAGCATAGAAGTACACACGCATCGTCGTGTGCTATGCAAGGTGTAGCCAGCCAGGGGAGAGGTAAACTCTATAATGCTGTTAGTGGTAAAACCATCAACACGAGTTGGTTGTGTCATCATCAATTCCTATCATGTTACAACCCAAAAAATGGGGTTGGATGCCTTAACCGTGGACTAGTGTAACTAATTTGAATGTTTATGCAATAAAGATGTATAAATATTTTATCTTGTTGCGGCGGCTTATTTGTCTCAAAAAATGCACTTTATAATAGAGTTATAGTTGTGACAGTAAGTTGACAATGTGAGCAATAGAATTGAATATTTATATCTTATTTCAGAGTTTACAGGTGATAGTGATAAAGTACGGTACACTGGGAGTGTAAGACCATGAGTAGACGGTATTCACAGGCAGAAGCTCGTGGGCTACGTATAATTTGTTGGGAATAATAGCGGAAATTAAAATGAGCAAACTTACCTTTGGCGCTTGTCGCTCACGACCATAAAAAACCAGAACTACTTGCATGGGTTAAGCCGCATATTGCCATACTTGAACAGTGCAACTTAGTGGGAACAGGCACCACCGGAGGCCTGATTGCCAGCGAAACTGGGCTAGAGGTTACACGCTATAAAAGCGGCCCGCTTGGCGGCGATCAACAAATTGGGGCATTAATTGCTGAGAATAAACTAGATGCACTTTTCTTTTTTTGGGACCCGTTAAACCCAGCGCCCCACGACCCCGACGTAAAAGCGCTGCTGCGGCTGTGTTCAGTATGGAATGTACCAGTAGCCTGCACGCCAGCCACAGCAGATTTGGTAATAACATCGCCATTATTTTTATCGCCTGATTACAAGCCGGTAAAGCCAAATTTTTAAAATGCCATTGCAGGTAAATAGAGTTCTACTGAACGTGTAATTAAGTTTAGTTGAATATAAAAAAGGCTGGCCTAGGCCAGCACTTTTTAGGGTGGGTAACGGTTCAACAGTAAGTGCTTATTTAAACATATCCCGTAGCTCACGTTCATTTTCTCGTTGCGCCTTTAATGTAGCTTGCTGTTCTTGCGTTAGCACTTGAAACATGGCTTGGCGCTGTTTGGCTTTCTCAACCTTAGCACTTACAAGGTCGTCTTTGTATTGAGCGATAAGCGCGTCCCAAGCGTTTTGAGAAAAAGACTGGCTGCGAATCAAATCGCGCTGGGCGTCTTTAAAATTGCGTAGCGTCTCTCCATTCGTTTTCGATGTATCTTTGAATGACTCGCGAAGTTCTGCAAAGCTCGCTATTTGTTCGTCGCTTAATTCAATGCCTTCAAACAAAAACTCCCTTGGCTTGCGTTTAGGACCTTTACCCTCACCATCCATTCGTTTGGCAAAGCGAGCTTCTTGTTTTACGAAAGCGTCACGATGTTTTTGTATATCTAATTCTCTATTAGCGTCTCGAGCTAAGAGAGTTGCCTGTTGCTCTTCATTCAGCACGTTGTAGATGTCGTGACGCAGTTGAGCAAAAGCGAAATGGGTAGCTTCACGCTCTTCAAACTGAGCTTGAATAAAAGCGCTGAGTTGGGCTTCAGTGGCGGTATCAAAATCAAAGCTAGGCTTTTCAATATCGCCAAATTTAGGTCGAGGGTTAGCGTCTTTAAATGCGCTTACAAGTGTTTTTAACTCTTCGCGTTGCGTGTCGCTCAAGCTCAGGTCGCGAAAATGTTTAACCATTTCTTTAACCGGTTCGTGGTGACGCATACCAGGTCCTAACGGATGCGCCAATGCAAGGCCACCTAAGCCAATCGCTGCTACCGTTACACTAGCAATTAATAACTTTTTCATTGTCGTCTCCTTTTTTCGGACAAGCTAATCGTAGCGTGCTCGACTAAAAAAGCAGTCAATGCAGTGTAAAGCTTATGTAAAGGCACCGCCGATTTGTGATTGTAAAGGTCTGAAAAGATATAGTACGCGATTTGTCAGTGCTGTTGTCGGCTTGAGGCGAGGCACACCATAAGCGTAGGTTGAATTCTATCCAATTTACAGGCATTTTCATGAATCTAGCAGTTAAAGAGTTTAATACCATGAGTTCAGATTTTCACTTGCAGTCTATCCTTGTTATTGATGATGACCTAGAACTAACAGAAATGCTCGCTACTTACTTATCGGGTATGGGTTATCAGGTACAAGTGCGTAACAATGGCGAAGAGGGGTTATCTGAAGCGGTGTCTGGGCGTCATTATGACCTGATATTGCTTGATGTGATGATGCCTAAAATGGATGGATTTGACGTTTTGAAAAAACTTCGTTCAAGCCACAGTACGCCGGTGCTTATGCTTACCGCGAGAGGCGACGACTACGACCGAATTTTAGGTCTTGAGATGGGCGCCGATGATTATTTGCCTAAACCTTTTAATCATCGCGAGCTAGTAGCTCGAATTAAAGCGATCGTTCGTCGTCATAATTTGTCATCAAACGGCGGGGCCGTTGAGCAAGACTTGTTTGTAAATGGAATTTTACTAAGCCCCAGTAGTCAGCTTGCCAAAGTAGATGATGTAGAACTTACCCTTACCACCACTGAATTTTTAATACTGCGCTTGCTGATGCTTAATGCAGCACAGCGTGTCACAAAAGAAGAAATCAGCCTAAAAATACTTGGCAAACCGCTTCAAGCCTTTGACAGAAGTATTGATATGCACGTGAGTAACCTGCGCAAAAAAATAGGGGCCGTGGCGGTTGATGAAAAAATTAAAACCATTCGCGGTGTCGGGTATATGTTAATTGTTGGAAGCCATTAATGGTAAAACTGCTACGCAGCGTAAGCCCAACGCGGGCCATCATGGGCCGATTGTTTTTATGGTTTTGGGCTACGTTTATTGTCACCGCCTTGCTGGCTATTTGGGGCAGCCGCCTTTTCTTTGAAGATCTTGAAATTGTACCGATAAAACCACGTGAAGTGGCTGCTCTCAATCAAGTGGTGGAGCGCATACAAGATAACCGTTACCAGGGTGCACCATTACGCGGAGCGCTTGACCGCCATTCTCGGGGAGGGAGAGGGCGAATGGTGGCTATCGATATTAGTGATAACCGCGTTATTTCTGGTGGTGGCCCACCGCTTCGTAACGAGGACAAAGAAGATTTACTTCGATTAGTCACACAAACGTCACCCATAGCGGTGAAGCGGGGAGCATTTAAAATTTTGGGGCCGGTTTTCTTCGAGCGAGACGGCTCCCGATTTGCGCTTTTTTCAGTGAGACTGGAAATGCCTGAAAAGCAAACTCCACCGATTTTACTGTTCCTAACCATCGCCTTGATTACCACCATATTATTGAGCTGGTTGTTTGCGAAATCACTGACTAACCCCATACTGCGTATACAAAGCTCAGCGAAACGCATAGCGAGCGGTGACTGGCAGGCGCGAGTAGGCCGAGCGGCTAAGCGTCAGGACGAGCTAGGGCAGCTTTCGCGGGACTTTAACAAGATGGCAGAACAGCTAGAGTCCATGTGGGGCGCCCAAAAACGCCTATTGGCCGATGTCTCTCATGAACTACGCTCACCGCTTGCCCGCTTACAAATGGCATTAGGACTTGCGCATCAGCAAAACGTAGATCCTGAAACCTTAGCGCGTGTAGAGCGAGAAGCCGATCGGATGGAAGCGTTAGTGAGTCAACTTCTCACCTTGAGTAAAGCTGAAGCTGGTGAAGCATCTATGCAAAAGCAAATGCTGTCGCTTGTACTAAACGATGTGTTTACCGACGCGAATTTTGAGGCGGCAAATAAAAACAAGCAGCTTCAAATTGATGACATACCTCAAAAGACAGTGGTTATCGATAGTATGATGTTTTGTCGTGCAATAGAAAATGTATTGCGCAACGCAATTCGTCATAGCGCGCTTGTTACCCGTATCTCGTTTAGCGAGGATTCAGAGCACTGGTGTATTCATATTGCTGATGATGGTGAAGGGCTCTCCCATGAAGAGTGTGAACGCATCTTTTCTCCCTTTTATCGAGCAACGCTTGCCAGAGAGCGGGAGTCCGGGGGCGTGGGCTTAGGTTTATCCATTGCAAAAGCAGCCGTGGAGTTGCATCATGGAAGGATTATTGCTGAACCGGCTGAGCGCGGTGGGCTTAAAGTAACCTTGTCTTTTCCTAAGTCGTAAGCACAACGTAGGAAGATCGCTTTAGGCCTAATAGAGCGCGTATTGACAGTAAAAGGGTATTTATGAACTGGGCGTTCACGTCTGAAAATAACTTAGCTAGCACTTTTGCTACAGATATTAATCCTTTTTGGCAGCACAGCGTGACGCAGGGCCATTTCGTAGGAAAAGACAATATCACAGTGCGCTATTCGCATTGTATTCCTAAGTCGCCTCGCGCAACGATTGTGATTTGTTCAGGGCGTATTGAGTCTTACTTAAAATACAAAGAGTTTATTTACGATCTCTATCAAAATGGCTTTGCCGTTTTTATTCTTGATCACCGAGGTCAAGGCCTATCTGACCGAATGACAAGCGACCCGCAGCATGGCTATGTAGCCCACTTCGATGATTACGTAGATGACTTTGTCACATTTGTAGAAACCATTGTTAAGCCTAAGCAACAAGGGCCTTTATTGTTAGTGTGCCACTCGATGGGTGGAGCAATAGGCGCATTGACTTTACTGCGCATGCCAAAGCTTTTCTCTAAAGCCGTATTTGCATCACCGATGTTTGGCATTAAGCCATCGCTGCCTAACTGGCTAGCAAACGGGCTAATACGCACTGGCCTTGCGGTTAATAGAATGAAAAAAGCCGATTCAGGCTACTTCTTCGGGCAGACACCGTATATCGCCTTTCCATTTGCACTGAATAAACTGACGCATAGTAAAACCCGCTACGCACTATTCCGCGAATTGTATGACGAAGAGCAGGATATACAGCTAGGCGGCGTGACTACTGAATGGTTAGCGGCAGCCCACCAGGCAATGAATAAAATTGAAAACAGCGCTGGGGCCATTACCACCCCCACACTGGTATTAAGTGCCGATGACGATGCTATTATCGATAATAAGCGCCAGCGTCTTATAGCGCAGCGTATGCCTAACGCAACGTTAGAAATTGTACCTCGTGCTTATCATGAGCTCTTCACCGAGTCTGACGATATTCGTGAACGCTCGCTCACCCGCATTCTCGATTTTCTTACAGAAAGCTAAGGTTACTCGTTAACTATGCTGCATGGTTAAGACCATTAACATGCAATTAAAGAGAAGGGTAGGGTGATGCAAAGGGCGGTTTCGTTATAAAATGAACGGGTTTTTAATCTTGAAGGTAATTTAAACAAGCATGCTAGATATCGTACTTTATCAGCCAGAAATCCCGCCAAATACTGGAAATATTATTCGCTTATGTGCGAATAGCGGCTTTATGCTGCACCTTATTGAGCCTTTAGGCTTTGATTGGGACGACAAGCGGGTACGTCGTGCAGGCTTAGATTACCATGAGTTTGCTCATGTAAAACGCCATGCTAGTTTAGATGCTTACCTTGAAGATGCAAAACCGAACCGCGTTTTTGCCTGCACCACCAAAGGCAAAGCGTTTCATAGCGATGTATCCTATCAAAAAGGCGATGCACTTATATTTGGTCCTGAGACCCGTGGTTTACCGGATGATTATATTCAATCGCTACCGCCAGAGCAGCGCGTTCGCATTCCCATGTTACCAGACAGCCGCAGTATGAACTTATCCAATGCCGTATCTGTCTTTGTATATGAAAGCTGGCGCCAGTTTGGCTACGAAGGTGCCCGGTAGCAGAAGGCGGGTAAAAGCTTTCTGAAGATATTCATTTTAAAAACGCCCTGTTATAAGGGCTTTTTTATGCCCAATGTAAAGACAGCGTAAAGCGCGTCAGAGTCAGTTTTCGTTCAGCTTCACTCATTAGTATAGCCTGTGAATATACACAAATGAGTTAGGAGTAGCATTATGAAACGTATAACACTCAGTATTATTACCGGCGTTTGTTTAATGGTGGCTGGGCAAGCTAGCGCGCACTCAGGGCATCACTCTCACGGTAAAAGAGGGGCAAATGAAACGGTAACCGTTATTACACAGCCTGCTCGCACTTTGGTTGATGTAGCCATTAGCGTACCAGAGATTGGGCTGTACGTTAATGTTTTGCCGGGGGCGCATAGAGTTGAGGTTATTAATAATCATCGTTACTACGTTGCGAATAACCATTACTACCGCAAGCAAGGAAATCGCTATGTGGTCGTTGATTCACCCTACAAGAAGGCGAAGAAAGTGAAAAGCTCTAAGCGCTATAAACATAACCACGATGGCTATCGAGACAACGCAAAAGTGATAGTGATAAGAGAAGGTCGCTAATTAGTCGCTGAAATAACTAAATAAAAATGAAGCGTAATGTGATTACGCTTCGTTTTTTAAATCTCGACCAAGCAGGGCTAAGGCTGCTTCTTTAGGGGATTCTCCGTGATAAAGCACCGCGTATATCTGCTCACAGATAGGCATTTCCACCCCCACTTTTTTCGATAATACGTGTACTTCTTCAGTATTGCGGTAACCTTCAACGACCTGACCAATTTCTTCAATGGCCACATCCACGCTTTTACCTTGGCCTAGTGCCAAACCAAAGCGACGATTGCGCGACTGATTGTCAGTACAGGTTAATACCAAATCGCCAAGACCCGCCATACCCATAAAGGTTTCTGGATTTGCACCTAGCTTTACGCCCAAACGGGTGAGTTCTGCTAAGCCACGGGTGATTAACGCTGTACGTGCATTAGCACCAAAGCCTAATCCATCTGCTAAACCAGCGCCAATAGCGATAACGTTTTTCACCGCACCGCCCAGCTGAACACCCGTGAAGTCTGAGTTCTTGTACACGCGAAATGACTTCGCACAGTGCAGTTTTGCTGCAAACTCGTCACTTAAGGTATCGTCGGTAGAAGACAGTGAAATAGCGGTAGGCAAGCCTGCTACCATCTCTTTAGCGAAAGTGGGGCCTGAAAGCACCGCTAGCGGATAGTCGGTTCCCAGAATTTCTTCTGCTACATCACGAAGTAAACGACCGGTTTTAGGCTCTAGCCCTTTGGTTGCCCAAATAATACGCTGATGCGGTTTAAGCAAGGGCTTCAAGCTTTGAAGCATAGCCGCAAATGCATGGCTAGGTACTACCACTAAGATGTCTTGGCTGGCAGCGACCACTTCTTCTAGGTTGGCATTAACAACCAACGCATCAGGAAATGTTGCGCCTGGAAGATAGCGAGCGTTTTCTCGGTTGGTGTTCATCTCGGCAACGTGCTTTTCATCGCGACCCCAAAGTAATGTGGGGTTACCATTTCTGGCAAGACAAAAAGCAAGGGCGGTGCCATAAGACCCCGCCCCCAATACTGAAACTGACTCTGAAACCGGATTCGACTTCATGTCCACGTCCTTCATGGTCAACTAATTAGGCGTCCATTTTAGGCGCTTCGCCCTGCGCTTGCTGTGCACGTTTTTGCACGTAAGCGGCAAAGATAGCGTCGAAGTTTACAGGTGCGAGGTTAAGTGGAGGGAAAGTACCACGGTTAACCAAGTTAGAAATTGTCTCACGCGCATATGGGAAAAGCATGTTCGGGCAGAACGAACCTAGCGTGTGCGCTTTGTTTTGGTCTGGCATTTCGCCAATAGCAAAAATACCTGCTTGCTGTACTTCACATAGGAAGGCCGTCTCTTCGCCTAGTGTTGCCGTTACGGTCACTGAAAGCACAACTTCAAATACATTTTCTTCTAGCTTGTTCGTGCTAGTGTCGATGTCTAGTTTAATTTCTGGCTTCCACTCTTTAGTGAAAATAGCTGGCGCGTTTGGAGACTCAAAAGAGATGTCTTTTGTGTAGATACGCTGAATATTGAACTGAGCACCCTGCTGCGCTTGTGCGCCTGCTGCTTCGCCGTTGTTTGTCTGATTTTCGTCAGCCATGGTATTTCCTATTTAATTGTCGTTTTAATTTAATGTAGTGCGTTGCTGTATGCGCTGACGCTTTACGCTAAACCCAGCATAGGGTTTAGTTTGCTTTGTGTTTCTAAAGCCATCACATCGTCACAGCCACCAACGTGCTGATCGTCAATGAAAATCTGTGGAACAGTCCAGCCGCCGTTTGCTCGCTCAATCATTTCGTCGCGTAGCTCAGGCTTAACATCTATCGGGTATTCAATAAATTCTACACCCTTTTGCGTCAACAGCGCTTTTGCGCGATGGCAGTATGGGCAGTGGCCCTTGGTGTAAAGTTCTACTTTGCTCATAAAGGTTACCTGTTATTTAGAAACGGGAAGGCTGGCGCTTTGCCATGCGTTCATTCCGCCTTTTAATACATTCACATTCGCGAAGCCGTCTTTTTGCATCGCATTTGCTGTACCACGAGCCTGATTACCCATAGCGCATACTACGATAATGGGTTTGTCTTTACTGTTTTCAAGTTTCTTGAAGTTTTTCTCGCGCACTTCTTCAGGTTTAATCTGCCTTGCACCCAAAATATGACCTGCATTAAATTCTTTCGCAGGACGTGTATCAAGTACTATTGCGTCATGTTTATTAATTAAAAGTGTTGCTTCGTGAGTGCTTAGCTCTTTTACCGAAGATGTCCATGCACTGATATAACTAAATATCAACATGGCAATCAGCGCAACCCAAATACCAGCAAGAATAAAGTTGTTGCTAGCAAATTCAATTAGTTGATCCATTACCTCTAACCCTGTCTACAGACCATGAAAAGAGTGCAAAGTATATAGAAAAATGGGCGAGAAACCAGCCTACCTTTCACTAAGATGGATGTGAGGTGCGGCATGCTTCATAGAAATACTTTAGATGGTTGATATTACGGATAAATTGCACTGGGCATATGCGTGACCGTCAGATACACTGGAAAATGTTATTAATAGCAATAACGAAATTGACGCATTATCGAAAAAGGCGAGGTTTTAAGCACACGTTATGTCATTACGGTCATTACTTTCAATCATAGGGTGTATTATTGCACTCGCTACTCTGCCGATTGGAAGTGGTGCTATTGCGCAAGAAGCCGGGGCCAGTGCGCAAAAAGAGAAGTTAGCAGAACTACAGGCAGAGCTTCGCGCGCGCCAACAGGTATTAAAAAATAATAAAGCCAGTGCGCAAGAGCTAAAAAGTGTACTTAAAGCCTCTGAACTTGAGATAGCGAAAGTCGCCAAGGCATTAGCCATTACTCGTCAGTCGCTTGCCAATGTAGAGCAAGAACAAGCAAAGCTTGGTGCTGAGCAAGAAACCCTTAAAGCGGCTATTCGCAAACAGCAGTCTTTATTATCTAGTCAATTAAAAAGTGCTTTTATGGCTGGGCATTACGACTACGCAAAAATGTTGTTTTATCAAGATGACGCCCGCACATTTGAACGCGTAATTACCTATTACCAATATGTTGCTAAAGCTCGTCAAAAAGAGATTGAAAGTTTTAGAAGCAATGTAGCAAGGCTTGAGGAAGTTAACGCTGAGCTCGATGAAAAAGCGCAATCGCTTGCCGCTCTAAAAGAAGAGCAAGAAGGTCAGCGCGCGGTGCTCATAACGCGCCAAGCCGACCGTAAAAAAACACTCACAAAAATCAATAAAACTATAGCGTCGGAAAACCAAAGAATTGCTTCATTGCAGGCCGATGAAAAAGCCCTTAGAGATGCTATAGAGGCCGCGCGTATAGCCGCTGAACGAGCTGCAAGGAATGCGGAAGTATCTATGGACGGACTAGCGAAGCTCAAAGGAAAGTTAACGCCGCCAGTGAAAGGGAGAGTTCGAAAGCTATTTGGTAGCCGCCGCCAAGGGCAAGTATCTTGGAAAGGTATTATCATTGATGGTGCAGAAGGCGACCCTGTCAATAGCATCGCCCCTGGTAAAGTCCTCTACGCCGATTGGCTTCGTGGTTTCGGGTTGGTTGCTATTATTGACCATGGTAAAGGCTACATGAGCGTGTATGGGCACAATCAAGCTTTGCTTAAACAGGCTGGTGACGATGTTAGACGGGGCGAGCGAATAGCCCTTGTTGGGCGAAGTGGCGGTCAGGAATATCCTAACCTTTACTTTGAAATTCGCCACAAAGGTAAAGCCCTTAATCCAAGCTCGTGGCTAGACTGAGCGGTTGCCCAACCAGAGTGCGCGCGTGGGCTGGCGCTATTAAAATAACACTAAAGTCATCAGCAACGTTGAAACTGAACCAGTTGTTGGTATGCTAAGTTTGAGAGTTAAAAATAAAACACAGCTATGTGTATTGTGCGCTAAATAATAATGATGAAAAATGGATGTGATTTAGATGCTTTTGCGTCTGCTAACGCCTTGTATAATCTTTGTTTTATGCGGGCTTGTTAGCCCTTACGTCAAAGCAAAGTCAGACATAATAATAATCTTAGATGACCTGGGCTACAGGCCGTCCGATATCGCTGCTTTCTCTCTTCCTAAAGAAGTTACTTTTTCCATACTCCCACAAACGCCTTTGGCATCTGAAATAGCGCAGCGCGCTGAAAAAGAGGGCAGGGCGGTAATGCTGCATATGCCGATGCAGGCTCAAAATGGTAAAAATATGGGGCCCCTTGGGCTTTCAACTGATATGTACGCCGGTGCTATTACACACAATGTCCGCAGGGCAATGAAGAGCGTACCTAACGCGGTGGGTATCAACAACCATATGGGAAGTGCCTTTACCGGGCAGCGAGAGGCGATGGAAGCGTTACTTAAAGAGGTGAAGCGTCAGGGGCTATTCTTTGTCGACAGCCGAACGACAGTATTATCTAAAGGAAAGGAAATTGCCGAACAACTCGGTGTGCCTAACGCCAGTCGCCAAGTGTTCCTTGATCACCGCTTAGAGCCTGCGTTTTTATTACAGCAATTCAATGAGATGAAGCGTATTGCTAAGCGTGAAGGACGAGTTTTAGTTATAGGTCACCCTCATCCTGCCACCATAGACTTTTTGCAAACGCATTTACCACTACTTGAAAAAGAAGGCTTTAGCCTCGCCTCTGTGGCAGACTATTTTCCCGATGCACCGAAAGTGGCGAAGCAGTTTCCAAATGTGCATGAGCAAACCGCAGGGCTTTCACACCACATAATTGCCAGTAAAAACATTGCTGACAAAAATATTACTCTGAAAAATAATTTGGCTTTCACGAATAAAGTAAGTTCAGAAAACCTAGAGCACACTCGATATAGCACGCGAAAAGTGTCGCCAGAAATCACTGATGTTGCGCCAAAGGAATAGTTAACCCACTTACTTTCCCCCTTCATTAGTCTACTTTCGTCTCAATAAGATCAAAATTTAATGTGGGAACGTTTCGCATTTTTGCTAGTCTGTTATAATATAACGTCTCTGACAGTATTTTTGCGCACATATTCCGGCACGGTGGTATTTAGAGTAATGACTCCAATTGATGAGAATCCAACAAAACTAGACAAACTTGGCATTTGGGTGTCGAGCTTGTGTGCGTTGCATTGTCTCGCTCTACCTGTCTTGATCCCGCTATTACCTCTTGTAGGTTCAAGCTTTTTTGCGCAAGTGTGGTTCGAAAGAACCATTTTAACCTTCTCTTTAATTGTAGGCGCAGTGGCGTTGATTAGCGGTGCTGTCCGTTACCACGGTAAATACTACCCACTTATATTATTGTTCACAGGTGGCGCTATTTACTGGCATAAAGATATTTTTGGGCATCACTACGAACCATTTACCATCGCTCTCGGGGCAGCGCTTATTGTAGCCGGGCACTGGTTTAATATGCGTTTGTGCAGACAGTGTAAATGCTGCAAGAGCACCGTATTTTCAGAGCATCTTTCTACCGAATTAAAATAAGCAGTACAACGTATTCAAAAAAACGAGCTCTGGGGTTAATTAAGACAGTGCCTTAAGGGCTGTATCGGGCACGTTAGTAAAGATACCTGTAACCCCCCATTCTCGTAGCATTAGCATATCCCTTGGTTCATCAACGGTATATACAAATACGTCAAACCCATCGCGTAGGGCCTCGTGTACAAAGCTCTTATCAACAGCATCTAAGGCAATATTAACCGAATAGGCGTTAAGTGCTCGGGCGCTGGCAGTACAGTCTAGTTCGTAACTTGCCGAGAGCGCTCCAATCTTAACCTTTGACCAGCGCTTTGCGATTGCATGAAGCCAATGGTGATTAAATGAGGATATAAGCAGCTTATCAACGTTAATACCGCTTTCTTGCACAGCCTGCTTTACGTCTTCAACCCAGCTATCGACATCGTTTAAGTGTTTAATTTCGATATTGCACCACTTATTATCAACAACACAATTTAGGGTTTCAGAAAGGGTTGGTATGCGCTCACCTTCGCCTATGTCCATTTCTCGAAGCGCTTGCCACGATGCATCTAACAGGTAACCCGGCTCGCGAGCACGACGTTTAAGGGTCCTGTCGTGGAAAACTACAATGCCGTCATCGTGCTGATAAGTGTCGAACTCAATACCATCTGCATGTTGCTCAAACGCTAACCTAAAGGCTTTAAGTGTATTTTCAGGTGCTGCTTTGCTGGCACCGCGGTGTGCAAAAATGAGCATAGGTACTAGCCCCTTCCATTATCAATACGCATTATTCATCGTTTGAACTGTGCAACTTATGGGTATTAAGCGTTTCATAAACTGACGCCGAGGTAATGAGTATGCCTCCTACTAGCGCACTCCAGCCAGGCGTTTCATTTAGCAAAATAATAGCGAGAAAAACGCCGTAAAGAGGCTGCATGCAGGCTATTAGAGAAAAAGTTTTTGCTCGTAAATGTCGCAGACTCGCTGCAATTAACGCATGGGGCAGGGCTGTAAATACGGTGCCTAATAGCAACAACATGAGCCATGAATTCGTTGAGGCAGAGGCAATGGCTTCACTTCCTACAGGCAGCATCAACACGCTAATAACTAAGGTTTGCCATGCCATCGCTTGTGCACCAGTATAATGCTTAAAGTGTTTGCGATGAATAAGGTTTCTAAACGAATACAAAATAGCAGAGGCAATGCCTATTAGAACGCCAAGCGTAATATCGTTCTCTAACGATGTTTCAGGCACAATTAGGTATACGCCAATGATCACCGTTAGCGTAGATAGGATATCCTGCCAAACCAGCCTTACTCGTTCGAAAAAAGGTTCGATAAGTACGGTAATTACAGGAAAGGTGAAAAGCGCAATCATGCCCACAGATACGCCGGCATACTGCATCGCCGCAAAGTAGGTAACCCAATGAAGCGCCATGAGTAAGCCTAAGCCAAGCGCAACGCCGTAATCTTTTCTGCTATTCAGCTTTATTTTATTTTTGGCCAGCTTTAGAAATGCAAACAGGGCAATGCATGCAAATACCGAGCGGACCAGGGTAATATCACTGGCACTAAGTGGTACAAGCCTAGAAAAAAGGGCCGTACCACCTAATAAAACAACCGTGAGGTGAAGCGAAATCAGGCTTTTTTTAACAGCATCCATAAATTAGCTGTCAGCGCCCTCTGAAGGTGTATTTTTCTTGGTTTCGCCAGCATTGTCATCAAACTCGTTGCTAGCTTGAACAGGAGTTTCGGTAGTTTGCTCTGGCGTAATAGCTTTTTGTGAAGACATTTTTGAAGCCATCGGCTCACCTAAGCGTGTCACCATGCCAGGGGCAATATCTTCGAAATCTATCATGTCTTTTTCGAAGCAAACCACAATGGTTGAGCCTAGCTTAAAGCGCCCAAGTTCAGCCCCTTTTTCTAACTTAACCGCCGCTTCGCTATCAGTTTCATACGACCAGTGCTGGACCGTCTTACCTGTAGGTGGAGTCACCGTGCCAGCCCAAACCGTTTCGATACTCGCCACAATAGTTGCACCTACTAATACCATTGCCATCTTGCCCACCGGGGTGTCGAACAGCGCTACAACACGTTCGTTACGTGCGAAAAGGCCCGGAATATTTTGTGCAGTAAGCGGGTTGACCGAAAACAGTTCGCCCGGCACGTACAGCATGTCAGTTAGCGTACCTTCAATAGGCATATGGATTCTGTGATAGTCACGTGGCGCCAAGTAAACTGTTGCGAACTTGCCGTTTTTAAACGGTGCGGCAACATCAGGTTTTCCGCCTAATAACGTGGTAAGGCTGAAGTCATGGCCTTTCGCTTGGAAAATGCTGTCGCTGCGGATATCGCCAAACTGGCTCACTGTGCCGTCAACAGCATGGATTAGCACATCATCACTATCATCTATAGTGCGCGCTTCTGGCTTAAGCGGACGAGTGAAGAATTTATTGAAGCTTCGGTAATGCTCGGGCTTTTCATGAAGAGCCTCGGTCATATCAACATTGTATTGCTTAATAAATAGCTTGATGAAAAAGGTTGTCACGCCACCCATCTCTGCTTCAGCGAGTTTGCCTACAAGGCGAGAAAGCAAATGCTTTGGGGTAACGTATTGTAAATTAACTTTAAGCCAATCTAACACAAAATATCTCCGTTTCTTTTATGCAAACAATAACGCATTGCATAGATAGCGTTATTGTATAGTAAGTCGTAGTATTTAGAGCAACTTTAGGGTTATGAGTGCTTACACAAAAGCATAAGCACGGGTTTACTCTCGGTGAGTGTTATCGCGTTTTGTTTAAAACCGCTTATGCACCGGGGGGGCTGACTATGGCTAGGACGCTGCTCTTCCATCGTGGTTAATATTCGGTGGTAGCTGTCAAAGCGTTCTGCACTGATTTTCCCTTCTTCAACCGCTTCTCTTAACAAGCAGCCCGGATCGTTCAAGTGCTTGCAGTCGCGAAATTTGCAGCCGCCTAAATAGTCTCTAAACTCAATAAAACCCCATGTGATACGCTCAACGGGAATATGCCACAGGCCAAACTCACGTACTCCTGGAGAATCAATTAAATCACCCCCAGCCGGTAAATGAAGCAGTTTAGCAGCGGTGGTGGTGTGTTGACCCAGCCCTGAGTTATCTGAGATATCACCGGTTAATTCATCGGCATCTGGCAGAACCTGGTTAATAAGGCTCGATTTACCAACGCCCGACTGCCCCACGAAAACGCTGATATTATCGTTAAGGTATTCGTTAAGTGTATTAATACCCTCGCCAGTTTTACAGCTCGTAAACAGCACTTCGTAGCCTAGTTTTTCATAGGTTTTAAGCTGCCCTGTGACGGTTACGCGTTCTTCATTGCTAAGCAGCTCTACTTTATTAAGTACAATAAGTGGCGTAATGCCAATATCTTCACAGGCCACCAAATAGCGGTCGATAATATTCAGTGAAAGAGAGGGTAATATTGAGCTAACTACAATGATACGGTCGATATTCGCGGCAATGGGTTTAATACCATCGTAATAATCAGGGCGGGTAAGTACAGAATGCCTGTCTTTTACTATTTCAATAACACCCCTTACACCCGACTCAGCGTCATCCCCTTTACTGAAAAACACCTTGTCTCCACATACCACAGAGTCGACCGTACGGCGAATATGGCAGCGGGAAACTTCGCCATTGGTATCTTCAACATCGGCATGTTTGCCGAAGCGGCCAATTACAGTACCGCTCTCTAACGCGCTTTCGTCCAGACTCGAAGCATCTTTAGCGCCGTGCTTTTCACGCAAGCGTTTGCTTCTGTTTGCTGCAACTTGTCGTTTCTGTCGTTGTGTAAGTTTTGGTTTTTTCGCCACGATTCTTTTCTAGTTTCACGTATACTATGTCAATAATACCGTTTGTAGGGCATGGTTGCCATGTCTGTGGCGCAAAGAGGAAAGTAATGAGTAAACACGACAGTAACCTTGTTTGGATAGACATGGAAATGACAGGGTTAGATCCTGAAACCTGCGTAGTTATGGAAATTGCCACCATAGTTACCGATGCACAGCTTAATATTTTGGCTGAAGGCCCTGTAATTGCGGTACATCAAAGCGATGACGTTTTAAACAATATGGACGAGTGGTGCACACGCGTTCACGGTGAAAGTGGGCTTACAGCGCGTTGCCGAGAGAGTAAAATAAGCGTAGAAGAAGCCTCAAAGCAGACCATTGCCTTTCTAGAGCAATGGGTGGATGCGGGTAAATCGCCGCTATGTGGAAATACCATCGGTCAGGATAGACGTTTTATGGTGAAGTACATGCCAGAGCTTGAAGCTTACTTCCACTATAGAAATGTTGATGTAAGTACAATAAAAGAGCTAACGCGCCGCTGGAAGCCGGAAATTTTAGACGGTTTCGACAAGAAAGGTGTGCATTTGGCACTTGATGATATTCGCGAGTCTATTGAAGAAATGCGCTATTATCGTGAGAAAGTGTTTACGATTTAAGCATTCAAACCATGAGGTACAAAAAAAGTAGAATTAAAGGTTGCGTTACCCCAAAATTTTTGTAAAATGCGCACCACTTCAAACGAAGTACCTCTTTTGTTGCGGGAATAGCTCAGTTGGTAGAGCACGACCTTGCCAAGGTCGGGGTCGCGAGTTCGAATCTCGTTTCCCGCTCCAAATTTTAAAAGCTGATAGTAAATTTTACTTTCAGTGGGCGTGAAAAGCGCGACCCCTAGTGGGCCCGCGACCGAGTGTCGGCCAGTTGGCAAATCTCGTTTCCCGCTCCAAATTTTAAACCTGATAGTAAACTTTACTTTCAGTGGGCGTGAAAAGCGCGACCCCTTGTGGGCCCGCGACCGAGTGTCGGCCAGTTGGCGAATCTCGTTTCCCGCTCCAAATTTTAATCTAGGTCTCTAGATTGCCTATAAGATGCACAGCATCGACTCTATGCGGGAATAGCTCAGTTGGTAGAGCACGACCTTGCCAAGGTCGGGGTCGCGAGTTCGAATCTCGTTTCCCGCTCCAAATTTTTATACTCCTACTCTATAGCAGCCAGTGATGTTGAATCTATGCGCCCCCTTTATGCGCCCGCGACCGAGTGTCGGCCATCGCTTCACAAAGCACTCAAATTAGTTTTTGCTACAAACCATAACCTCTTATTTCACTGAAAAGCACCGTGCATACTTGCTCAAGAATCGGCAAGTCGTCAGCTCTGAAAAACGGTTTAAGACCTACTTAATTAAATACATAAGGTGACCTAATTAACTGCGTATTCTTAAATTTATACGAAAGTATAAATTTGCGTGCGCTTATTGCTTCAGCGCCGATTCTGTCTGTCTTTACGCACCGTTGTGAATCCTTATTCATGACTCTTTGCACCTTCCTAGTGCGGTGCCGCCTTGATTTCAACCTAGTTCTCAATAAATCTACATTTTACGAGCTCTTTTGCACATTAAATGTGCATTCGAAAGCCGTTAGTTAAGTCTTTTTGAATATTAAATAGATTTTAGTGGGTAAATATGCATAATGCGCCGTTTTTTAGCGGTAGTTTCACTGTTTACTTGCTTTTTGATAGGCACACCATTTGCAAAATGCATTATGTAAAACGCAAATTGTAAACATATAAAAATAACCATCGCTTTTAGACTCCTCGAAAGTGCCGTAAAGAGCACTTTGGAACGAAAAAGTAATACTTGGAGAAACACACATGGCTTTTGGTTCATCAAAGCAAAACAATATTTCTGCACTAGCAATTGCAGTAGCATCTGCACTTACCGTTAGTGCATCTGCGGTTCAGGCTCAGGAAGAAGCCGCTGTTGAAGAGAAGGATGTCGAAAAAGTAGTTGTAACCGGTTCTCGCGTTGCTCAAGACTCCTCCCTGGAAGCAGCGAGTCCTGTTCTTGCCATTAATGCTGGTGATATCAAAACATCTGGTCAAATAGATTTAGGTGCCATGTTGCGTGAATCGCCTCAACTACAGGCGTCACTGCCGGGGTCTTTTTCTGCATTTAATGGAACCCCACTAGGAGCAAGCTTACTGGACTTACGTAATCTAGGTAGTGAGCGAACCTTAGTTATGGAAAACGGTCGACGACATGTTTCAGGTATTGAGGGTACGGGCTCTGTTGATGTAAATACCATCTCTACTGCTTTACTTAGAAACGTGGAAGTCCTCACTGGTGGTGCCTCAGCTGTTTACGGCGCTGATGCGGTAACCGGTGTTGTCAACTTTAATATGAGAAACGGAGCCTCGTTCGACGGGCTAGAGCTTCGCACTCAAACAGGTGTGACTGACGATGGTGATGCGAATGAATTCTTTTTATCATTGGCCAACGGCTTTTCTACAGATAAAGGTGATTTAGTATTCGCGGTTGAATACCAAGAAACCAGCCCAGTGTATGCTAGAGATAGAGACTTCGCAGGCTCTGGTCTATATACACAAGTAGCCAATACAGAGGCTACTCAGAGTGCATTTGGTATTGATTCACGCTTCAAGAATACTTGGGTGCCAGATTACAGACTTCCAATTTCAAGTGACAGAGGTGTAATTTCATTAACTGGCAGTGCGTTTGGAGATGTCGCTGGATCTGGCGGCGTGCTAGGTTGCGGCACCATCGGAACGTCCATGTTTCCAACGTGTCAGGTAGTGGGTGAAGACGGCACCTTACGTGCCTACAATCCCGGCGATGTTTATGCTGGACCTTTCGATGCGAGTGGTGGTGATGGTGTACCGGGTAGTCCCGACGCTGAACTTATCCTTCCAGAGTCTAAAAGAGTCTTAGTACAGGCAGTGTCAAATTACGAACTAAATGAATTCGTAAATTTCTTTGTAGATGCCAAATTCGTATTTAGCTCGACTAAAGAAACTAATCAGGTGAATGGTTTCAATGACGATATTCCAATCTCACTAGACAATCCGTATATTCCTGCAGCTCTACTGTCTCAAATTAATGAATTACAAGCAGAAGGTGAATCACCAAGCTTGGTAATGTCCCGCGATGTTCTTGATATAAACGCTAATTCAAACCCAGAAGCGGAACGTAAAACGTATCGTATTGTTACAGGCTTCGACGGTTATATCCCTAACACCGCTCTAGAGTACGAGGTTTTCTATAACTACGGTCGAACTGATGCCGACATTACTTCGAACTTGCGCATAGAAGACAGATACTTCGCCGCTATTGACGCTGTAACAGATCCAGCAACTGGCAATGTTGTTTGTCGCTCTGACCTAGACAGTTCTGCGCTTCCTCCTACGTCGCCGTTTCCATCTGCGAATGCGAATTTTGGATTCTTAACTTTCCAGCCTGGTGATGGTTCTTGTGTACCAGTGAATTTGTTTGGAAAGGATTCAATCAGCGCTGAAGCGGCTAACTTTATATTCCAACCTGGCACTGAGCAGAACGATATAACGCAAGAGAATTTCTTAGCAGTAGTATCGGGAGACTCTTCTGATTTATTCGAGCTTCCGGCAGGCCCTGTTATGTTTGCTCTTGGTTACGAATGGAGAAAAGAGTCAAGTACCTATACGCCAGATCCATACTCCGCAGCAGGCTTAACCTTTGGAACATTAGACTCTCGCAACGGCCCAACCAATCCTTCTGACGGTGAGTACGATGTTTCAGAATACTTTGTAGAAGCAACTATACCTTTACTAGAAGGTGTCGATTTCGCTGAGCGATTAGAGCTGCGCACTGCATACAGAAGCTCAGACTACGACCCATATGGTACGCATGACGCTTGGACGATAGGAACAGTATGGTCACCTGTTGATACATTTAGTATTCGAACGACCTTCTCTGAAGCGGTGCGGGTTCCCAACATTAATGAAGCCTTCGCACCTACATTTGCGGCTTCACTTGGTGCAGGAGATGACCCTTGTAACCAAAACTTAATTAGTGCGGGCTCTGAGTTCAGGGAGGCGAACTGTATTGCACTGATTGGCGACGCGGTAGCTGATAGCACTTATGATTCTACTAACTTCCTGTCAGCGTTTGTTTCTGGTTCAACGGGCGGTAACCCAGACCTTGATCCTGAAGAAGCAGAAACCATCACGATTGGTACAGTGTGGAGACCAGATACAGAGCTCGACGGTATGCTGGAAGGTTTAGTAGTGACACTAGACTACTATAATATTGAAATTGATGGCCTGATTGATAGCCTTACTGGTTTTGACATTGCATCTAACTGCGTAGACGCGCCAACAATCAACAACCAATTTTGTGACGCAATTGACCGTGATGCTACAAATGGATTTATCACAGATTTTCGTTCAGGGTTTATCAACCTTGCAGCGGTAGAGACATCTGGTATTGATTTCCGCGTAGATTATGGCTTTGAGTTGGCTAAATTAGTCGACACAGACGGAAGAATTGAATTCACAATCAACGGAACAAACTTCCTCAAAAATGATGAAGTAAGGGATGTGAGTGCACCTGACGAAGTCACTGATGTTCTTGGAACGTTTGGGCGACCAGAGTGGATCGTAAACATGAGTGCAGACTATATAATTGGTGAACTCGTTGTTGGGTGGAGAGGACGCTACGAAGGAAGCCAGCTACTTCCAGGGCTAGAAAACCAGGATATCGAGAGTGATCCTGATTTTATCAGTCAAACTCACACTGGCTCTGCGTTGGTGCATGATTTCTCTGTTTCATACACTTTTGAAGACAGCCTAGAAGTATATGGTGGTATCAATAACGCGTTTGAGGAAGATCCTTACCTTGGCACATTGTCGAGACCGGCAGGGCCTAGAGGACGCTTCTTCTACCTAGGCGTAAATTACACAATGTAACGTCTACACAGATATCAAAAAGCAGCTTTTTAGCTGCTTTTTTTTATATCTCCAAATAGGAATTTATTTGCATCACTACTTCGTTGGGATTATGTTAATGTAACTTCCTCTGGTCTAACCAGTGGCGCAGATTTAATAATCACTCGAAAGATAAAAAGCTCTCAACTATCAGCGTGAACAACTATGTCAAAGAATTACGTACTAAATACATATAACAAATTCCTTAAACTGCCCTTTGGCAAAAAGCTGTTTAGCTGGTATTCAGCCCGCAGAGCACCTTATTTCTCAACAGTTTCCCCCCTTATTACAGACATCAAACCTAACTACTGTGAAGTGCTTATTAAAAAGCGTAAAGGGGTAGAAAACCACATTGGTACGGTTCATGTCATTGCGATTTGTAATGGTTTAGAAATGGCCATGGGCTTTATGTGCGAAGCGTCAATCCCTAAAAACCTTAGGTGGATCCCAAAAGGTATGGAAGTAAAGTATCCGGCGAAAGCAGACTCAGATATTCGCTGTGTCGCCGAAGTGCCAGCAGATGCGTGGAAGCCTGGCGATTTACCCATTTCAGTTAAGGCGTATAACGCTGAAGGAACAGTGGTTGTAGATGGTACTATTACGGTTTGGGTAAGCGAAAAACGCTAAACTATGTCGCGTTATTTGAAGGTCGCTTTTGCGGCCTTTTTTTATGTCTGCTTTAAGGAGCAATATTAAGTTTTTACGACAGGCCTATTTCCAATTGACAGTATTCAAAAACACATCTAAGAATAACGTGGTAAGCGATTAAGGCGCTATATCGGAAGTCTATTTCATTCAACTATTAGCTGGCAGCCCTCTATTAATGTAACACGAGGGGCCGCAATGAAAGAGGTTAAGATGTCTGTAATCACAAAAGAAAAAATCACCAGAAAACCCTTCGCAGATAAGAAAAATTACCCTTACGGCTTTGCGCGTTCAGGAGATTTTTCAATTAACGAGAGCAAGCTTTTGCAAGGTTACGGAAGCTTGTTTGCTGCACTGGTTGACGGAAAGATCACGCCGGGAAACGACGAAGAACAAGCCTATCTAGAGTCGGCGCTTGGCCATCGCGAGCCCGCAACTTCTCAAGAAAAAGCGTGGTTAAAATACCAAGCGCGAATTAATAGACCAAAGACCGCTAGCATTTATGGCTCTAAGCGCCCATCTGCAGAAGAGGTTGACGATGATGAAGATATAAGCGATAACAGTGACATTGATATTAGCCTCGATGATTAAGGCTTTGCCTTCATTTACAAACGGTAGATAAAGGCGCTTTCTTTTCGCTCGTCATTTTTATTGTTCACACTGTTAATATTGTGTAAATAATTATCCTATTTTTTGTCAATTCAATACTGATGTCGAAATATTTATCCTAATTATTGCGAATATTGGGATATATATCTCACTTTTACGCAATTTGGTGTTTTATCTTCCTATTACCTTAGATATAGTCGGGGCATCGTCAACGTACGCTGACAAACCCCCCAACCCATTACAGGAGAAAGCACTGTGAAAATGATGTCGGGCGCAGCCATGGTGGTTGAAGCGCTAAAAGATGTAGGAGTGACACACGTGTTCGGTTACCCAGGTGGTGCCGTACTAGACATTTATGATGCGTTATTTGCGCAAGATGATGTCAAACACGTCCTCGTACGTCATGAACAGGCAGCCGCCCACATGGCGGATGGTTATGCACGTTCAACTGGCAAAACCGGCACAGTGCTCGTCACATCAGGTCCAGGCGCAACGAATACTATTACAGGTATTGCTACTGCGTACATGGACTCTATCCCGATGGTAATTTTATCGGGACAGGTGCCGTCGAAGCACATCGGTGAAGACGCATTCCAAGAAACTGACATGGTAGGGTGCTCGCGTCCTATCGTTAAGCACAGCTTCTTGGTTAAGCGCGCGGTTGATATTCCAGAAGCGATTGCTAAAGCCTATTATATTGCTAACACTGGCCGTCCTGGTCCGGTGGTTGTAGATTTGCCAAAAGACATTGTTAACGTGGCTGAAGAACACCCTTATGTGTATCCCACTGACGTGACGATGCGCTCTTACAACCCAACCGAAAAGGGCCATCCTAAGCAGGTCAAAAAAGCGGTTGAATCGTTACTTAAAGCCGAACGCCCCGTATTGTATGTGGGTGGCGGTGCAGTCGCCTGCGACGCTTCAGCGAAAGTTATAGAGTTGGCTGAAAAGCTAAACGCACCGGTAACCTGTACCCTCATGGGCCTAGGCGCTATGCCGGGCACCCACAAGCAATTTATCGGTATGCTTGGTATGCACGGTACCCTTGAAGCGAACAAAACCATGCACAATGCCGACTGCATTATCGCGTTAGGTGCTCGTTTTGATGACCGTGTTACTAATAATGTCGATAAGTTCTGCCCTCATGCTGATATTATCCATGTGGATATCGACCCTGCCTCAATCTCTAAAACCGTAAATGCACATATTCCAGTGGTGGGTTCGGTAGACAAAGTGCTTGATCAAATTTTGAGCCAGGTAAATAAGAAAGATTTATCTTCTCAAAGTGACAAGTTAGCCGACTGGTGGCAGCAAATTGAAACCTGGCGTACACGTCAGTGTTTGAACTACGAGCAAGGCGAAGAGGTCATTAAGCCTCAGCGCGTTATCGAGGCATTATACAAGCATACCGACGGCAAGGCTTATGTAAGCTCAGATGTAGGTCAGCACCAAATGTTTGCTGCGCTTTATTACCCGTATGACAAACCGCGCCAGTGGATTAACTCTGGTGGTCTAGGCACCATGGGCTTTGGTTTGCCGGCGGCGATGGGCGTACAGTTTGCACACCCAGGTTCAACCTCTGTGGTAGTAACGGGTGACGGCAGTATTCAAATGAATATCCAAGAGCTATCTACCTGTTTGCAATACAACTTGCCTATTAAAATTATCTCGTTGAATAACCGTGCGCTGGGTATGGTGCGTCAATGGCAAGATATGATTTATAAAGGGCGTCACTCACACTCTTACATGGATTCAATGCCAGACTTTGTAAAGTTAGCAGAAGCTTACGGGCACGTAGGCATTAAAGTAGACAAACTTGACGAGCTAGATGCGGCTATGGAGAAATGTTTCAGCTACACAGATCGCCTCGTGTTTATGGACATAGCAGTAGACCAAAACGAACACGTATATCCAATGCAAATTAAGTTTGGCGCAATGGATGACATGCGCTTAAGCAAGACGGAGCGAACCTGATGAAACGTATTATCTCAGTATTAATGGAAAACGCCCCAGGCGCACTATCACGTATCGTAGGGGTGTTCTCGCAACGTGGCTACAACGTAGATTCACTTTGTGTTGCACCCACTGATGACGAGAGCCTATCGCGCCTCACTATTATCACCCACGGCGACGACAAGGTTATCGAGCAAATCACTAAGCAAGTCAACAAGCTTATCGATGTGCTAAAAGTTGTTGATTTAACAGAAGGCACGCACATTGAACGTGAACTTATGTTGATTAAAGTGGCAACTCGCACTGAGTCTGTCAGAGCCGAGGTGAAGCGCAACGCAGATATCTTCCGTGCGCGCATTGTGGATGTAAACGTAAATAACTACACCATAGAGATCACGGGCACCTCTGATAAGCTAGATGCGTTTGCCACCACTATGGGGCAATGTGCAGAAATTATCGAGTCATCGCGCACGGGCGTGTGTGGACTGGCACGAGGTGACAGAGCGCTGCGCCCCTAAGTTATACGGCGTTGCGGTAAAATGTGGAAAAAGCTGTCAATCTGACAGCTTTTTTTGTTATCGCCAATAAAAATGGTTGCTGCAGCCTTATGCGCTGCTTTATCTAAATGAATAGATTGTTGTTGAGGTAAGGATGGCGCTCTTAGCGCGTTTAGGTATCTTTCCCATAGTATGCCTCTACCCGAAGCGCTACGCCGTATGATGTTTTAAAGTCTTCGTTGCGCAGCCATAATACGAAAGGTTCCACTTCAAAAAATAGCCAATCGCGCAGCGTGTTGTTGCGCCACCTAAAACCCGTGTATACCTCTTCTACGCGATAGTTAGGCTGACTAAGTCCTTCCACCAAAAAATGGGGAATAATGGCGTTATGTTGATCTACAGAAAATAAATGGTGCACCTCGTGGCGCCACAGCCAGTCGTTCGTATCATCGCGGAAATAAAACCGGTTATTCTGCCTGACGAGGTGTTTTTTATTGATTTCGTATTGGAAGGCGACCCCAGCTTCTGCACCTAATCGGTCGCGAGTGTAATAGTAGAGCTCTGCATCATATAACATGGCCCACTGATTCGAAAAGGCAAGGGCATCTCTGTAACGTGTTTTTGCGTATAGCTGGTCCCGTCTACCTGCCCCAATTCTGTACGAGTAGTGTGAATCTTGCTCTGGTCTAAAGCGAAGCGCAATGGTGGTTCTGTCTCTATCGTTAGCATTAACATTACGCGCGGCACGAACAGTATTGTCTTGGTTCTCATCCTCATTATCACTAAGTAATAAATCCACGCGTTCTTGGAGCGCAGGAAGCCTAACTCTTACGCGAAAGCGCAGATCCGTATCAGATAGCATTCCGCTTCTCGGCTCCCAAGCAAGCTGAATGCGGCCCTCTGCTCTGGCTTGTTTTTGCCCTTGCCCGTAGCTGTTGTCATCGCTCTCAAATAAACCGTCTAGCTGCTTTACCGTAAAGTCCATGGTATCAGTGAAGCTTCGCTGCCAAATATCGAACCAGGCGTTGGTGGGGGGAAGTGACGAAGGCGACAGCGCTGTGTCGTCGGCAGGCTTCTGACTTATTGCGCTTTCATGCCCCCCATGTTGAATATTAAGTGCCGTGCTTTGTACACTGGTCGCATTTACGGGGGTATTCACCGCGGGGGTACGGGGGACGGGTACTAGAGGGGCGGTGAGTAGCATATGGCAATAAACCACAGTAAGGCATAGCATTACTCACTAACTCCTTGTAAAAATTAGAATAGTTGAATGTTTTCAGTATTCGTATTACGCATATACAGAGCATGGATTGTCACAGGCAAAACGTCAATCTTTATTCATTGACGTAAATATTCAGGTGAAAGCAATGGCCGGCAATGGCATACTGTCTCAATTGATGTTAGGGAGATTAATTTTATGGGTGGTATTAGTATTTGGCAGTTGCTGATTATACTGGTTATCGTAGTGCTTTTATTCGGTACTAAGCGACTTAAAGGCATCGGCACAGATTTAGGCGGTGCAATTAAAGGCTTCAAAAAAGCAGTCAGCGAAGAAGAAAAAGACGCAGACTTCGAACAAAAGAAGCAAGTTGAAGAAAAGTCAGCTGCAGAGCCTGTTTCAACAGAGACGCAGAGCGACGTTAAAGAAAAATCCTAATGTTCGATATCGGCTTTTGGGAGCTATTGGTTGTTGGCGTATTGGCACTGCTTATTTTGGGGCCAGAAAGACTGCCAGGGGCCATGCGCTCAACCATCAATACAATTCGTAGTGTACGAAATGTAGCAACCGGCTTTAAGCAAGAAGTTGAGCATCAGTTGCGTGTGCACGAATTGCATGAGAATTTGAAAAAAGCAGAGCAACAAGGGCTTAAAGATCTTTCACCTGAACTTGAACAAAGTGTCGATGAGCTTAAAAAAGCTGCAGAGTCGGTTCAAGAACCTTACAAAAAGCAATAGATGTCTGACGCTAACAACCTAATTTCTCATTTAATTGAACTGCGCAGTCGTATTCTCAAAGCGCTTTTGAGTGTACTGGTTGTGTTTATTTGTCTAGCCGCATTTGCACAGGACCTTTACCAGCTATTAGCGATGCCGCTGCTTGAAACCCTGCCTGAAAATTCAAGTATGATTGCAACTGACGTTGCGTCACCTTTTTTCGCACCTTTCAAGCTAACGTTGGTGTTATCATTTTTTATTGCGATCCCTTATGTGCTGTACCAGGTGTGGGGCTTTGTAGCGCCAGGTCTGTATCGAAACGAGAAACGTTTAGTGGCGCCGCTACTGCTATCCAGTACGCTACTTTTTTACGCAGGCATGGCTTTCGCCTATTTCGTGGTATTTCCGATAGCCTTCGCGTTTTTTACTAGTGTTGCGCCAGAGGGAGTAACGGTAAGTACGGACATCTCAAGCTATTTAAACTTCGTATTGAAACTGTTTTTTGCATTTGGGGTCTCATTCGAGATACCAATAGCCATTATTTTAATGTGTTGGACCGGTGTCACCGATGCTAAATCATTACGCGCCAAGCGCCCCTATGTGGTTGTTGGTGCTTTTGTTGTGGGTATGTTGCTAACCCCCCCTGATATTATCTCTCAAACACTATTAGCGATTCCCATGTGGCTGTTGTTCGAGGTTGGGGTCATTGTGGGTGGCTTTTACGCAGGCAAGAAACCTAGCGATGAAGTCTCAGAAGAGTCGCCTGACAACACATAAAAGTTATTAAAAGAAAGGAATAAAAATGAAAACACGACTACTTTCTCTTGCCACTTTATTGTGTGCTTTTAGCGCGTTTAACGCACATGCTGAATCAATCGGCGATGCAATGGAAACGTGCCGAAATACAGATAATAGTTTAAAGCGCTTAATGTGTTATGACCGGGTGGCTAAGTCACTCGACCAGTACGATGGTGTAAATGCACAAGTTAGTCAGGTGCAGGCCTACAAAGAGGCTAATCGCAATCAAGTTAGCCCTCGTCCTGGTGCAACCCCCGAGCGTGCTGCGACTCAACCAAAAAGTGAGTTTGGTTTAGAGCACAAGCGCGACTTAACCAAAGAAGCGTCTGAAATTGCGGTGAGTATTGACTCTCTTAAAAAGAACCTTCGCGATAAGTATGTCATTACATTTAGCGACGGTTCTGTATGGCAGCAAACTGATGATACCTATATGAAGCTTAAAGAAGGTCAACCCGTTGCGGTAGAGCGCGGTTTGTTAGGCGCGTTCTTCTTAAGTGTAGAAGGGCTTAACAAGCGAATGAAAGTAAAACGCGTTAAGTAGATGCCTTGGTTCGATGCGGGCGTCAATTTGCTAGATAAGCGCTTTGACGCTGACGACATTATACAGCGGGCAAAAGATGCTGGCGTGGAAAAGCTCTGTATTATTACCACCCACCCTAATGAGTGGGACGTTGCCGTGTCTCTTTATAACCAATACCCCGATACGTGCTGTTACACAATTGGGGTACATCCTCACAACGCTAAAGACGCTACCCCGAACGACCTGGCACGGTTACGTGAGCTAGCCCAGCAAAAAGGGTGTGTAGCTATCGGTGAATGTGGGTTGGACTTTAATCGAAATTTCTCTCCCCAGCCTGTTCAGCTGTCGATTTTTGAAGCGCAGCTAAAAATAGCCGCAGATGTAAGCCTGCCAGTGTATCTGCATGAAAGAGACGCGTTTGACGAACAGCTGTCTCTTCTAACCCGATATATGCCAAATTTACAAGGCGGCATCGCTCACTGTTTCACCGGTAACGCCGAACAAGTAAAGCAGTATCTAGCCTTAGACCTATATATCGGTATTACGGGCTGGGTGTGTGATGAAAAACGGGGTGAAGCGTTACGAGAAGCCGTAAAGCACATTCCGCTTGAACGCCTTATATTAGAAACAGACGCGCCATATCTCTTTCCCAAAACATTGCGCCCGAGAAAGCGTAATAATGAACCCGCGTTTTTGCCTCACATTGCTAATCAATTAGGCGAATATCTGCAAGTTGAGACTGATAAATTGCGTATTAGCAGTTATGCTAATACTTGTGAGTTGTTTTCTCTCAGCTAACATAGGTTTATATGCAGACAAATTTGAAAGCGATGCGCAAATATGATGCGGGTCTCGTATTGATAACGATAGTCGCCGTTGTTGGCTTTATATCCGTGCTGCTTAACCTTTCTCCTTTTTCGAATACTACACCGAAATATTCACAGCTTACCTATTTGCAAGAAGGCGACGAGGAACCCTTAGATTTCGCGAATGTGTCGCAAAAGCCCATGAGTGATTGGCGCCCTGTTGCGTCCCCTGTTAATTTGGGAATGGACAGCAATGTACATTGGTTTTCAATGGTGGTTTCACCAACCCAAACCTCTGAAAGCCGTTTTTTGCTTCATATTGATTACCCATTATTAGATCACATTGATGTTGCCGTATACAGCCAAATTGGCAGTAAACCTATAGTTACGTTTACTGGCGGTGACGCAATACCGTTTGTTAACCGCCCGGTTTCACACGTAAAACCATTGTTTCCGCTTCCTGAAAGTCTGCACTCCCAGCGAATTATCATTCGTGTTCAAACTTCCGGAACAATAAGGTTACCCATTCGGATATGGGAAGAAGCAGAATTTATTTCCTATACCTCAAGTAGAAATCTAGCGTTGGGAATCTTTTTTGGAATTCTCCTCGCAATGGGGGTCAGTAACGCTTTTTTAACGATTACGACGAGTAATACGTCCTTTCTATTTTACTCGGGTTATATTGTTAGTTTAGCGCTAACGTTGGCAACGCTTCACGGCTATGGTTTGGCCTATTTATGGCCAGACAGTACGTGGTTTCAGTCAAAAGCGATTATTGTTTTTGCTAATGCAACTATCATGTTCGCTACAATGTTTACGCGAAGGCTCTTGCCCATTACAACCTATAGTAAAAAGGCTGACAAAGTCGCTCAAACGATAAGTTGGGTTTGTGGTGTGAGTATCCTCGCGGGCCTAATTTTTCCCTATTCACTTATGGTGAAAGCGTTTTTACTGCTACTTACCCTTACCATAATTTTTACTATGTGGTTGGGCGTCTGGTTAACCCTGAAAGGGGTAGTGGTTGCCCGTTATTTTACTATCGCCTGGGGGTTTTTATTAGTTAGTGGTTTAAGTGCTAACTTAGATAACGTAAACATTATTCAGCTGCCTATTTCCTCAAACAACTTACTGATTATTGGCGGGGCTGTAGAGTCATTAATTTTGGCGCTCATTCTCGCGATTAATTACAGCCACAGTCGCGACGATTTAATAGACGCGCAGCAGTTTGCGCTTGAACAGGAAAAACAGGCTAGTACCGCGAAAGAAAGCCTGCTTGAAGTGCAAAAGCGCTACCAAGATGACTTGGAATATAAAGTTGAAGAGCGCACGCTAGAACTTGAAATTACGCTTCGAGAGCTTTCTGAAGTCAATCAAGAGCTTGAAAGACTCAATGCCATAGACCCGCTCACTGGGGCTCACAACCGCAGGCATTTTGATAAGCGCTTACGTTCAGAAGGTAGGCGTAGCCGTCGGGAACAAACACCACTGTCACTTGTTATTATCGACGTCGATCACTTCAAAAAAATCAATGACGAATATGGGCATGATGGGGGAGATGAGTGTTTAATTCATGTAACGAAAGTATTTCAACAACACATCCATCGCCCTACAGATGACTTGTGTCGCATAGGTGGTGAAGAGTTTGCCATTATCCTGCCTAATACCGATTTAGAAGGGGCTTTTCATGTTGCTGAAAACATGCGAAGCAGTCTTGAAGCATCGCCCCTTGAATACGAAAACAAAATGATTAACCTAACCGCCAGTGCCGGCGTATCTACCACAGTAATTGTGGGTGAAGATCACGCGCAGCAATTGTTTAAATTCACTGATGAGCTTTTATATGAAGCAAAAGCGGCAGGGCGTAATAAAGTAATACATAAACAATTACAGGAAAAATTATGACATCTTCACCTTTCCCTCATCGCCGAATGCGCAGACTTCGTGCTAAAGATGCATTGCGGGGGCTTGTGGCAGAGCATCACTTAACGAGTGATGATCTTATCTACCCTGTATTTGTGTTACCGGGAGACAGTGCCCGTGAAGCTGTGCCTTCAATGCCGGGTGTCGAACGATTATCTGTCGACCTTCTTGTAGAGGAAGCGGCTAATTGGGTAAAGCTAGGCATCAAAACCCTTGCGCTATTTCCCGTTACCCCGATGAGCCTTAAAACAGAGTGCGCTAGCGAAGCCTTTAACCCACAAGGGCTTGCACAACAAGCAATGAGAGCGCTTAAAAAGGCGTATCCAGAGGTTATGTTGATGTCTGATATCGCGCTAGACCCATTTACTTCACACGGGCAAGATGGGCTGCTTGATGAAAGCGGCTATGTGATGAATGACGAAACCGTTGACGTGCTCATAAAACAGGCGCTCTCACATGCTGAAGCAGGAGCTGATATTGTGGCCCCATCAGATATGATGGACGGCCGAATAGGCAGTATTCGCAACGCGCTTGAGGAAGCAGGCCATATTAACACGTGTATCATGGCGTATTCTGCCAAGTATGCCTCTGCTTACTACGGGCCGTTTCGCGATGCGGTCGGTTCTGCAGCGAATATTAAAGGTGGCAATAAAAAGACCTATCAAATGGACCCTGCTAATACCAATGAAGCCTTGCATGAAATTGCACTAGATATTGAAGAAGGTGCAGACATGGTTATGGTAAAACCGGGTATGCCTTATTTAGACGTGGTTCGACGATGTAAAGATGAGTTCAAAGTGCCCACGTTCGCTTACCAAGTAAGCGGGGAATACGCTATGCACCAAGCGGCATTTGCCAATGGCTGGTTAAATGAGGACGCGGTTATTTTAGAATCGTTATTGGCGTTTAAGCGCGCAGGTGCAGACGGCATTCTAACGTACTTCGCGCCGCAAGCGGCAGCGTTACTTGCCAAGCAAAACGGTAATTAAAAGGGCTACTTGTAAGCCGAATGCTAGACAGAAGACAAAAAATAAAGGCGTGCTTAGCACGCCTTTATTGCAATTACCTTGATAGTAACTACTTACACACCAATTCGAAACCTGCTTTGTGTTGGAGCCAGCATTCGTTAGCGAGCTCAGCATTTATCAGCGGATGCGCTTTTAGCCAACCTTCAGGGAAAGTAAGTGTCCACTTATCTTCCTCGCATAATAAATTTACGTCGGGAATGTGTTTATTTTGACGGCGTAAACATAGCACCACGGCAATACGTAAAATTCGCAGTAACCCTTTTAGCATCGGGCGGTAGTCAATGTGATATTTCTCGAAGGCGTCGATATCAACGGTTAATCGGTGCTGCGAAACTAAATCGCGAATAGCCGCTCTCTGAAGGCGAGTATAGCCGGGTAGGTCGATATGACTTAGGATGTATTCGCCGTGCTCGTGGTGACGCTTATACTCAATATGAAGGCCTATTTCATGTAGCTGTGCTGCGGCACCTAAAATAGTCTCAGTATCTAAATGACAAATGTTCTGTTGCGCGCAGAGCTGATGACACAGCGTTAGCGCTACATGACGAACCGAGTTAGCGTGGTTTTTATCAATGTGATAGCGGTGCTTCACCTGATTTAACGTTTGTTGGCGTCTATCGTTTTCAGTAACGTTATCCAACATACCGTAAATCAGGCCTTCGCGAAGTGCGCCACCAGAGATATTCATGTGCTTAATATGCAGCGCTTCAAATAAACTAATTAAAATTGCCAAACCAGAAGGAAATATGGCTTTTCTGTTTTCTTCTAGCCCTTCAATACTTAAGGTTTTGATGTCCCCGCACTCAATACACTGTTGTTCTAAGTGATACAAATAATCCAAGCGAATGGCATCACTAATCCCTTGTGCGACCAATATTTCAGTAATTGCTTGCGGCGTTCCAGACGCCCCTAAACAGTTTTCCCAGTCAAAGCATAAAAAAGTATCAGACACTTGGGCTATTAATGCATGAGCAGCTTTCTTGGCGTTTTCAAAATTGCTTTTGGTAATGGCACCGTCAGTGAAGTAACGCTCCATAAAGGTAACGCATCCCATATCCAAGCTCTTAAGGTGAATAGGCTGCATGTCATTACCAATAATGATCTCAGTGCTCGCGCCGCCAATATCAATAACTAAGCTATTGCCTTGGTTTGCCGAAGTGTAGGCCACGCCCAAATAAATTTGCCTTGCTTCTTCTTCGCCGCTAATTACTTCAAGCTTGTGATTGAGAATTTCTTCGGCTTTGCGAACAAATAAGTGTGCGTTAGTTGCAAGCCTAAGGGTGGCAGTTGCCACAATTTTGATGTTTGAAGGGGGGATATCCTGCAAGCGTTCCGAGAAGACTTGCAGGCACTGCCAGCCGCGTTCCATGCTCACGTCATCAAGTGCTAAATCATCGTCTAAGCCTGCGGCTAGACGCACTTTCTGTTTTATTTTCCCAATGATTTGAACACTGCCGTTAACGACATGGACAATCACCATGTGAAAACTATTAGAGCCTAAGTCTACGGCGGCATAATACTCGCCGTAGGTTTGTGCATCGTGCTGGAGTTCTGCCTGCATAAAATCTCGTTTCTTATTGGCTACCTTTACGCCTTGTTATTGCGCTCTGTTGTTGCGTTGCTGAGGCTTGCCACGCCCTCTACCGTTACCACGGCGCGCACTATTGCGATTGTTAGGCGTACGTCTTCTGCGTGGTTTAGGAGGCGTTACATCATCAAGAAGCGCGCCGCTGTCATAATCGGTGACAGGAATGGCGTTTTGAATGTATTGCTCAATAGCAGGTAAGTTTAGTGCGTATTTTTCGCAAGCAAAACTAATTGCAATACCACTTTGTCCGGCACGACCAGTACGACCAATACGATGCACGTAGTCTTCCGCATCATCGGGTAGGTCATAATTGAACACGTGTGTCACCGCATCAATGTGTAGACCTCTAGCAGCAACGTCTGTCGCTACCAGAACATCTAACTTACCTTTGGTGAAGTCTTCTAAAATTCCAAGGCGTTTCTTTTGTGGTACATCGCCACTTAGTAAGCCAACGCGATGGCCGTCTGCGGTTAACCAATCAGTGACTTTCTCACAGCTGTGCTTGGTATTGGCGAAGACGATGGCTTTTTCAGGCCACTCTTCTTCAAGTAGCGTAAGAAGCAGCAGCATCTTGTCATCATCAGACGGATAGAAGAGCTCCTGAGAAACGCGTGTGGCAGTTGTTTGCTCGGGGGCTACCTGAACGTGGGTTGGATTATTCATGTGCTCATAGGCCAGTTCCTGAACGCGATAGCTCAGGGTTGCAGAGAACAACATGCTCAAACGCTCACCGGCAGGTGGCATACGGCGGAATAAAAAGCGGATATCTTTAATAAAGCCTAAGTCGAACATACGATCAGCTTCATCAAGTACGGCAACCTGAATATTTTTCAGGCTAAACACGTTCTGTTTGTAATAATCCAGAATGCGCCCCGTCGTACCAATTATAATATCCACCCCTTCTTCCAAAGTTTCACGTTGACTTTGGTATCCTTCGCCCCCATAAATCAAACCAAGCGACAATCCGGTATGCTCACTGAGCAGTTTGGCGTCGTTGTAAATTTGTACGGCGAGTTCTCTGGTTGGCGCCATGATAATAGCGCGTGGGCCATTTGATTTGCTGTTATCTGCATTTTCTGCTTTGCTTAGCAAATAGTGAAATGTAGCCACCAAAAAGGCAATGGTTTTACCGGTTCCAGTTTGAGCCTGACCTGCAATGTCGTGACCTTCCAATAAAGGAGGCAGTGCAAGTGCTTGAATTGGTGTACAATGTGAAAAATTAGCTGCCGCTAACGCGTCAACAACCTTGCCGTTAATCGGCAGGTCGGAAAAATGAGTATCAGTTAAGTGAGTAGGCATAGCTTATAGCTTATCAGTGCTTGCATTAAAAAACAGTTTCTATATAACACTTATGGTCGGGCTGAGACAAATCAGCGACAGACCAATAATGGAGAAAAGAATGAGCGACAAAATTATCCAGTTATCTGACGATAAATTCGAAGCAGATGTTATCAATGCTGAAGGTCCTGTACTGGTTGACTTCTGGGCCGAATGGTGTGGCCCGTGTAAAATGATCGCACCAATCTTAGAAGAAGTTGCGACCGAGTTTGATGGCAAGTTAACAGTTGGCAAGTTGAATGTCGATGAAAATAACGAAACTCCACCTAAATATGGTATTCGTGGTATTCCTACATTGCTACTTTTCAAAAACGGTAACGTTGCTGCAACGAAAGTTGGCGCGCTATCAAAAGCACAATTAACAGAGTTTCTTAACGAAAACCTTTAATTGATAGCAAATTGAAAGCCGGTGCTAATTATGCGCCGGTTTTTATTAACGCCACAGGTACTTACGTTTCATTCAAGAAGAGTAAGCAACAAATTATTTAACATTTCGGTGGTAAAACGCTGGACGTTGGTTAAATATAGTGCTAACTTTTCCTCAGCGCTCATCCGAGCAGCATTCTGCTTACACCCATATCCGGGTGATATCAAATCTAAACTAGAACAGAGTGACAATAAGTCCTGTAAGCGAAGTTCAAGCACAAAGACCCACCAGTATGAATTTAACTGAATTAAAGAACAAACCAATTAGCGAGTTGGTTAACCTGGCCGAGGAAATGGGCCTGGAAAACATGGCACGCGCCAGAAAACAAGACATCATTTTCTCGATCCTTAAGACGCACGCAAAAAGCGGTGAAGATATCTTTGGGGATGGGGTATTAGAAATTTTACAGGACGGTTTCGGCTTTTTACGCTCAGCTGATTCATCTTATCTAGCAGGTCCTGACGATATTTACGTATCGCCAAGCCAAATCCGACGCTTTAACCTGCGCACCGGTGATACGATTGCTGGAAAGATTCGTCCACCAAAAGACAGCGAACGTTATTTTGCGCTTCTAAAAATCCGCGAAGTTAACTTCGACAAGCCTGAAAACTCACGTAACAAAATCCTCTTTGAAAACCTTACACCGCTACACGCAGCAGATCGCTTGCGCATGGAGCGTGGTAACGGTTCGACCGAAGACATTACAGCACGTGTACTAGATTTGGCGTCACCTATCGGTAAAGGCCAACGTGGTCTTATCGTAGCGCCACCTAAAGCCGGTAAAACACTGCTTCTTCAAAATATTGCTCAGTCAATTGCTGCTAACCACCCCGATTGTGAGTTAATGGTATTGCTTATCGACGAGCGCCCGGAAGAAGTAACGGAGATGCACCGCCTTGTTCAAGGTGAAGTGGTTGCATCAACCTTCGATGAGCCAGCTAGCCGTCACGTACAAGTGGCAGAAATGGTTATCGAAAAAGCCAAACGTCTTGTTGAACACAAAAAAGACGTGGTTATTTTGCTCGACTCAATCACCCGTCTTGCGCGCGCATACAACACGGTTATTCCTTCATCGGGTAAAGTACTTACTGGTGGTGTTGACGCTAACGCGCTTCATAAACCAAAGCGCTTCTTCGGTGCTGCCCGTAACGTAGAAGAGGGCGGAAGTTTAACGATTATCGCCACTGCGCTTATCGATACCGGCTCTAAAATGGATGAAGTTATCTACGAAGAGTTTAAAGGTACAGGTAACATGGAACTACACCTTAACCGTAAGATTGCGGAAAAACGTGTATTCCCAGCTATCGACTTTAACCGCTCAGGTACCCGTCGTGAAGAGTTACTCACCGCGCAAGATGAACTACAAAAAATGTGGATCCTTCGCAAGATTGTTCACGAAATGTCTGAGATTGACGCGATGGACTTCCTTATTAGTAAGTTGTCGATGACCAAGACGAACAACGAGTTCTTCGACGCAATGCGCCGACAAAAGAGCTAGTTAATAAATTGATATACATTGAAAAGGCGCCTGTTGGCGCCTTTTTCGTTTCTTCTGTTTGTTATATGAGGCTCTTATACTTCCGTCTAATATCCACAGGCTGATTAATGGGGTACTTTCTGAGCGTATTAACCCATTAATTTATTCTCGCATTCGCTAGTACGGTGGTGTGTTCTTCCTCGAGATGATTTACTCTAACTAAAAAACATCAAAGGAAATATTTGTTATGTACCGGAAGTTACTATCGTTTGCATTTTCAGGCCTTGTCTCTGTATCTGCTGCATGTGCTGCTCAAATCAATGTCGATAAGCTCGCGAATGACGTCGAACCCGACGTAATTAAATGGCGTCATCATTTCCATGAGTTTCCTGAACTGTCTAACCGAGAGTTCAAAACTGCTGAGTATGTTGCGGACTATTTCACTAGCTTGGGGTTAGACGTGCAAACTGGTGTTGCCAAAACCGGTGTAGTGGCTATCTTGGATTCTGGTAATCCTGGGCCCGTGGTAGCGTTACGTGCTGATATGGATGGGCTTCCCGTTAAAGAGCAAAATGATTTAGCCTACCGCTCACAGCAAATGGGTGAGTATAACGGCAAAGAAGTACCTGTAATGCATGCCTGTGGTCACGATACGCATATGGCTATGCTAATGGGGGCGGCGAAAATCCTTACCGGTATTAAAAGTGAGCTAAAAGGCAAAGTGAAATTCATTTTCCAGCCTGCTGAAGAAGGTGCGCCAGCTGGTGAAAAAGGCGGTGCTGAAGTGATGGTAGCGGAAGGAGTATTAAAGAACCCTGATGTTGATGCCATTTTCGGCCTTCACATTAACGCCAATACCGATGTGGGTAAAGTACGCTATAACGCGGGGGGTACTATGGCTGCTGTAGACCCGTTTAAAATTGTTATTCATGGTAAACAGGCGCATGGTGCTTATCCATGGAAAAGCATAGATCCTGTCGTGACCGCTGCGCAAATGATCATGTCTATTCAAACCATAGTTAGTCGCGAATTAAAGCTAATTGATGACGCCGCGGTGATATCTATTGGTTCTATTCACGGTGGTAACCGCTCTAATATCATTCCAAATGAAGTGGAAATGGTAGGGACTATCCGCACGCTCAATAAAGCGGCCCGCGAGCATATATATGAGTCGCTGCCCCGCAAAGTAAACGCTATCGCTGAAAGCATGGGAGCGGAAGCTGAGCTTACGTTACCTTTAGATTACTCTTACCCAATTACCTATAACGACCCGGCGCTTACAAAGGCCATGCTGCCCACCATGCAGCGTACAGCAGGGGTGGAAAATACGCTGCTTTCTAAGCCTGTGACAGGCGCTGAAGACTTTTCATTCTTCCAAGAGCAAGTACCGGGTTTATATGTGTGGGTAGGAGGTAAACCATTAGATGTGTCTGAAGAAGCGAGTCCAGCACATCACACCCCTGAATTTTATGTTGATGATGAAGGTATGAAGTTAGGCGTAAAACTACTGACAAACTTCACGCTTGACTATATGGCTCAACACTAAGTGAAGCCGCCGGAGACATGCGTTGAAATTAGATAGTCTTTCGTTTTCCTTCTCATGGTCTCTGGCATTTCAAGTCGTTATAGCGTGCTTGCTGGGTGTTGGCCTCAACGCGCTTCAAGCACCTTTTGACAGTACAGGTATAGCGATTTTCGGGGTAGGTGTTGCGGTTTATTCTTCACTCCGATTTTCTCCATTTATCTCGGTACCTTTGGCACTGATTATTAGTGTTCCTCTGTGGCTTAATCACGGCAGCATTGTAGGTAAGGAAAGCCTAACGCTGTTGCCAATAGTGCTTAGCTTATTCGGTTACAATAAGTCCTTAAAGCAAGTGATAAGGGTAGGGGCCGGGTTCTGGTCGGTCGTTTTTTTACCTATTTTGCTTTTAGAGCATTCGCTCTACAACGGCGACAACATCAATATGTTGTTCTCTGGTGTCTTAGTGACTTGGGTGAGTGGAGTATTTGGTTTAATCACGGGCCACTTTGCATACTTGGCGATACATGGTCTCAGACGCCAAACTTCAAATAAATCAGAACGGGTTACTCTTCACTTTCTTTTTGGCTACTTTTTTTCTGGGTGTTTCTTTGTAGCATCTATGGCAGTGATCTATCTGTCAGTAACCTTATTTCAGCACCAGCAAGAACGACAAATTCACAGTTACATGGCACAGCGTGTTGATGTGTTGGAGTTCCAACTTTCGAATTTTATTCGTCAGCATCAAAACGCGGTAACCAGCGCTGCGCAATTACTCTCTGGTGATGGTGGCGCGGTAAGTTTTGATAATGCGGCCACGACTAACCTAGCGGTATTAGCTTCACATAATCCCGAGTTTCTCACTTTTCTAATTGCCGATGAGAAGGGTGATATTACCCATGCTTATCCACCAAGTATGCTGGAAAAGGCCCGTGAAAGTGGCGTTCCGAATGTCGCTTATAGGCCATACTTTTATGAAGCCATGCAGTCAGGCAGCCCCTTTATCTCTAATGTGTTTCAAGGTAGAGGGTTTGGCAACGACCCAATTATTGCCTTATCTGCCCCCATATTAGATAGCAAGGGAGTGTCTAAAGGAATCATTGAAGGGTCATTATCTTTAAAGAGTTTTTCTGCCATTGACAGTTTGAGCATAAATGGTTTTTTGATGCTAATAGAGGATCAAAAAGGTGAAGTTATTTATGCCTCTGAAGCGCTTGAAATAAAGCCGTTAACGAAGGCGCCATTTTACCATTGTGAGCCCAATTGCGCCGTCGAAGTGGAAAATGGCCCTCAGAATAAGAATTGGCTAAGGTTCGCTGAAAACGTGTCCTTTGCCAATTGGAAGGTTAGCTATTACTTCGATAAGCGCCTGTTGCTGATGTCTATGAGCGGCTACTTGCTGAAAGACTTATTGCTGCTGTTAGCACTATCTGCATTTGGTACGTTTACTGGCTATGTGGTGGCAAAAATGGTGGGCGCCCCCATTCGTCGGCTTATTCGCTATATTGCTGCCTTTAACCCAGAGAAAAGAGGGGGTGAAAAAGCACCGCAACGTGCCCTGCATATACAAGAGTTATCTTCATTAAGCGATGAGTTTATGCATTTAGAATCTCGCTTACTCAATGCTTTTGAAGAGCTAAAAAGTGCTAAGGAAGTAGAGCAAGCACTCAATGTTGAGCTTGGCGAATTGAACCAGTCTTTAGAAGCCCGTATTGCCGAAAAAACCGATCATTTGGCAAAGGCGCTTAAAGAAGCCGAAGCAGCAAATGTGGCGAAAACACAGTTTTTAGCGAATATGAGCCACGAAATTAGAACGCCCATGAACGGCATTATCGGTTCTTGCGAATTAATGTTAGACAGCGAGTTGCCAGAGCATGTCGCAGCAAGAGCTAAAGTCATCTCCCGTTCGGCCGCCAATCTATTGATGATCCTCGATAGCATTTTAGATTATTCCAAAATCGAGTCGGGGAAAATGCGCATTGATATACAAAGCTGCGCCATTCGCGAGTTGCTTGAATCATCATGTGAACTTTATCGGCATTCTGCAAAGGCTAAAGAATATGACATTCATTTGAATGTGGATAGCGGTGTGCCAAAAGTCTTAGATATCGACGCAGGAAAGATTAGCCAGATAATTAATAACCTATTGAGCAACGCGGTGAAATTCACGAGCGAAGGAAGCGTTTCGGTTAACGTAAGCTATGCGCATCACGCCCTTAAGGTAGTGGTTTCCGATACGGGGGTAGGTATTGCGCCAGAAAAATTAGATCTAATCTTTGAACAGTTTGAGCAAGCCGACTCGACCACAACGCGACACTTTGGTGGTACCGGATTGGGCTTACCCATTTCAAAGGGCTTAATCGAATTGCTCGACGGACAACTTTTTGTGGAAAGCGAATTGGGTAAAGGTACGCGCTTTACGTTTCACATTCCTGCCGCTGTGGGCAAAGAAGAAGAGCATGAGCCGGACGTTGACATCGTTGACGTAAAGCCTAGTCTGCCAACTAACCTAAAAGTGCTGTTAGCTGAAGACAATGATATTAATGCAGAGATTGCCATGGATATGTTAAAGACGGCCAATATCAAGTGCATTAGAACGAAGAATGGGCTTGATACGATTAACGCGGAAAAGAAGTATGACTTTGATGTTATTTTAATGGATTGTCAGATGCCGGTAATGGACGGTTATGCAGCAACAACGCTTATTCGTAAAGAAGGGAAAAATAAAGATGCGATTATCATCGCACTTACTGCCAACGTGTTTGCAGAAGACAAAAATGCCTGCTTAGCAGCAGGCATGAATGCACATTTAAGTAAGCCTCTTAGTAAGCAGGCTTTATTTGACTGTATTGCCGGTGAGCTTGCTCGCGTTTGATGCTACATCGGTATCGTCAACAGGCGCGTCACTTACAAGTCGAAGCACTATGTAGCCGAGCAGTGCCGATACTAACGAACCTGATAATATACCCACTCGCTCATCGAATATCTGATTGATGCCTGTTTGCGCAAATGCGAGGCCGCCAATAAATAAACTCATCGTAAAGCCCACGCCGCACAGAAGTGCACAGCCATAGATGTGTTTAAAGTTGAGGTCTTTTGGTAATTTTGCCAGCTTGAGCTTAACCATGAGGTAGCAAAACCCAAAGACACCGATTTGTTTACCCACTACTAGGCCTAAAAATATGCCGAAAGTCACGGGGTGAAAAATACCTTCCGGGCTAATATTCCCAAAGCTAATACCTGCATTTGCAAACGCAAACAAGGGAAGGATTGCAAAGCTTACTAAGCCATTAAGCCCGTGCTCTAAGCGCGTAACCGGCGAATAAGATTCATCTTTTTCATCGCGCATGGGGATAAAGCCCGCAAGCACTACACCGGCTAGTGTCGCGTGCACGCCAGACTTAAGCATGGCGACCCACAATATCACGCCCACAAAGACGTAAGCAGGTATATCTACCACATTGCGTTTATTCATTTGCCACAGTAATAACAAACAACCAGCGGCAATGGCCAGCGCGCCTGTGGTAATGTTTTCGGTGTAAAACAGGGCAATTATCACAATGGCGCCAATGTCATCGATAATGGCAAGCGTGACCAAAAATACTTTAAGGCTTGTGGGTACGCGACTGCCTAACAGCGCTAAAATCCCCAAAGCAAACGCAATATCTGTGGCTGCAGGAATCGCCCACCCAGCAATAGCAACTGGGTTCTCCCAGTTAATGCCCACATAGATTAAAGCGGGTAATGCCATACCACCTATTGCGCCAGCGGCAGGCAGTACAATATCTTTGGGGTTGGCGAGTTCACCCTCGCACACTTCCCGTTTCAGCTCTAAGCCAACGTGAAAAAAGAACACAGCCATAAGGCCGTCATTAATCCACAGCAACAAGGGCTTATCGATTGCCCACGTACCCGCTGATATTTGAACGGGCATGCTTATCAGCTGGTCATAAATCACATCTAAGGGCGAGTTGGCAATGATAAGTGCCAACAGAGTGGCCCCCATAAGCAGTATGCCGGGAGCTGCCTCACGATTTAGGAAGTCAGATACCACATCTTGTACCTCTTCTATTACCTCGTCGAGTACGTCAGGTTCATGTTTATCTGTCATCAATAACCTCTTACGCCTTGCTATTTAATTGCAAAATTTTAAACGCGCCTCGTGCAACGCAAAACATGCAATTTAGGCCAACTTTTTATGTAAATTAATTATCGTTAATACGGGCATTATTAACGGGATAGATCACCTCAAAGTGGTGTGGCGAAAATCAAAAGCTTAGCGATGGGTACTGTATTTGGCGGCATTTACGGTGGGATTTTGAACGGTTTTACGCTACAATCGCGGCCTTTCCAAAGTTGACCATTTTACCTACCCCGAGGATCTCTAGATGGCAAAAGTCGCGATTGTTATGGGTTCAACTTCAGACTGGCCTACTATGCAGCAGGCCGCAAAAATGCTGAAGTCGTTTGGTGTTGAATTTGAAGCGAAGGTGGTGTCGGCACATCGTACACCCAATTTGCTAGTAGAGTTTGCAGAGCATGCCGCTGATGAAGGTTTCAGCGCTATTATTGCTGGCGCAGGTGGTGCAGCGCATTTACCCGGTATGATTGCCGCGCATACACACTTACCTGTGTTCGGCTGCCCGGTTAAATCAAAAGCGTTAAACGGTTTAGATTCATTGCTTTCTATCGTTCAAATGCCTAAGGGCGTGGCGGTTGGAACATTGGCCATTGGTGAGGCCGGCGCGGCAAATGCGGGTCTTCTAGCTGCGCAGGTTGTTGCATTGCAAGATGAAAATGTTCGAGATGCAGTTATCGCCTTTAGAAAATCTCAAACCGATACAGTGCTGGCATCAAGTAACACATTGGAGCTAGATGAATGAGAGTAGTCGTTTACGGCGCAGGCCAACTTGCTCAAATGATGTACCTGGCGGGAAGCCCCTTAGGTATTGAGGTTCAAGCTGTGGACGTAAACAGCGATTCCGTTGTACATCCAGTCAGCAAATCAACGTTAGACACTACGCTTGCACAAGCCATCGAAGACGCAGACGCATTGACAGTAGAATTTGAACACGTTCCTGAAAGGTTACTTGAAGAGGCGGCGAAGACGAATAAGTTGATGCCTAATATCGACAGTATCTTAGTAGGCGCTGACCGGGTTCGTGAGAAAAAACTGCTTGAAAGTATGCAGGTGGCTAACTGCGAGCACAAGATAGTGACGGATCTTTCACAGCTTGACGATTGCGTAAAGCAACTTGGCAGCAAGTTGATCTTAAAAGCAAGCCGCGATGGATACGATGGATACGGTCAGTGGCGTTTAACCGATGAGGCTGAATTACCGGCGCTTAAGCGTTCACTTCAGGGTCTAGACCTTGTAACCGTGCCTTTAGTGGTCGAAAAAATGGTAGCTTTTGACAGAGAGCTTTCTCTTATCGGTGTGCGCAATGCCGATGGCGACGTACGAACCTATCCGCTAGCAGAAAATTTACACCATCAAGGTCAACTGCATGTATCCGTTGCGCCAGCTACAAATGTCGACGACGCGTTGCAAGCTCAGGCTCACGATATTTTTGTGAAACTTGCCGACGGCATGGATTATGTTGGCGTATTAGCGGTAGAGCTGTTTCAAGTGGGAAACAAGCTATTAGTGAATGAACTTGCACCTCGGGTGCACAACTCTGGGCACTGGAGCCAGTCAGGCGCCGTAACCAGCCAGTTTGAAAATCACTTACGAGCCGTGTGTGGTTTACCCCTTGGCGATACATCAGCCATTGGCCCAAGCGCGATGGTTAACATCATAGGTTGCAGTAGCTTCTCACGCGACTTACTCAGCATTGATGGTAGTCATCTTCACTGGTACGGGAAATCTGTACGAGAGAAGCGCAAAATGGGACACATTAACGTCACCACAAATAGTTATGAAAGTTTAGGTGAAAAGCTCATGGCATTGAGTAATTATTTGCCGCTTGAGTACTTCCCGAAATTAGTTAGCGAGGCAACGCGATTAAAAGGTTGACACCCACGCGTTTATCGCTAGAATACGCATCCGCTGCTTAAGGCAGCGGGTTTATAGTGTGCCGACTTAGCTCAGTTGGTAGAGCAACTGACTTGTAATCAGTAGGTCGCCAGTTCGATTCCGGCAGTCGGCACCATTTCCCTTTTTTCCCATGCCATTCCCACGTACACTAGTTCTGAACATTCATTCGGAGCGCACTGTATGTCATTTTTTTTCAAATCGCTAAAACCGTTATTTATCGTCACAGGCTTATTATCTTTAAGCTTATCTGCGCTTTTTAGTGCTCACGCTAATGAGCACGAAAACAAACATCAACATGACAAGCAGCATGCACACAATGAGCACGCTGACGTAATGGTAATGAACGGTTACGCCAGAGCAACATTTGCCTTAGCAAAAACCGGTGCGGTGTACTTTACTTTGCATAACCAAAGCGACAGCGACAAAACCCTTGTTTCAGTGTCGGTGGCTAAAGAGGTCGCAGACGAAGCGCAAATTCACACGACCGTTATGGAAGGCGACATGATGAAAATGCGCGAGCTAACGGAAGGTGTAAAGATCAAGCCCGGTGAAATGGTGGCGTTTAAATCAGGCGGAAACCACATAATGCTACTAGGGTTAACAAAGGGATTGGCAGAAGGAAGTAATATTCCCATCACGTTATCGTTTGATAATGGGAGTGAACTCAAGCTGGTATTACCCGTCAAAAAAGACGAAGCAAAAGGGCATCACCACCATCATTAATAAAGCTGTCGATATAGAGGGCGAGTTACTCATCGATAATTGCGATGAGCACAATTAACTAAACCGTTAATCTAAATCAAAATTTCTGTAGTATTATTAAGTTATATTGTTTAGGTTCAAATATTGTACGGTCAACGAACTGGCCAATTCAAAACCTAAAAAGGTTTTAACGAAAAGGAGTGTGACATGAGCAAGATTGATATTGGTATTTCTGAGAGCGATCGTAACGCAGTAGCAGAAGGCCTTAAGAAGTTATTGGCTGATTCTTACACCTTATACTTGCAAACGCATAACTTTCACTGGAACGTAGAAGGTCCTCAGTTCCGTGAATTACACCTAATGTTTGAAGAGCATTATACTGAGCTTGCTGAAGCCGTGGATGAAATTGCAGAGCGTATTCGTACTTTAGGTGTTTCTGCACCAGGTACGTATAAGTCTTTTTCAGAGCTTAGCTCAATTGAAGAAGTAGAAGGTGTACCAGAAGCAACTGAAATGGTTCGCTTACTTACACATGGCCACGAGCAAGTTGTAAAAACCTGTCGCGAGTCATTAAAGCTAGCACAGGACGCAGACGATGAGTCATCAGCTGCTTTAATTGGCGACCGTATGCGAGTGCATGAAAAAACAGCTTGGATGCTTCGCGCGACACTGCCGAAATAACGTAAAAAGTAATTTTCGATCGTAGTTAATCGGGTTTATACGCTTATTTCTTGCTTAATCGCATGAAAGCGTGGATATAACACAAAGGGTACAGCAGCGCTGTGCCCTTTTTTGTATACTAGGCCGCTAAACAGAAACGCACGCTAAAAATAAAAACCGAATAAACACCGAGGCCCCAGCGATGAAATCATCAATTAGCGCGGTATTAAAGCGCAATCTAACGAGCACGTTAACCCGCTCTATTACCTGTGCATTAGCACTATCTGCAAGCCAGTCTCTTTTTGCTCACGAAGGCCATGAGCACGGTATTACCGACGAAAATATTACGGTAACCACCCTTGCTGAAGGGCTAGAACACCCCTGGGGGATGACCTTTCTGCCTAATGGCGACATGTTGGTCACAGAGCGCGCAGGGGGTATTCAGCGACTGACAAAAGACGGGAAGTTGTCAGGACGGTTAGCGAACGTGCCCAGGGTAGTAGCGCAAAATCAAGGCGGCATGCTTGATATCACTATCGACCCTGATTTTGCTAGCAACAACACCATTTACTTTTGTTTCAGCAAAGCCAGTGATGTAGAAGGTAAAACAGGTAGCAGCAGTAGTGTGGCAAAAGCCACGTTAACGAATACGGGGCTAGAAGATGTCAACGTGATATTTAGCGCCGATTCTATTGTTGATAACGGATTTCACTTTGGTTGTCGCCTAGAATTTGATGCCAATAAGTACCTATACGTTGCTATGGGCGATCGCTACAAATACATGAAGGAAGCGCAGAATACGGATAACCACTTTGGCAAAGTCGTGCGCATTAATCGCGATGGCAGCGCTGTAAAGGATAACCCGTTCACTGACGGCAACGCACCAGAAGTATTTAGCTATGGTCACCGCAATATCCAAGGCGTAACAATTCATCCTGACACCGGTGCTGTATGGGCAATGGAGCACGGTCCGAAAGGCGGTGACGAAATTAATATATTGGAAAATGGCGCGAACTACGGCTGGCCTGAAATTACCTATGGCATTGACTACAGCGGTGACATCATTAGTGATAAAACGCACATGGACGGCATGAAGCAGCCTTGGGTATATTGGGACCCATCCATAGCACCAAGTGGATTAACTTTCTACCAAGGCGATATGTTTAAAGAGTGGAATGGTGATGTGCTGGTTGGTTCTTTGAAGTTCACTCACCTTCGCCGCATTCACGTAGCAGACGGTAAGCCGGGCGAGCAGTTTGAATATCTGCGTGACAACGGCGCACGTATTCGCGATGTGGAAGTTGGCCCTGAAGGTGCTATTTACCTGTTAACCGACGCTCCAAATGGCAAAGTGTTGAAGCTCACTAAGTAGCTTTATACCGAAACCAATAAAGGCGCCCTTAGGCGCCTTTAAATGGTGAATACACTATTTACCACCCTCATCTTTTTTATAGCGTTCAAACCACGCCATTATATTTCCTACTTTTTGTATTAAACGAGACGGACGGCTAGCAATACCGTGGGATGCACCAGGTATACGTACCATTGCCGCATCTATACCCTGCAGTTTCAACGCCTGATAATACTGTTCCGACTCACTTATCGGCGTTCGATAATCGGCTTCGCCGGTCAGTAGCATAGTTGGGGTAGTGACATTACCCACTAAGCTTAATGGGCTGCGTTTCCAAAGTTTATCAGCGATATTCCACGGCATATCCGCCATCCAGTATTGACTGAAAAACGGGTACGCGTCAGCGGTGAGTGCAAAGCTCACCCAATTGATAACGGGTTTAGCCACTACGGCAGCGCTGAAACGGTCGGTTTTACCAATAGACCAGGCTGTTAGCACACCGCCACCAGAGCCACCGGTAATAAATAGATTGTTAGCATCCACAAAGCCTTTATCAACGACTGCATCGACGACGTCCATAAGGTCGTTAAAGTCTTCCGAGGGATAGTTATGGTGAATGAGGTTGCCAAAGTCTTCACCGTAAGAGCTGCTGCCCCTTGGGTTCGACCAAACAACCACGTAACCCTGCGCCGCCATAAGCTGGACTTCCATCGCAAAATGGGGGCCATATGCGGCATGCGGTCCGCCGTGAATTTCTAAAATAAGCGGATACTTTTTACTACTATCAAAGCCGGGGGGTAAGGCCATCCATGCGTCAATAGGGCGCTCATCAACACTTGAAGCTACGGTGAGGTCTTGCACCTGCGCAAGCGCCTTATGACCCAAGGCGTCACTGTTCAAGTCGGTAAGTTTTGTGGCGCTTTTCCCTTTTCGATAAAGTGCTAAGTCGCCAGGCATGGTACGCGCTGCTGTTGTAAATACGATATCGTCTTTTTCGCTTAGGGCGAAGTCACCAGAGGTATAAGGGCGGCCAAAAGCTTGCCCACCAAGGGTAACGTCTAGCTTCTTAACCTTTCCTGTTAAGTTCACCGTTGCCAGCTTGGTTTCGCCATGATCAAGGTATGAAAACATCAGCCCTCGGCTGTCTTTACGCCACACAAACTTGCCCAAGCTTCTATCTAAAGATGAAGTGAGGCGCGTTATTTCACCGCTTTCTAGTTCAAGTACCAAAAGGTCACCGTTTTGATAAGAAAGCTTTCTATCATTTAGTTGGGTAAAAGCTAAATATTTACCATTTGGGCTTAACGTAGGTCTACTTTCAGGGCCCGCTATATCGGTAACCTGTTCAACCACTCCAGAGCTAACGTTGACCTTGTATATATCGCTAAACAGTGGGTTCAGCGCATAGTCTTCGCGCTGAGGTGAGGCAAAGTAAATCCAATCATTGTCTTTAGAAAAAGAAAGGGTACCGCCGCTAGGAAAGTGGCCTTTGGTCAACTGGCGCGGTGTACCACCATCAACAGGCAGCACATAGATTTGGTCGAAGCCTTCGCGCAAATAGCCTCTGCCATCGCCACGGTATTGAACGCTATCAATATACTTAGCGTTGTCTGCCCACTTTGCGCCCTTTGGCTTGCTCGGCATCGCGCTAAATAACGGCTTTTGTTTTTCTTCAGTAAATAACGTAAAGGCTAGGGCTTCACTGTCATGCGACCAGGTCAACTGACGAGGCGTTTCACTGGTGTTAGTTAAGCGCACCGACTGCATGGTATCTAAATAATAAAGATGTAGCTGAGCACGACCGTTTACCGATTTGGTATACGCCACCATTTTTCCATTTGGCGATAGCGTGGCTTGGGAAAGGTTTTCGTCTAAAGCGATAAACGGGCGGTGTTCACCTGTTTTTATGTTTACTTGCCACAGTCTGCTCTGCCGACTATCGGTCATAATATCCATGCTCTGGCGCGAATAAACCACGGTTTCTTTATCGATAAACTGCGGGCTGGCGACAAACTCTAGGTTGAATGTATCGTCGTAGGTGAGTGCATTAGCCGGTGAAGTATGGGTATCGGGTTGAGACCCTTGTAGTGCATTAGCTTGGCTAACACCCAAAAAGAGGAAAGATAATGCTGTTGAGGTTACCACCAGGCCTTTGCGAAAAGGGCGAGTGGAGAAACGTGACGCAAACATGACGGTTCCTTTATTATTGTTGTTGCGCGGGGCGCGATAGGTTAGGTATCTGTTACACTTAATTATTGAATTAATGGCATTGCCCTTCAACAGGGTACGCGACTAACCATATCGCTTTCGTTTCTTATATGTAAAGTATGTGCGGTAAAGCTTCCTATTTACATGTTAAAGCGAAATTTACGCTTTTGACTTACTCGCCCTTCAAACTGATTTTTCCAGTTAAGATGTCTTTAAACATCACCCAGTCGCCCATCAAGCTGTAAAGTGGGTGCTTGAACGTAGCGGGGCGGTTTTTTTCAAAAAAGAAGTGACCGACCCAAGCAAAGCCGTAACCTATAACAGGTATAAACCATAAAAGTGGCCAGTTAGCGGTATAAATTGCCAAAGCAATCACACCAATGACCAGCCATGAGCCAATAAAATGTAAGGTGCGGCAAGTTCCATCTTTATGTTCGTTTAAATAAAAAGGGTAAAACGCTTTAAATGAAGTGAAATGCGTGTTTTCGCTGGTTTGAGTCGTCATAAACCCCTCACGGAAAGGATGTGATATGTTAATTTTACATTAGGTTAACATTTTGTAGGGGTATTAATTGTCGCTAAAACGACAATGCGATGTTTCTATTCTGTCACAGTCAGTCTTATTCACTGACTACTAACCTTGTAATTTTAGCTCGACTGCCCCATATTCCTCACAATACAAGAAATTAAAGGCCTGCGTTATGGAAAATCTCGTTGCAAATAGCCAAGCAACTATTGTTGATATTACGGTAGAAAACTTTCAGCAAATCATAGTAGAGGCTTCTCAAGAGAAGCTGGTACTCATTGATTTTTGGGCTGACTGGTGTGAGTCGTGCAAAGATTTAATGCCTATTTTGGAAAAACTGGCCGGTGAATACAGCCAGCATCTAATATTGGCGAAAGTTGACTGTGAAGCGCAGCAAGAAGTAGCGGCGCAATTTGGTATCAGAAGCTTGCCTACAGTGATGGTAGTACAAAATGGTCAGCCAGTAGATGGCTTTGCTGGAGTGCAGCCTGAGCAGCAAATTCGAGAGATGCTAACAAAGTATCTGCCTAACCCTGAAGACGAGCTTCTCGCTACAGCAGGGAAAGCTATTCAGCAGGGAGAGTACGCCGAAGCATTGCCAGCAGCGAAAGAGGCACTTTCTCTTAATCCTGACAATGTAAACGCCAAGTACATGCTTATTGACTGCTACATTGAAACGGGGTCAATTGATACAGCAAAAGCACTGCTTGAGGATATTAAACTTGTTGACCAGGATTCACGGTATAAAAGCTTAGCGGGTAAAATTGAACTTGCAGAGCAAGCGGCAGATACGCCTGAAATTAGACAGCTTCAAGCTGCTGTTGAAGCAAACCCTGACGATCTTCAGCTTAAAATTGATTTAGCGATACAGCTACAGCAAGCGAATAAAGCACAAGACGCGCTAGCGCTGCTTTATAGCGTATTAAAAACAGAGTTAGGGTTTGGTGACGCTAGAAAGCTAATGATGGATATGATGAATGCGTTAGCAGATGGTGATCCGCTTAAATCCGAGTATCGCCGAAAAGTATATAGCCTGCTTTACTAAATAGACTTACTACTGCTTACAGCTATTGAATGCGCAACTGGCGACGTGAAAAGAACTAGGTGTTGGTAATAGGGGAAAACCCTTCTTTATGTAGCCAATTAAGCGCTTCAAAGTACTTTCGAAAGTATTCGCGCTCATAGTTTTTCCCTTTAAAATCGCGAGCCCTAGAAGGATGGGTTCGCTCTAACTGGGCGCGTTTTACCATTCCGCTATCTAAAACATACGCAGAGCGGGTTAAACCGTGTTCAATATTTACTTTGATTGAATCCGCTAAACGGGTTTGGCATTCAATGGTTGAGAGAACCCAGCGTCGTCCGTCCATCAAGGCTGCCCACGGTTCGCCATTGAAGCTACCGATAAGGTCGTGCATTTCTTCGATGAAGAACTCGGTGGTTTTCAAGTTCCACGCGCCTGTCGCAAACACTTCAAGCACATTACCTGAAATGTCCAGCGAGTAATTTCCGTATTTAGGGAAACGCATAAAATACCTTTTATGTTTGTCTTGGTGGTGTCGAGGATATCTACTCTCTCAAAAAACGACATCTACTTATAAGGTTATAGCAGAGTTATTTAAATTTGCACCCGGTCGGCAGCTATAAGAAATACCACTAAGCACACTAAATTGGGCAAAAGTATTTACACTTAATTTGTAAATAAATGTGATGGCCCGCTGCTAGATTCATGCGTAAAAAGCAGAAGTTTGATAGTGTTTAGTCGACTTTTATATTTGATACGGTTTTCACAGTGGTAATGACCATGGCATATCAGCAATTTTACTCAGGTTTTCTTAACGCGAACAAAAACAAACAACATTATGCTTGTCACAGTCATTATTTTTGGCCTGACTGCACACGCGACGCAATGCTAGCGTACTGGGATGATAGCGCTAAATACGTAGATGCAAAGTGGGGATATTTTTTTGAAACTCTAGTGCCAGAATTGCAGCAGCGCATAAGTCGTATTCTTAATACCGGCGCGCCTCAGCAAATTGTATTTGCGCCCAATACGCACGAGTTGCTCTATCGAATAATGAGTTGTATTGATAGTCGTACTCCATACAAAGTGGTCTCAACAGACAGTGAATTTCACAGCTTTCAACGTCAAGCTAGCCGAATGCAAGAGCAAGGTTTGATAGAGTTAGTGACGGTTCCGACTAAACCTTATGCTACGTTTACTTCACGCTTTAAAGCTGCCATAGCCGAGCACAATCCCGAACTTGTCTTTTTTAGTCAGGTTTTCTTTAACTCTGGATATGTGGTGGATGATGTTTCAGGCATTGTGAATAGCGTTTTAAATGACAACACCATCATAGTGGTCGATGGCTACCATGGCTTCATGGCGAAGCCTACTGACTTGGCTGACATCGCGCATCGTGCCTTTTATTTGTCCGGCAGTTATAAGTATGCACAGGCGGGAGAAGGCGCCTGCTTTGCTCATGTGCCTATTGTGTGTAATTTAAGGCCCGTTTACACAGGCTGGTTCGCTGAGTTTGGTGAACTGGACAAGCCTCGTAACACTGGGGGGCAAGAAAGCGTGCAGTACAGTGTAGATGGAATGCGTTTCGCCGGCGCAACCATGGACTTCACGTCATTATATAGGCTGAGAGCCGTGCTTCGCATGTTTGAAGAAAACGATATCAGCGTTGAGACAATTGACACCTATGTGATGGCAATGCAGCGTGCGTTTTTAGATAAACTTGCAGCGTGTAATCACCCGTTGCTTAACGAGCAGCATTTAGCCGTTAGCGATGCATCTAACAGGGGACATTTTCTTACTTTTGAACTCGATGACGCTAACATTACAAAGGCGCTGGCATTAACGCTTAAAGCTAACGATATTCTTACCGACTATCGCGGTAACCGTTTACGGTTTGGCTTTGGCCTTTACCACACTAGCGACTATATCGATTTGTCCGCCCTATCAAAAATGGCATAAAAACTTTGCTCACACACAATAGAGGATTGCTTCATGGAGTGGCTTTTACCCGCTTTTGCATTAGTGTTAATAATTGAGGGAATCGGCCCACTTCTTTTTCCTAACAAATGGCGCAACTATTTACTGCAAATAAGCCAGCAACCAAGTAATCAACTTCGCCAAATTGGAGGTGCGCTGGTCATCATTGGCGCGTTACTGCTGTTTTATTTTAGCTAAATGGCCGCTGCGTAACGTGGCGGTAAGCGGGTATTTTGCTGAAAATAATAGAGGCAATTGATAGACCGTTTGTTCAGGTTTTCAGTAGCACTGTAAATGGAATGCTTTATAAATTAGCATTTTAGACTGCTTTTTGAATTACGTTAAACACCAAGTAGCATTAGATTACGTTTACTGCATGTTATAAAACCTAGTGTACGTATCAAAAATAAAATTTAAATAGTCGCATTTTTGTTCGAAAAAAGGGGTGATCCTAGCCCTATAATTTTGTAGAATCCCCGCCTAATTTTCTTACACATATGATTCATGGCAAAGAACGTTGTGGTACTCGGCACTCAATGGGGTGACGAGGGTAAAGGCAAGGTCGTAGACCTACTCACTGATCGCGCAAAATATGTTGTTCGCTACCAAGGCGGGCACAATGCAGGTCACACTCTAGTAATCGACGGTGAAAAAACCGTACTTCACTTAATCCCATCAGGCATCCTACGCGATAATGTTACCTGTATTATTGGTAACGGTGTTGTGCTTAGCCCTGACGCACTAATGAAAGAAATGACTATGCTTGAAGAGCGTGGCGTTCCTGTGCGCGAGCGATTAAAGATTAGTGAAGCTTGTCCGCTTATTCTTCCTTATCACATTGCACTAGACGTAGCGCGCGAAAAAGCCCGTGGCGCAAAAGCAATTGGTACGACCGGTCGTGGTATCGGCCCGGCATATGAAGATAAAGTAGCCCGTCGCGGTTTGCGTGTTGGCGACTTATTTAACGCGGAAGACTTCGCAGCCAAGCTAAAAGAAGTACTAGACGTACATAACTTCACGCTTACGCAATACTATGGCGAAGAAGCTGTAGACTTCGAAGAAACCTTAAACGGTGCGATGGAAGTTGCTGACATTCTTAAAGCCATGGTGGTTGATGTCACCGACGAGCTAGATAAAGCGCATAAAGCTGGCCTTCCAATTATGTTTGAAGGTGCACAAGGTACGCTGCTAGACATCGATCACGGTACGTATCCTTATGTGACGTCTTCAAATACTACCGTGGGTGGCGTAGCAACAGGTGCAGGCTTCGGCCCACTTAAGCTAGATTACGTATTAGGTATTGTTAAAGCCTACACCACACGTGTGGGCTCAGGTCCTTTCCCCACTGAGCTTGATTGTGAAGTAGGTCAACATTTAGGTGTTAAAGGTCACGAGTTTGGCGCAACCACAGGCCGTAAACGCCGTACTGGTTGGTTCGATGCAGTCGCAATGAAGCGTGCAGTACAAATAAACTCTATCACCGGGTTCTGCCTAACTAAGCTTGACGTGCTAGACGGCCTTGAAAGCCTTCAAATTTGTGTTGGCTACAAAGACGCAGATGGTAACGTGAAAGACGTGCCTCCAATGGCCGCCGACGGTTACGATAAAGTAACGCCAGTTTATGAAGAAATGCCGGGCTGGACAGACAACACCTTTGGTGTAACTGAGTTTGAAGGGCTTCCACAAGCAGCGAAAAACTACATCAAGCGTCTTGAAGAGCTAACAGGTGTGCCAGTTGATATCGTTTCGACAGGCCCTGATAGAAACGAAACTATCGTTTTACGTAGCCCATACGACGCGTAATAGCGCCATCGTAATACCTTTAAAAGCCCAGTGTTCACTGGGCTTTTTTGATTCTCTTGGCTGCTTCTTTTGCGCTTTCCTATTCGCTATTCCTATCACTTCGCGTATGTGTTCGGCGCCTGCACTTTATATATAGAGATATGAATGTGCATGTGTCTTATTGCGCGTTGTGCACTTTCGCATTAAACATTAATTAACAATTTTGTTGCGTTGCTCGCGAACATCCCTATTAATATAAGATAGTATCAGTTAATAAATACGCTGCTATTCCTGCGAAAGAGTTTGATATGTGAATCAATCTTACGTGGGTTACGCTATTGGAGCCTTCTTATGCCAAATAGACCTTCTCTTCACGCCGTTGAATCAAGCGTATGCTTTGTTGACGTTGTTCACAAACTTAACGACAGTTTCGATACAGGGAAAACCCAGTCCCTTGAGTGGCGTAAAAGCCAGTTAAAGGCATTAGAAAATTTACTGAAAGACAATCAGCACGACATCTTACAGGCCCTTAAAAACGACTTGGGCAAATGTAAGACCGAAGCTATGGTGGCTGAACAAGGTTTCCTGCTTTCTGATATTAAGCATACGCTTAAGCACTTGGGCAAATGGGCCAAGCCTCGCAAGGTGTCTACACCCATGGTGGCATGGCCGGGTAAGAGCTTTCGAAAGCCTGAGCCCCTTGGTACTGTGCTTATTATAGGGGCGTGGAACTATCCACTACAGCTATTACTTGCCCCTTATATCGCCGCTATTGCAGCGGGTAACTGTGCGGTATTAAAACCTTCCGAACTGGCTGAAGAAACCTCGTCGCTGGTGGCTAAACTTATTCCTCAATATATGGATACTTCATGTGTAGCGGTTATTGAAGGCGGTAAAGACGAAGCCACGGCGCTGCTTGCGTGTAAATGGGATCATATTTTCTACACCGGTGGCGAAGCCGTAGGAAAAATAGTGATGAATGCTGCAGCTAGGCACCTCACTCCCGTTACATTAGAGCTTGGCGGTAAAAGCCCATGTTTTGTGGATAAAGATACTAACCTTACGGTTACGGCGCGTCGTTTAGTGTGGGGTAAATGGATGAATGCGGGGCAAACCTGTATTGCCCCTGACTATGTCATTGTAGAAAAAGACTTTGAGCAAAAGTTTATTGAAGCGGTTAAAAAAGAGCTTAAAAAGCAATATGGCAAAAAGCCGCTATTGTCACGAGATTACGGCAATATAATAAATCATCGTCACTTAAAGCGCCTAGAGAGCTATCTTGAAAATGTAAACGTGGTGTATGGCGGCGAGCTAGATGAAGCGCGCCCTGCGATGGCGCCCACCCTTGTACTAGAGCCATCGCTTGATAGCCCGTTGATGAAAGAAGAAATCTTTGGCCCAATTCTGCCTATCATCACGGTAGATAACATGGACGCGGGCATTAAGCTTGTTAACAGTAGGCCCAAGCCACTCGCGCTTTATGCCTTTAGCGACAAAGACAGTGTACTAGATAACATCATCAGTAAAACCAGTTCTGGTAGTGTATGTACTAACGACACTATGCTGTTTATGACTAACCCCGAGTTACCGTTTGGTGGTGTGGGTAATAGCGGCATGGGAAGCTACCATGGTCAAGCAGGGTTTGATACATTTAGCCATATCAAAACCATAATGAAGCGTTCTTTTGCGTTAGACGTGTTCTTTAGGTATGCGCCGTTTTCAAAGTTTAAGCTATCGTTGCTTAAGAAGTTTTTATAACAGGAGTTTTCATGGTCCAGCCCTTTCATCTTGCCATACCGGTCACTAATTTAACCGATGCAGAAGCGTTCTACGGTGAGTTGCTAGGTTGTGAAAAGGGCCGCAGTGATAGCCAGTGGATAGACTGGAATTTCTTCGGTCATCAACTAGTGACGCACTGCGTAGAGGTCATGCCGTCACCGCCTTCGTATAATGGGGTAGATGACCATGCCGTGCCCGTGCCGCATTTTGGCGTTGTTTTAACCATGAGTGATTGGCAAGCACTGGCAAATAAATTAGAAACAGCAAACACTGAGTTTGTTATTGCGCCCTATATTCGCTTTAAAGGAAAGCCGGGCGAACAGGCCACTATGTTTTTTAAAGACCCCTTCGGCAACGCCTTAGAGTTCAAAGCCTTTGCTGATATCAATCAGCTCTTTGCCACTAACAAAATATCATGAGAATCTTTTGAAAAAAGCATTATTGCTGGTAGATGTACAAAACGTCTACTACACCTGCCGTCAGGCCTATAAACGCAACTTTAATTACAACCGGTTTTGGCGCGAACTTAGCTATAACCTAGATATAGAACATGCCTTTGCCTACGCCATCGACAAGGGCGACAGCAAGCAGCGTGAATTTCAAAACATACTTCGCGCTATTGGGTTTGAGGTAAAGTTAAAGCCTTTTATTCAGCGCGCTGACGGCTCGGCGAAAGGCGACTGGGATGTAGGTATTACGGTAGATGCGCTAGAACACGCCAGTCAGGTTGATGAAATCATTCTGGTGTCAGGTGACGGTGATTTCGATATTCTGGTAAACGCGCTTAAAGAAAAAGGGAAAACCGTAACTGTGTACGGTGTTCCCGCATTAACGGCTGAAAGCATTCAAAAGGTAGCAACTCGATACGTACCCATTAACGGTGAACTCTTGCTTTAATGGGTAAGTAGGTGACGTGTTAGCTAAGAGAAAAGGCGGTTAGCGCCTTTTCTGTGTAAAGCCAGACGCTTTAGTAGGGCTGTACGATGCTTTTACCCCGGCCACTTTTTTCAGACGCGGCTTCCACACCCTCTTTAGTGCGTTTAATTAAATGCACATCACCAAAGCGTCGGTTATCAATGGTATAGCCCATGGCTTTAAGCTCGTTCACCGTAGCTTCGGTAAACCCGTTGTGCATACGAATGGTATCTTTCGGTAATAGCTGGTGGTGAAAACGCGGTGAATTCACGGCTTCTTCGGCGCTCATATCGTAAAGCAGGGCATTCAATAGCGATTGAGCAACTGACGATATAATGGTGGTACCACCTGGAGAGCCTGTAACAAGCACGACCTGGTCGCCTTTGGTCACAAGTGTAGGGGTCATAGAAGAAAGCATGCGCTTGTAGGGTTCAATGGCATTCGCTTCTCCGCCTACGGCGCCGAAGAAATTAGGCACACCAGGCTTTGCGCTAAAGTCATCCATTTCATCGTTCAACAAGAAGCCGGCGCCAGTTACAACAAGACCACTACCAAAAGTAAGGTTGATGGTTGTGGTATTGGCAACGGCGTTGCCCCATCTGTCCATAATCGAGAAGTGGGTAGTATCTTCGCTCTCTTTCAAGCCCGGCTTAATGCTTGGGGTATCAGAAATGCTGGCAGGCTGAATATCTGCTGCGCGTTCATTAATGTAGTTAGCGTCTGTGAGCGCTTTTACCGGAACACTAACAAAGTCAGGGTCGCCCATGTATTCAGCGCGATCGGCAAATACACGCTTGCCTATTTCAGACATAACGTGAATATATTCAGTGCTGTTTTGCGCAGGTAAATCGTGGGTTGCATCATAGGCTTCAAGCATGCCAATCCATTGTGCTACAGCCACGCCCCCTGAACTTGGCGGCGGTGCAGTAATTAACTCATAACCCTGCCAAGTCAGCTGAAGGGGCTTACGCCACACCGCTTTGTAGGCTTGCAAGTCATCATGGGTAATAAGGCCGCCATTTTGTTGCATAAAATCGACAATATGCGTGGCGACTTCGCCTTTGTAGAACCCATCTTTACCCTGCTGTTGAATCGCTTTTAGGGTTTCAGCTAGTTCAGGCTGCTTAAACGTGGTGCCTGCTTTGGCTTCTGAGAAATAATCACTGAAGTTACTTTTAATGCCTTTCTCCTGGGTTCGTGAAATATAGCGCGCAATGTTATTGGCTAACTTTTCGTGTACTACAAACCCGTTCTCGGCAAGGTCTACCGCAGGGGCAACAAGACGCTCCCAGTCTAAAGTGCCGTACTTCTTATGTGCTGCCCACATACCAGCGACAGTACCGGGAATACCTGATGCTTTCGCGCCAAATAAGGATTCATAAGGCTTTACGTTACCTGCTTGGTCTAAATACATATCGCGATGGGCGCTTTTCGGGGCCATTTCACGATAGTCGAGAAAGTCGGTGCTGTCTTCAAACTTGATGGTCATAAAGCCACCGCCGCCAACGTTACCGGCTTCTGGCAGGGTCACGGCTAAAACAAATTGCGCCGTAATAGCGGCATCTATTGCATTTCCGCCCTCTTTAAGCACCTGCATAGCGGCGTCGGCACTATAGCTGTCTGGCATGGCCACCGCAGGTTGGCTAAGACCTACGTCTGTATTGTTGGCGTTATCAATAATGGTGCTAGGAGCGTTTGAGCACGCCACCATCACTGAAATAACCGCTAAAATCATTATCCGTTTTATCATTTGAAAACTCCTTGCTACAAACTCGCTTTTCACATTCTGGGTATAAGCCCACTAACCCAGCATGACTAAACTTGCTATAAAATAGGCAATAAGCGTAAGGGCACCTGCAAACAGTGCATAGGGAAACTGGGTCTTAACGTGGGTGAGCACATCTGTACCTGCGGCAAGTGACGAGACGGCAGTGGTATCTGAAATAGGTGAACAGTGATCGCCAAAGATCCCACCCCCCAAAATAGCGCCAATTACCAAAGAAGGCGGTAAGCCTAAACTTTGAATAAGTGGTACGCCAATAGGAATAAGAATAGCAAACGTGCCCCATGAGGTTCCTGTGGTAAACGACATAATTGCGCCCGCAATAAATAGCATGGGAACAACTAGCATTAACGGAAGATACTCACCCACAATACCCGCAACAAACACACCCGTACCTAGTACCTTAAGGCTGTTGCCTAACGTTAACGACAATAACACTATGGTGACAAGGGGAAGTAGTTCACCCATCCCCTTAAAACCGATTTCTACCGCTTCTTTATGGGTGAAACGCTTGTGCAATAAAAGTAGTCCGTAGGCAATAGCGGTTGCAAGCGCTGTAGCATAGAGTACTGATTTACTGCCGCTGCCTTCAGATAACACGCCGTTCCCTGTCCAAAACATAAACCCAATCATACTTAGCACCATTATTACTAAAGGCACTAACATAAAGCGGGCTTTAGTCGCCGGCTCCGTTGTTTGGTTTACTTCAACCTGAGAGAGTGCTTTTTCTTCTTCAATCATAGGGCCGTGCACTTTGTCGGCTGATATGGTGTAAGCCACAATGAGCAAGGTGAAAATAGCGTAAAAGTTAAAAAATACGCTGCCCCATAAGATAGATGCAGAAGAGCCAGGTAATTCGTAAGCGTCAAGCAGGCTTAATATGAAAGCGCCCCAGCCATTCAGCAGAATTAAAATACAGACGGGAGCACTTGTAGAGTCAATAATATAAGCTAGGCGTGCGCGACTCATACCAAACCGATCAAACAAGCCTCTAGCAAAAATACCTGCGGTAAGCACGCTGAGGTTCGACTCTATAAAGACGGCAATACCAGTAAACATGGTTAAACCGCCCACTTGTTTGCGGCTTTTCGCCACCCCTTTATTTACGAGGTAGTTAACCGTAGCTGTTACCCCTCCTGAGTCGCGAATAAACGCCAGTAACGCGCCCACTAAAACCGAAAAAATAAGTACGCGAGTGTTGCCTGGACTCGCCGCGGTATCAACCACACGCTCTATGGCATTAATAGGGGCCATGTAGCTGGTTGCGATATCAGCATTTACCAGAATTAAGGCTTCAGCAGACAGTACGGCCAGCGCCAATGCTAAGATGACTTCTTTTTTCCAAAAAACGACGGCAATAGCCACAAGAGGGGGGATGACTGACATCCAATCCATACTTCTTTCCAAACTTAAATTTATGTGTGCCTAAACGGGTATGTCTACGTTGCGTAAGAGAGGGTGTGGTTTGCAAGTTCTATGTTGGCGAACAAGCTTCTCTCATTTATGCTAGCGTACCGTATTGTGCTTTGTGTTTCCAAGGATTAGATAAACATTGTTACTCCAGCAAGTTATTTGTAAAAAACACGTCTCTGTTGTGGGGGAAATACGTATAGCCCTAGGCTTTTTAGCGATTACTTTTTTAGCGGGTATAACTTCTGCTCAGCCCTTAAGTGCTAACGCCCCGGTCAACTTAACCACAGGTAAGAGTGCCTCTATTCAAAAAGGGGGCGCACAAGGCGGTATACAGCAAAACGCAGATAGTCTTAGCACCATCAAGGCCATGCTGGGCCAAAAGATCATTTTAGATTTTCGCTATTTCTGCGAAGACGACACACCATCATCGCAATGCCGCACACCAATGACGAAAATCCCTGCAAGTTTGCTGGCACTATTAAGTGGTCACAACATTGGTGGCGTGATTCTGTTTTCAGAAAACATTGAAAATACCGAGCAGTTGATAACGCTAAATTACACTATGCAGCAGCATATGTTGAAAGCGGGCAAGCAACCATTATTTATCGCTATCGATCAAGAGGGCGGTAGGGTAGCGCGCCTGCCCTCAGACATGTTAGCGCCATTTGCCGGTAATATGGCAATTGGTGCGACGTTTCATCAACATGGCAGTACTTTTGCGCAACGCGTGGCTCGCCACATCGGTAAAACGCTCTTACCCCTTGGTATTAACACCAACTTTGCCCCATCAGTTGATATAAACAGCGAGCCGAAAAACCCGGTTATAAACGTGCGCAGTTTTTCAGAACATCCAGAGCAGGTTGCTGCGCTGGGCCAAACGTTTGTTGAAGCAATGCAGGGGACGGGCGTGATAAGTGCAATTAAGCATTTTCCAGGTCATGGCGACACGCATGTGGATAGTCACAGCGGTCTTCCACTGGTAAGTCATACCCGAGCACAAGCAATGACGGGTGATATTCTGCCGTTTTCTAATATTATTAGAAGTGCCACACCGCCGGCCATGGTAATGAGTGCACACATTCAGTATCCATCGTTAGACGATACCAGAATTACAGACAAGAACGGAAAGCGACAAATAGTTCCAGCGACTTTGTCGAAGAAGATATTAACCAACTTGCTTCGCAAGCAACTGGGGTATAAAGGTCTAATTGTTACTGACGCTCTAGATATGGCGGGTATTACACAGTTCTTCTCGCACGAAGAGGCTTTAGTTCGCGCATTTAGTGCGGGCGCGGATATTGCGCTTATGCCTTTCACTATAAGAAATAAAACGGATATAAATGCGTTTGCAAAGCTTCTCGACAATGTAGCAGTAAAACTCGCAGATAGCGCATTAGACACATCATCAGAAAGCGCTTTCTTGATATCTTCATATAATCGTATTATTGAAGCAAAACAACGGTTTACGCTAGATGGTTTTATTTCCAAGCCGAAGGTCTGGTGGCTTGATGAAGCAAACGACAATGCATTGACTAATAACCCTAACAGTTTAAAAAACAAAGGAATTAGAATAGAGAAAGCGCTTTCTGAAGGTTCGGTGTCTGTGCTTTTCGGAAAAGAAAAACTACCGATAACATCAACGCGCTGGTTGGCGCTAATGCCGGATGCGGCGAGGTGTTTAGCATTTGAAGCAGCACTTGCACACGCTAGTTCTAAAAGCACCAATAAGCCCTTAGAGTTTGCTTGTTTACCCCTAACCGCACTACCTAACACCCAATTAGCTATGGACCTATTACAGCAGGCTGAAGCTTTAATAGTAGGTAATATTAGCCCGCTTCACGCGACCTATGAGTTAGGTGGGTTTGATCTACCTGAGCATGTGAAGCGACGTGCGCGTGAAACTGAGGTGATGGCATTTAGTAAAAAGATAATGTCTGCTGCGAAAACACAAAATAAAACCGTAGTTTTTGCACCGCTACGTATGCCGTATAGTGCACAAGATGTTAAAAGCATGACAGATATTGCCATTGCCACATTCAGTTATGCCATTAGTGTAAGCGCCCAAGGTAGCAAAGAAGAAAATAAAGACGATCAAAAGGTTACCAGCTATAGTCTGAACGCACTAGCTGATTTTTTATTAGGTAACACGGCTGCTAAAGGCCGTTCACCCGTTTCGTTAGACTCACTTTCACTACAAAAGTAGAGCCTGTGAAGGCGCGAATTTAAAAGGTAAATCAAAGGCTACCTGGAAAGGTAACCTTAAAGGAAAAAATATGGATACAGAAAAATTATCAGACACTACACAGGTATCGCTAATTGATACTGTGTTAAGTGCGCTACTTCCATTTGCTCCTTTGCTCATTGCTATCGCTTTGGTGATAAGTGCGCTCATTGCACTGCATTATCTTTTGCTGGCAAAACAGGGCCACCTTACCAGTGAACAAAAACTGCCCCGCCAAGTAGGAATGTTGGTACTTACTATCGTTGGAGCTGTTATAATTGCGATGACCCTTCCTGTAAGTGAAAGCACACGAAATCAAGTGATCGCGCTTATTGGCGTACTAATTTCAGGGGTAATTGCGTTTTCTTCCACCACCATGGTGGGAAATTTGATGGCCGGAATAGTACTTCGTGTTAACCGCCCATTTAAAGTGGGAGACTTTATCAAGGTAGAAGGCTATAGCGGACGCGTTACCGAAATGGGTCTGCTGGATGTTGAAATTCAAACCGAAAGCAGAGAGCTTATTGCCTTTTCCAATACGCTGATGGTGAATTCGCCGGTCTCGGTTACTCGCGCCTCTGGCGCAATCGTTAGCGTAGATATTAGTTTAGGCTACGACATACATCACAGTATTATCGAAAAGCACCTGCTTATTGCGGCAGAAAATGCCAAATTGTCAGAGCCATTTGTGCAGGTGGTGGGGTTGGGCGATTTTTCGGTAAGTTATCGTATTTCTGGTTTACTTACCGAAGTGAAAAACTTGCTAAGCGCTCGTTCAAGGCTGCATAAAGCCGTACTCGATGCACTGCATAATTCTGACATTGAAATTGTGTCGCCCAGCTTTATGAATCAGCGCCCTCAGCCTGATGGTTTGAAGATGATAGCTAAATCCCCTAGCCAAACTAAACAAGAGGAAACGTCTCCTGAAGACGTTATTTTTGACAAAGCTGAAGAGGCAGAGCAAAAAGAAAAGAGTAAAGAAACGCTGATGAAGAAAATTGCCGATATTGATGCAAAGATTGCAGAAAGTGACAGTGAAAGAAGGGATGAGCTTAAGCATCAAAAAGCCACAGCTGAAGCTGAGCTTACTATTCTGGTTGAAACAAAAAATGACGATGGTTAGCTTTCACTAACTTATTTAAAGACTATTTTTATTGCTTTAGGGGTTGTGTGAGTATTTACTTACATGTTGGCTTTTTTTGAATTTCTCCCTCTATTTTCTCGAATGTTAGCCGTCGCGAGATTTCTTTAACTCTTTGCGTTAGCGCAGCTAATTTGAACGTCATTCAATGTCTTGATAAAGAAGATACGCCGCTCTTTTTTCTCTGAACTCGCCTAACTCTTTCTGCCAACTTTGGCGAATTTTCTCGGGGGGTATGCCTGCTTGAATTTGAATTCTTAGCGCATCGGTACCGGCCAATTTGTCGAAGAATTCTGGGCGAGTAAAGAAGGTTTCTTTTGAGCCGCCACTGTTGCTTACAGTGGTGTTATATTCAGAAAAGCGAGAATAGGCGTTTATCAAGGTTGTGATGTCTAAACCAGTAATAGGTGAATATTCTCGAATTGATAGCCCAGGGCTAAAGCTTTGTGACTTCGTAAAATTAGCTTTGGTATAATCAGCGTTAACAAATACGTGCGCACTTAACATAGAATTTTCATGCTTAGGGTGGGGCGCTGCACTATTTGCTTTTACCGGTACTTTAGTTTCACCTAACTTAACACGGGGGTGACCGATAAGCTGAAAAGGAAAATCAGTGCCGCGACCAATGCTGACATCGGTACCTTCGAAAAAGCACAGTGTCGGGTATAGTTTAATAGACAAATCGTTTGGCAAGTTAGGGCTAGGGGCTACCGGCAGTGAATAATGTGCAGAGCGTTTATAGTCTTCCATCGGTACAACGGTAAGTTTTGCATTGTTGTAGCTGCTCGCATCAATACCCAACCAACGTTCCCCCACAATCATTTGCGCAAGTTCACCCAAAGTCATGCCGTGAAGAACGGGAATAGGGTGCATACCAATGAAAGAAGAATATTCTGACGTCAACACCGGGCCGTCGACATAGCGACCGTTGGGGTTTGGTCTATCTAGCACGATAACGTCGATATTGCGCGCGAAGGCGGCTTCCATTACGTAGTGCAAAGTACTTAAATACGTATAGAAGCGTACGCCTACATCCTGAATATCGAAGACAATGACATCGATATTTTCCAGCATAGCAGGCGTTGGCTTTTTGGTTTTGCCGTAAAGAGAGTGAATAGGTAAACCCGTTTTAGCATCAATATCGCTATGTACCTTTTCACCTGCGCCTTTAATTCCTCTAAACCCGTGCTCGGGTGACATAATGCTTACCACGTTAATACTGCGGCGTAATAAGGCGTCCAGTAAATGCTGGTAGTGATGGTTTGCATTAATCGAATTTGAATGCGCAGTTGAGCTGTTATTTGCTTCACCATTTTCAAATTCGCTTGCGGAAGAATACGTGGGCGAGGGTGGTAGATAACTATGTTCCTTAACCAAGGCACTTTGATTCACTACCAAGCTAACCCGCTTACCAACTAACAAAGGTAGGTACTTTGAGTAGCGTTCAGCCCCTACTGCAAGTTGGTCGGCGTTTAAATATTCATTAGGCAACCCTTCTTGCTTGACGTCTCTACTGTTATTATTGCTTGTATATACATGTGTAGATAAGTTTTCTGGCGCGCATCCGGTAAGGAAAGCGAAAGTGGTCAGCAGGGACAGCGCAATAACAAATGCGCTTATCGTGTAACGTCTAACCTTTATGCTCGTATTGATTAACCCGAAAACTTTCATAGCAATAATCTACTTTAACTATTCGCTTTCATTTACCGCGTTACGCAAATAGCCATCGTTGGCGTTTAGCTGCGCGGCGGCCTGCTCGGCATTTTGCCCCGTTAATACCATTAAAATGGCAACTTTAGCTTTATTATCGCACCCACTAAGGGCTGTCAAAGCGGCATCTTCACTGCACTCGGTAGCCTGCATAACAATTCGTAGAGCACGTGCTTTAAGCTTTTCGTTTGTGGCATTTACATCTACCATTAAATTCTGATAGGTCTTACCAAGTTTGATCATGGTGCTCGTACTTATCATATTTAAAATAAGCTTTTGGGCGGTTCCCGACTTCATACGGGTGCTTCCGGTTAATACTTCTGGGCCAACGATTGGGCATATTGACGTATCCGCATTTTCAAAGATGGCTGCATTGGGGCTACACGCAATGGCACCGGTAAAGCAGCCCAGTGATCGTGCATATTCTAAAGCACCACTTACATACGGAGTACGTCCACTGGCTGAAATGCCGATGACGGTATCTTTTTGACTAAGCGCGAGCGTTTGTAGGTCAGTCTTTCCCGCTTCAACGTTATCTTCAGCGCCTTCAACCGCGTGTTGTATTGCGCTTTCACCGCCTGCGATTACGCCAACGACTAAACTATCGGGGACGCTGAACGTAGGTCTACACTCTACCGCATCTAATATGCCTAACCGCCCGCTCGTGCCTGCGCCTATATATATAAGCCTTCCACCACTTCTAATACTCATTGTGGCTGCATCTACCGCTTTTGCGATGTGTGGAATTTCTTGCGCAACCGCCTGCGCGACTTTAGCGTCTTCATTGTTTATACAGCGTAAAATACCCACCGTACTCAGCGTATCTATATTCAGCGAGTCTGGATTCCTGCCTTCCGAGATAATCTTATTAAGAGACTGCGCTAGTTCATTAACGGTGGAATGAGTATGCTCAGCAGGCTCTGAAGTGCTGTTTGAAAGAGAAGGTGAAGTCGTAGATGGCTTGTGGGTAGACATTAAAAACCTTGAAGCAACGTAGTAATAAAATTGTGCGAAGCCAAAGCATAACGGTATTTTACCTTACAAGAAACCTTACGTTAGATTGCGCCTTTTTCAGCATTAATCTAGCACGCCTTTAAAGTTTCTCATGGTACACTTTGCGTTTACTCTTTCGATGACAATAAACATTTAAGGAACGTGTTTTTCTGTGAGCCGACAAACGCAAGCTATCATTCACGCTGACGCCCTTTTACACAACTTTAAAGCGCTTGCCGCGATAGCGCCATCAAGCCAGTCGATGGCGGTAGTGAAAGCTGATGCCTACGGGCATGGAGCCGTAAATGTAGCGCGTATTTTACAGCATGTATCGTCGCAATTCGCTGTAGCCATTATTGAAGAAGCAATAGCACTTCGCGATGCAGGTATAAGTGCGCCCGTGGTCGTATTAGAAGGGGCGCATCAGGCGAAAGAGTGTCAGATGGCGTTTCAGCATAATTGTATTTTGGTGATGCACTGCGAAGAACAACTTCAGTGGTTGAATAACTGCCCAGAAAACCAACGTCCTCACATTTGGCTTAAAGTGGATAGTGGCATGCACCGCTTAGGCTTTGCGATTTCCGACATTGAAGATATGACGAAAAAATATCGTCACCTCCTTAGCGAACAAACGGTCATCGCCACCCATTTCGCGTGTGCCGATGATGTGGATAACGGCTTTACCGCCTCGCAATTATCAGCATTTAAACGAGTAGCCGACGCTATTGGGTTACCTACTAGCGTTGCGAATTCCCCCGCTACCGTAAATTGGCCAACAAGCCGCAACGCGTGGAACCGGTTAGGGGTAGGTGTATACGGCGGTGCGGTATCTACAGCTAACAATGTTGGTGTTGAGATTTACCCCGCTATGACGCTTCGCTCCAGTATACTTGCGATGCGTACCATTGCTGCGGGCGAAGGGGTTGGCTACGGTCAAACGTGGGTGGCATCTAAACCAAGTAAAATTGCAACTGTGGGAATTGGCTACGCAGACGGTTATCCAAGGCATTGTAAAAACAAAACCCCAGTGATGGTGCGTGGAAAACGGGCTTTTCTGGCGGGCCGGGTATCAATGGATATGATCACCATTGATGTTACCCACATCGATAATGTGAGTGTGGGTGATGAAGTCGAGCTGTGGGGGCAAAACGTGCCTATCCAGGAAGTCGCTGCGTGTGCAGATACCATCGACTATGAGTTAATGACACGGGTGTCGCAGCGCGTTCCCCGTATAGTAAAATATCTATAAGTTTCAACGTAGTGCCACTTTCCCTCTAAACTATATAAGTTTTAATTAAGCACTATTCATTAAAAGAATGAGACTTTTACCCCTGTCTTGAGTCTATACTAGCGCTGCTTAGATTCAGGATTGCAGTGAATGCTTCACTTCCAACTGTACTAAGCAACAACTCAAAAGTGAGGTTTGTATGCGTACTTCGTTTTCTCGTCCAAGAGTGAATCGTGGAGTAGTAAGTCGACCGTCAAGACCTGTTCAAAAGAAGCAATAGGGTTGCTGTAGGCGTATAGGAATACAAATAAAAGATACAAAAAAGCCCGGTGGGTGTGTCACTCACCGGGCTTTTTATTTGCGTTAGTTTAGCGTTAAGTAACGCAACCTTGCGGCGGGTTGGCTAACGGGCTTTCGCTTACCCGTTTTGCGCGCGTAACTCGCTGTTTAAATTATTGTCTAGCCCACTTCCTAATTTAGGCTCGGTGCGCTCACCTTCCACCTTTTTTGTATTGTTCTCTCCCTGTACTGGGAAATAACGCTCTGGTCTATGGTTAAGAGAAATAACCATATTAAGACAAAACGCGGCTAAGATAGAGATAAGGACTAAATGCCAAGCGATAAAGAAAAGCGCACAAAGCAATATGGTGCTGTCTACCGCCAGTTGGAACGTACCCGCTCTAATATTGAATCGCTGTTGTAGGAAAAACGCCATAATGCCAACGCCGCCAAGACTCGAGCTATGACGGAACATCATCAGCATACCTACACCAATTAATATGCCGCCAAATACCGCAGCGAATATGGGGTTAACGTGACTAATATCTACAAACGCGGGTATTTGTTCGGTTAACACCGATACCGTGGTGACAGAAATAAAAGTGTTTATGGTGAATCGTTTGCTAATTTGCGTCCATGCCAATGTATAAAACGGCAAGTTGATAAGAAAGAACAGCAAGCCAAAATCCATATCGAAGGCATAAGTACCTAACAGGGCTAATCCTGCTGCGCCACCTACCATTAGATCTTGAGATTGGAATAGGTATACGCCAAAAGCAACAAACAAGCCGGCGCTTATCAGGGCGAAAACATCCTCGATGACACTGTGTTTTGTTTTTTGCATAAGAAGAAACTTGCGTTAAGAAGACACGGCGTAATTATACGTTTACAACCTCAAAGGTAACAGCGAGATGAAAAGTTAACTCAGTGCGATAAACAACTAGGGGTAAGTCTGTCTTTACGACTCTTAACGTGGGAGTGAATAGGGTGTTGCGCCGATGTAAACATTGCACCACACTGGGTCATAGAAATGGTTAAAAACGTGCACTAACTGCCTGAAGACCGACTACTCCACATAAGAAAAGACCACAATATCTTGTTTATTAAATTCAATATTGCACTGCATTATGCCTAAGTGGAGTGGACTATATGCCTCAATCTTGCTGCCATTTGCAACAAACGTGGTATCCCATAACAGCAATTCAGCAGTATCTAACTGACGTTCTACACTCTTTTTCAAAACCCCAGGCGTGAAATTATCGCATAGAATAATGACTTCCCGCCTCGCCTCAATCCAGTAAAATGTAATGGTGATCAGCAATGCGATAGCCGCTATTGCCACCACATCAGCAATAATGGAACGTTTCATGGTTTGCACGTATTGCATCTCCTTTACTTGTTAAGTTTACAACCGCTGCTCTGATAGACAGAAAGACACTAAGCGGCAATAGCGGCAGAAAATAAATTGAAGGTCGAACCTGTATAAAGCGATGTTACGCTGTTTGGATCAAGTCCCACTTATTGCCAAACTTATCTTTAAAGATAGCGACCGTACCATATACTTCTTCGCGAGGGGTCTCTAAAAACAACACGCCTTTGTTTCGCATGTCGTTAAAGTCTCGCCAAAAATCGTTTGTATTTAGAATTAAAAACACTTTATCGGCCGCTTGATTGCCAATAAGCGCGCTTTCAACCTGGTTTTTCGCCTGTGTTAATAACAAACTAGCCGGGCTATTCGGTGGCGTTACCAGCACAAATCGCGCGTCATCACCGGTAACTTTATCTTCAGTTAATGTGAAATTTAGAACCGAAGTGAAATACGCAATGGCGCTGTCGTAGTCGTCAACGAAAAAGGTAATAGCAGAAAGGTGTTGAGTCATAAAATAGGTGTTAGCCCACAATTTTGAATAAATTAAATGTGAATACTACCTAAAAGGTGGCCGAGCTGAAATGGAGATTAACCGTTATTGCATAACGCTGGGTGATTTCCGTGAGCGCAATATATTGAGCGACCATTTATGAACATTTTCTGCAAATGATCTTTTTGTAAGGTTTGCACAGTATAGTTAGTACTGAAGGATTTATTTTGGCGCACAGCCGCTTTAAACGTTCACGCCCCACTATTTACTTAGAGGCATGGTTTCGTTTAGGGTTCCCGCCAAAAGTTAAATACAGGAACAGTAATGAACAAGCTACTATCCGCATTTTCTTTAGTTTCATTGGCTACATGCACCGCAGGCCTCGCTAAAGCCGACGAGCTGCCGTTCAATTTGAGTGGGCACGTTCGGGTAAATTACGGTCACCAAGACTGGCAACAACCTGAGTTTAGGGATGGGTTCGAGTTTGAGTCGTTCAAGCTTGGCGTATCAGGCGAATCAGACCAATTTAGCTACAAAGCAGAGTATCGCTGGTACGAAAACACCGATTTCGATACCGTTCGTTTTGCCGACCTTACCTATCACTTTGATGAGCAAACACAAATCACCGCGGGAATTACGCAAACACCGTTTGGTCTACAGCCCTTCGGCAGTAATAACTTTTGGTTCTCGGTGAATTACTACCTTGGCTTCGAAGATGACTATGATGCCGGGGTTAAAATAAATCACGATTGGGAGAACTGGGATTTCCAAGCCGCCTACTTCATGAATGATGAGTACAACGACGCGGCAGAGTTTGGGCGTTATTCCTTTGACGTGGCCGACGACGGCGAATACCGTAATAAAGAAGATGGCCAATATAACTTACGTGCAAATTACTCAGCGAACTTTATCCGTGGTGCTACCACTGATATTGGCGTGTCTTATCAATATGGCAACATTTTAAATTTAGATACCTTGGATGATGGAGATATGAGCGCCTATGCCGTTCACATGCGTCATACGCAAGGTGATGTAAAAGTGGAATTGCAGTATATCGATTATGAGTACGATTTGGCTGCGCCAGAGGGGCAAGCAGATGATCGCATCGCATTGTCGTCTTTTACTTTCCCATTCTTAGCGGCAGCTGACGGTAAAACGTACTCGGCAAACCTAGTTTACTCGGTACCGTATAAATTTACCCACATCGAGTCGCTCACCTGTTATTCAGAGTATAGTGTGGCAAAAGGCCAAGGTAGCGAAGGTAAAAATTCGTCTCAATGGATAAACGGGTGTAGCTTTGGTTGGGATAAATTGTTTGTATATGTAGATAGTATCCAAGGTAAAAATATGTGGTTTTCGGGCGGCCCTGGCGTCGGCCTAGATTTAGGCGGTCGACAGGAAACGACTCACCGTCTTAATATTAACCTTGGTATTTACTTCTAAACGAATAACAGGACTTTGACATGCGATTATTACTTATAGCGACATTTATATTAGCGCTAACACCTATGCAAAGTTTTGCCCACGCGTGGATGAAACTGCGAATAGCGACCACAGAGTACGCGCCTTACACGTCAACCGATATGCAGCACGATGGTTATATTAACCACATCATTGCTGATGCTTTTTTGGAAACCGGCGTGGTTGTTGAATTTGTATCTCTACCGTGGGAAGAGGCATTAGAAGCGACGCTAAACGGCGAGTACGACGCCATTTCTTACGGCAACTTTGTGCGCGCAAGGGAAGCTGAATTTTACCACAGTAACCCGATTACCGCAGAAAGCTTGGTGTTTTATGTGAATGCTGAAAAAGGCCCAGAGACGTGGTCGGAGTTAGGTGACTTAAAAGACCTTAAAATGGGGGTAACAGAAGGTTACCTTTACAATGATGAACTGGCTGCTTATATCCAAGACAATAAAAACGTTGTTGAAGCGCCTACCGATAAAAGCAACTTAGAAGCGTTGATAGAAGGCAGCATCGACGTGTTTCCCATCGATGAGTTAACCGGTTGGTATTTGTTGCAGCGAGACTTCAATACGGGTGATCGTCGCGACGTAATGTCTATCAAACCTTTTATTTCAACGGTGACTACCCATTTGTTAGTACCTAAAGGTGAAGGCGATAGTCAGCTTATTCTCTCTTTATTCAACAAAGGGCTAGAAGAGTTAACGCTAGACGGCAAACTTACCCGTTTTAAGCGATTGCTAAAAGAAGGTTACTATCAACACCCTCAAAAGAAAGTGAACTACGACAGACGCTAGTGTCACTCACTTATACCTTCAACAAATAAGCGTGATATAGGCTGTGTTCTTTAAGCAATTGCAGCCTGTATCGCGAACTTTGCTTCTTACCCTAGACTATCTTTCCTGATTTATATTTACCTGATATGGTTGACGGCTATTTTGTCACGCCCACCTAGAGGTTGCCTTGTTGTATTCAGCTGAAACGTCATTATTTGCCCGCTTTACTGCGCTATTAAAACTTCTTGGCCCAGGCGTACTTATGGCGACAGCAGCAGTGGGAGGGAGCCATTTAGTGGCATCTACCCAAGCGGGCGCGAAGTTTGGATGGCAATTGGCACTACTTATTTTAGTAGTTAACCTACTTAAATATCCCTTTTTTAGGGCGGGGGTCAGCTATACCATTAGCACTAAACAAACCCTACAGCAGGGCTATCTAGGCATGGGTAAGCGTTACCTAGCCATTGCGCTATGCTTAAATATTATCGCATCGGTAGTGAACGCCGCTGCCTTGTTACTGTTTGCGGCAAGTTTGTTGTCGTACTCTGTTCCTTTTGATATAGCCGTGACCTTATCTGCAAGCGTGGTGCTTGCACTCATCTTACTCATATTACTGGCAGGCCATTTTGAAGGGCTAGACAATATCGCAAAAGGCATTATGGGCATATTGGTTGTGGCAACAGTGGCTGTATTTATAGTGGCACTTAACAACTACACGCCAGCTATGGGGGCGCCGGTAGAGCAGCCTTCGCCATGGACTCTTGCTACCTTAGGCTTTCTAGTGGTAACCATGGGCTGGATGCCTGCGCCGATAGAAATATCGTCTATCACTTCTTTATGGTTAAAGCGTCAATGTGCTACCCAAGCTGTAACACCTAAAATAGCCTTGTTCGACTTTAATTTGGGGTATGCAGTCACTGTGCTTCTTGCTCTCTTATTTCTGGGGTTGGGGGCACTTATTTTATATGGCAGTGGTACGGAATTAAGTACAAGCGGCATTGGCTTTTCTCACCAACTTATCAGTATGTATTCATCAACTATTGGGCAGTGGGCCCATTGGCTTATCGCGCTGGTGGCATTTTTATGTATATTTGGCTCAGCGCTAACCGTGTACGACGGCTATGCACGTGTGGTGGCTGAAGCTATAGCTTTACTTTTTAACAAACAAAAAGCAGCGCGAAATACGCTAGTTACACCTGTGCTATTGTTCATGGCAGTTGCCAGCTTTATTATTGTTCTTTTCTTCAAGTCTGCCTTACTTGCAATGCTAGGTTTTGCGATGACACTAGCCTTTGTTACCACCCCCATGTTTGCCTGGCTTAACCACAAGTTAGTAGCTAGCACTCAATTACACCATGATGCGTCGCCCAATGTAGTGGTAAGAATGCTGAGCTATATTGGGCTAGCTTATCTGTTTGGCTTTCTCATCGTATTTGTGTGGTGGAAATGGTTCAGTTAGGCGCCTAGTCGCGGCCGCGCCTAGTAAATTAGTTTAATAACGCGTACTTAGACAACCTTTAATAAAAATCCTCCTCTATACTTTGTTCGACACTATTAAAGGAGGGCGTTATTCGGTGCCCAGCGATAAATTATTACCTTATTCTCTTTCAGCGATTTTTAAGCGATGTAAATCTAGCCTCATCGTGTGCCTGCTATGCACGGTAACCTGGGGGTGCACAGAAGCGTCTTCGGTCGCTGTAAAGTGGCATAACGCCTACGATATTGAAAGAGAGCTTCACTTGCTTGGGCAAGAGGAAGACCCACGCAAAATTTATAAGCGGCTTCGAAGCATTAAACAGCAAGCGTCACTACAACTTTCTCAATTGCGCGAGACAGGGCCACAAGATACTGTGTTTCGCGACTGGCTTGAATCGCTCCAAATAAGCCTCTCGCTTGCGCCTTTGCATAGCAATAAAATAGAAACGTGTAACGTGTGGCAAAAAGCCATGGAAGCGTCTTGGGGTGTGGAGCTGGTACAATTTAATGAACGAGCGAAACTCGTGTGGCGCGTAATGCTAGCCACCTGCAACGCGCGAGTTCGCTCCCTGTGATACGGTTAAACGCCAAAGCCTAACTGTTAGTCTATATAAACAGGGGCGTGGTGGTACGCAAAATTTGTTGCAGGCGCCCTTTATGCTTTTTTAACGAATTGGGCTGTAAGCATCATCTCACCGGCGCCATCAACCTTACAATCTAGCTGGTGGTCTTTCGCATCTTTTACGTGGCGAATTAAGGCTTTAGTACCAATTTTTAGTACCAGTGAGCTTCCTTTAACTTTTAAATCTTTTGCTAGCGTAATTTTATCGCCAGCCACTAAAGGAGTTCCGTTAAAATCTTTTGCAGATACCTCTTCTTCTACTTCGTTAGGGTTCCACTCGTGTCCACACTCGGGGCAAATGAGTAGAGACTGGTCTTCGTATACATATTCTGATTGGCAGTGGGGGCAAGGAGGTAACGACATCGTGAATTCTCTTAAAATACTGAGTTAAAATGCTCGGGTCATGAAATGGCTGTTAGGGTCTAGAACGTAGTTAGCAAAAGGGCCGCAGTCCACAAAACCAAACTTTTTATATAAGGTTCTGGCTGCCAAAAAGTATTCTTGTGTTCCCGTTTCCAAACTGACCGAGCTGAACCCCTTCATTTTCGCATGTTCTAAGGCAAAAAGTAATAACTGTGAAGCCACACCCGTCCCCCGAAACTGCTTGGCAGTGCGCATAGATTTCAACTCAGCGCAATTAGCATCAAGGGTTTTAATTGCCACACAGCCTGCAAGTTGCTGCTGCTTCCAACCGCTAAAAAACGTAATATTTGAAGCTTTTAATGCGTTCACATCTAGGGCATGTACGCTTTCAGGTGGAGAAGTGGCGTACATATCCGATATATGCTCTTCTAAAAGGGCGAGTACTTCTCCCCCGCTAAGATCGTCAATAACAATCTTCATACATTTTTCACCATATTAAAAAAGCGCTCGTCTTCGCTTTCAATCACAAAGTTACTTCTTAAATACAGGTTAACCGCTGGACTGATTTTAAAAACGCGTAAAGATAGGGTATTTTTCTTTGCTTTTAAAGCAAGCCTCTGCGCTTCTTGAAGTGAAGCCATACCTATTCCTTTATTTTGTGCCCTACCTATAACCTGCAGGTCGCGCACCACACATGTACTCAAGTTGAAATGAAGGCGCATAACGCCTACTACCTCTTTATTGAGTAAAATGTCGTAGTTTTCCAAATCAGAAGTAACGCTTAGTACCTTATCTACCGTCCAATCAGGGGCGAACTGAGCGTAGTAAATGCGCATGTTTTCATAGGTAATGGCTGCCGCATGTGACAGGTTTGTAGTGGGTATGAAGGTAACGTCCATATTAGCTTTAGTTAAGTAGCGGGTGGTTGAAAAGTATTCTTCAGCTTACGTTGTATTGTCAAACTTTCTCGTGCTTAAAGACTCACTTTTTCACAATGCCTATTACCGAAGAGTTAGCAGCGATAGTAATGAATGATACGAAAGCCACAACGTGAGCAAACGCATGTGTATGCGCCTCAGCGAATGCAGTGAGTGTATTTATTGGGTTGTTAGCTGCCATTGTTAAATTGAAAAGTGATAGCATATACGCTAGCATATAAATTATGAAAAAAGTAGTTATTGACACCAGTGTACTTATCAGCGCCCTGATTGGCAAAACAGGGCCAGCTCGAGAAGTGATACGGCAATGCTTGTTGGGTAGGTTAAAGCCGCTGATTAGCACGACCTTATTTTTGGAATACGAAACAGTAAGTAAGCGAGACAAAATCAAAGAGTTGTGCCCGCTTACCGAGGACGAAGTGAGCAATTTATTAGCAGCATTTTTTAGTGTTTGCGAATGGGTGCAGATACATTATTTGTGGCGACCAAATTTAAAAGACGAAGGCGATAATTTTCTCATTGAACTTGCAGTAGCAGGAAATGCTGAGAGCATTATTACGAATAACCTAAAAGATCTGCGAAATGCGGAATTACAATTTGAAGGTTTGAAAGTGTTAGCGCCAGAAGATTATTTGAGAGGAGTTTAATATGTCTACTCTAACTGTACGTTTACCAGACGATAAGCATAATCGATTGAAAGCTTTGGCTGCGCATAAAAAATTGAGCTTAAACAAATTAATAGAAGAGTTATCTACACAAGCGATAGCTGAATTTGATACAGAGGTAAGATTTAAGGCGATTGCTGCTACTGGAGACAAAAAGAAAGGTTTAGAACTTCTCGATAAGCTTGATTCACATTTTGGTAGCTAACGCTAAGCTTTGGGGCAGTGACGTAGCGGCATAATAGCGAAGCGCCGCTGCGTTACTGTCCCAGTGAACGAAGTGAAAGTGTTTAGCGCTTTGTTAGCTGCTTGTGCGTTCTAAAGACTGCGATTGCTCCAGTCTCTCAGCCAACCAAACCTTAATTATAGATTGGCGAGTAACGCCAACTCGACCGGCTTCTCTATCCAAGGAATCGACCATCCATTCCGGAATGTCCACGTTAATCCTTTTTTGTTTTTGCATTGGGCGTTTTGCTTTGGATAAATCTAAGTGCTGAAGGATTTCATCTCCACTCTCAAAATTTTCCTCGAAATTTTTAGCTTTCATATATTGCCACCTCTGACTTTCTAGCGCGCCGTACAGAAATAATTCGAATGTTTTTATTCCTATGAGTAATCACTGCTGTCCAGTGTTTGCCACCTATAAGACCAATAATGATATATCTAGGTTCATCCTCTGTTTTTGCTGGGATCTCCAAAAGCATTGGGTCATTCCAAAGCTTTTGGGCTTCAACAAAGTCGATTCCGTGTTTGGTGAAATTAGAATCACTTTTAGACTGGTCAAATTCGAAATTCTGCATGAGTAAAAATTATACCTTTTTAACTCATTCTGCAAGGGTGAAATTGAGGGGCAGCTAACTACCCACATAAGGGGCAGTAATACGTGGGCTAAAATCCGAGCGAAGCGACAGAGCCCACGTGTTATTGTCCTAGCGCACCTGCGAGCGGTTTAATTTGATTGTTAGGCGGTATGCAGATCTATTGGCTGGACGTTATCCAAGTTGATGTTTTGCTTTGCCTGCCAAAGTTCATAGTTGTCTTGCATACTAAGCCAACTCTCAGGGCTGCGCCCTAATACCTTTGATAACCTTAATGCCATTTCTGGCGTTACTGCACTTTTTCCCTTAACGACACGATTTAGTGTAGAAGCGGCTACACCAAGATGGGTTGCAAGTGTCCTGCAACTTATGCCGTGTGGCTCCATGTAAATGGACTCAATAAATTCACCGGGGTGTGGTGGGTTATGCATATTCATTAGTGATAATCCTCGTAATTTAAGATGTAAGCATTACCATCCGTGAACTCGAAAGTTACTCTCCAGTTACCGTTGACAGATATCGACCAAATGTTTGACCTTTCTCCTTTAAGTTGATGTAGAGAGAAGCCTGGCAAATTAATGTCATCAATATCTTGCGCGGTGTGAATAGCAGCTAACTGCATGCGAAGTTTTTTCGCGTGCTTAGTCTGTATGCCTGAAGTTTTCCCTTTTTCGAAAAACAGCTTCAGGCCCTTATGTTTAAATGACTTAATCATGAAAAGAGTGTAGCGTGTTGCGCAACGCGGTGCAACTTGGCGCCTACGTGTTTTTGTCCCAGCGAACGTAGTGAGCGAGTTTATACGCTTGTTAAACCGACAATGATAGCCTAAAATGACCTAATTAAAGACCTTTTAGGAGACCGATATGGCGACGAGGATTTTGGCAGACGTGGCTGCAAGTATTACTGAACTAAAAGCAAACCCTATGAAAGTTGCGAGCAGTGCATATGGCGACCCTGTCGCTATATTGAATAGGAATGAACCCGCATTCTATTGTGTCCCAGCTGAGATTTACGAAAAAATGATGGATCGTTTGGAGGATCTGGAACTACTGCAGCTTGTTAAAGAAAGGCAAGGTGAAGAAAGCGTTTCGGTGAATTTGGATGACCTATAAATTAGAGTTTAAGAGAAGCGCCCTAAAAGAATGGAATAAGCTAGGTAGTACTTTGCAGCAGCAACTGAAAAAGAAATTAGCAGAGAGATTAAAAACACCACACGTAGCCCCAGATAGAGTGTTAGGTGCCGATAATGTTTATAAAATAAAATTACGTCAATCAGGATATAGGTTGGTGTATCAGGTACTTGATGACGTAGTTGTAGTTACAGTGCTTGCAGTGGGAAAACGTGAGAGAAATGAGGCTTACAAAAAAGCATTAAAGAGACTTGATGTTGAATAAGGGTTTAACTTTTAAATAAGGGGCGCCAGCGTGTGGGCTATAATCCGAACGGAGTGAGTTAGCCCGCATGGTAGTTTCCCAGCGACCGGAGGGAGTGGCTTGAGCGTCTTGCTAGCCGCGTTCGTGCCAATACCCTGGTTTTCGGTGGTTGTGCATAATAGCTACCACACTAATTTCCCTGTTTTCGATAATTTTATAAATAATAGAGTATGGGAACCTGCTTAAGACAAAGCGTCGATGAGTTTGCCCTATTTTTGTCCATGCCGATGGCAAAGAGCTAACTGAATCGATGGCTTCCTTGAGTTCTTGAGTAAATTCGTGACCCAAACCCAATGACTGTTCTTGATACCAATCAAACGACTCTTTTATTTCCCTTTTAACCTCTGGGTGAAAGGAAACAGGCAGCATCTTTTAATTAAGATCCTTTTCTATCTCTTCCCAACTAATGCTTTTTACCGCACCAGACTCTAGCTCTGCGCTGCGAGATTCTGCAAGTTTTACCCACTCGGATTCCACATCGCTATCAATCTTGGTATCCATAGCCGTTAAAAGACAGTGGGCAGCGAGTGCTTTCTCTTTAGTACTGAGTTGCTCGATATTTGCAAGCATCACTTTCAATGCATCAGACATAAAATAACTCCCATTGAGTATGATTTGATATTACCACTAAAAAAGAGAAGTGAAAGGCTGGATTTACAAGTAGCGGCTAACTTTTAAATAAGGGGCGCAGGCGCGTGGGCTATAATGCGAAGCAGCCCACGTGTATGCGACCCAGCGAACGAAGTGAGTGAGTTAATTGAGTTTGTTAGGTACGTTTATAAACATCGGAGCGATGCCCGACTTTTATCACCTGTACAACAAGCTCGTTTTCTCGGATTTCATAAATTATTCTATAAAGACCTTGCCGGATACGATACAAGTCGAGTCCACTAAGTTTAATTGCTCCATCCCTTCGCGGGTTTTCAGCTAATAAGTCAATTTTGGCGAGGATCTTTTTAACGTCCGACTTGGGAATTGCCCTAAAATCTTTTGCTACTGACTTCTTGAAAGTGACGCTATATTTTTCCATCAGCTTCCAAAGTGTTTAGCAAGTCCTCATAGGAGATTTCGGGCTCTTTGGCCCTTTGTCTTACCGCAGCCAAATCTTCTTGATCTTCTTTCATAAGGAGTCTTACTGCTTCATCAATCAGTTCTGATATTGAGGTATCTGATGATGCCGCCCGCAGTTTCAAAGCATTATGAATTGCTGGTTCGAAGTAGACGGTAGATCGTTTTGATAAAGTACTCATGAATAAGCCTCCATTTATGTAACATTAAAACATTATAGCGTTAAAATGTCAGTTGGGCTAATTTTGACTCAAGAGTACCTAGACACAATGACTCCCTGAGAAATGCTAGCCTCCGCATTTTCGTGGGTTAGCTCAAAAAGCCAGTGCCATAATTAGTTTGTTCAATACTAAATCAATTTGGAGGCTAGCATGAACAAACATAGCATGATTTTTATCGGATTGGATACGCACAAGGAGTTTCACGAGGTTGCCTATTGTGAAGAGCAGCGTGGAGCGACACCAGTTCATTATGGACGTATTCCCTCGTCCAAGGTCAGTGTCAAAAAGCTGCTACGTCAGTTCAAATCCAAATATCCAGGGTCACTAAAGTCTGAAGACCTTACACCCATCTATGTGCCCGAGCCGGAAGATGAGGCTGTGCGGGATTTATCCCGAGCTCGAGAAGCAGCCATGAAAGATTTAAAAGAAGCGAAGTATCAGCTTAAAGCCTTACTTTTGCGCAACAACATACGCTATGAAGGTACTGCCAACTGGTCGAAGAAGCACCTTCGTTGGCTCACGGAATTGATATTGCCTCACTCGGCCCAGCAAATAGTCTTACAAGAACAATTGCAAACCATAGAAGAGCGCATCCGGCGACTGGAAAGGCTCGACAATGAGTTAACCCACCACGTGCACCAGTGGCGTTATTATCCGGTAGTGAAAGCCGTTCAGGCGATGCGAGGCGTTCGATTACTCGTTGCTGTTGGCGTGGTAGCAGAGCTTGGCGATTTAAACCGCTTCGACCATCCCAGAAAACTCATGGCTTATTTGGGCTTGGTACCGAGTGAACAATCATCAGGTGGAAAGCGACACTTAGGAGCCATTACTAAAGCGGGAAATGGTCGAGCAAGGCGTTTACTAATTGAGGGGGCGCATAGCTATCGTTATCCGGCTAATGTCTCTACTGAATTACAGTTGAGGCAGGAAGGCTTACCTAAAGACATCGTCGATATCGCTTGGAAAGCACAGCTGCGTCTTTGCAAACGCTATCAGCGTATGAGTAAAAAGGGTAAACACTACAACTTGATCATTACCGCGATTGCTCGAGAAATGGCTGCATACATCTGGGCTATCGCAAAAGAAGTGGTTCTCACACCAGTTAATCCCAAGCTGAGACTAAGCCGAGTACCTGCATGATAAACGAGTTTGAGCTAACGCATTCGGATCAGGCCGCGGGATGTGGCACAACCTACGAGGGCGTTATGATGGCAACAACCTAACGGTTGTTGAACCACGAGCCTAGACTGATGAGAAAGGCTGAGCGGTCACCGGGCTACGGCGGAACATGTAAGGTCAGCACTGCTCATTCAACGAATGAGTAACCTACGAATACCAGCATAACAACCGACGACATTACTGCCTCATCCGGTGCGTTAGCTCATTTATTTAGAGCAAGAAAACAGCTAATTATGGACCGAAAAAATGTCAGGGAGACACTCGGTTTTTATTGACAAGGGGAGTCATACCAACTTAAAGCTAAGGGGCGCTAGCATGTGGGCTAAAATCCGAACGAAGTGAGTCAGCCCACATGTTAGCGTCCCAGCGACCGGAGGGAGTGAACTTTAGCGCTTTGTTATGTGACGTTTCAAGAACTCAGGTGCCAGGTCGGCACCATTCGGCCAAACCACTGTCTCTAATTCTGGGTCAACAGCAACTTTAGAGAAAAAAGAAGAGTCCTTTAGCGGTTCAAAGACACTGCCAGATAGTTTGTTTTCTAAATTGACTTCGCCAGCTGTACCATCGTCAAATGTTACCCATAGTTTAAAGCCGTCGAGATATTTTGCGTTTCTAACGTGAAGCATAGTTTTACTCCAATGGTGCAATGTAGTTTAACGGTTCGCCATTTTGAGCCTTGTGCCAATTCTCTTCTAGTTCGGCTCGATGCTCTGAAAGCCATTCCTGAACAAATTTCGTGGCTCTGTTAGGAAGCTCTCCTTCAAGTATTGAACCGTCAAAGGCAAAGAGTGCCTCGTAACCAGAATATTTAGCATGAAAATGGGGAGGATTATGGTCGTTAAAATACATTGCGATTATAATCCCATAGAACCGGCTAATTACGGGCATCGTTTGTTAGGCTCCTTTAAACGGCGTAAGTACTATTCTATACGGTTTATCGTGAAATGAAAAAGTGAGTCACATAACGGCCCAGCGAGCCCGCGAGCGAGTTTATGCGATTGTTATGTGCCCTGCCCACAAAACTACTTATAAGCCTTTGCCGGGATTTTTGAATTCCCTGATCTGTATATGATTACCTTCTCTGTCTGCGATGTTAGACACTTTGAATATTGGGTTTGCCCATTCGCCATCGAATGCCTCGCCACCTAAGGTGACTGCTTTTTCTCTTGTTGCTTCCATATTTTGAACTGACAAGAATAGTTTAATTGGGCTGAAAGAACCTTTGGGTATATCGAACGGTGGGACATGGATGATGAGATTAAAGCCGTCTTTATCTAAGCTGATAAAATCTTTGGTTTCCCTTGTAACACGCATACCAAATAGTTGTTCATAAAACGCTGCAAGGTGTGGCAAGTTGCTTGAGTAGATGAGCACACCATTCTGAGCAGGACCTGACATTTTTAATTCCTTACTTTGAGCTGCATTAGAAAAGAGTGCCGCAAAAAAAACAGTTGTAAACACCAATCCTTTAAAACCTTTATACATAGAGTTTCCTTGGCACATAACTTCCAACGAGCGGTAGCGAGTGCCTTAATTTGTTTGTTATACATGTGACGAGAAAGCCTTGCTTTACTCGTTATCTTCATCGGAGCTAAATATGCCTCGGAAAAGTGCGGTAAGTGCACCAGACATTGTGTCTTCTATGAAGTCGTTTTTATGGTCAGGTTTGTTGGGATACTTTTTATTTAATTCTTCCATGCGTCTCGATTCAGCGCTGGAGCTAGCGCCATCAAGAAAATCCTTTGCTGCTTTGTCTGAAGTTGACGCACAGCCATTTAAAAAGGTACACAACAGTAGAGCCGCTACTAATTTAATCTTCATAATATCCTTTTCCTGAAAAGTGTATAACACCCACATAAGGGGCAGTAACACATGGCTAAAATCCGAGCGAAGCGACAGAGCCCATGTGTTACTGTCCCAGCGAGCCTGCGAGCGGCTTAATGTGATTGTTATGCGCTATTGACTTACAACGCGCAAGTACCATAATTAGGTATATATTGGTACTTGGAGAAATCAGATGGCTAAAAACACCAGCATTACCCTTGGAGACCATTTTGATGGCTTTATTGCTAGCCAAATTCAAACTGGTCGGTATAGTTCAGCAAGTGAGGTGATTCGTTCAGCTCTTCGCTTGCTAGAAACACAGGAAACTAAATTAAACACTCTGCGTCAATTACTTGTAGCAGGTGAAGAAAGCGGTGAAACTGAATACGACCTTGAGCATCTGATATCAGAACTAGACGGCGAATTAAAAGATTGAAACCGTTTAAATTAACCGTACTAGCAAAATCAGATTTAAAAGATATCGCATTGTTTACGCAACGGAAATGGGGCCGAGAACAGCGTAATATATATCTTAAACAATTCGACGATTCATTTTGGATGTTGTCTGAAAATCCTGATATTGGTAAAAGCTGCGACGAAATAAGAGATGGATACAGAAAATTTCCTCAAGGTAGCCATGTGATTTTCTACAAACAAATGGGCAGTCAGGAAATTCTGATCATAAGAATCCTTCATAAAAGTATGGATGTAAATCCTGTACGCTTTGGCGCATAACTTTTAAATAAGGGGCGCAGGCATGTGGGCTAAAATCCGAACGAAGTGAGCAGCCCACATGTTTGCGTCCCAGCCCGTGCAGCGGGCGAACTTGATTTTTTTGTTAGGCGACTTTTTGCAACTCTGCTTCCTTACTTAGCAGGAAGTCCTTATGCTTTTGCACTTTTAAGTACCACTGAATGCCCCCTGCAAGTGTGAACCAAGCGCCGCCGATAAGGAAAAAATATATGTATGAAACTCTTTTACTTAGGATGTCATTCTTAACCTTAATCTCAGCTAATTTTTTTGTGGTGTCCAAAGAAAACGTGAAATCCGATTGTGCTCGCTTGTAATCTATTTCAGCTTGTAGAACAGCAATTGCAACTTTTAACTCGGAGGATTCTTTTTCAAGGTAGAGTGTCGGAACAACGAGCAAGAAAACACCAATGAAACAAAGAGTCTTATACAGATTGTCAAATGGTACTTGAGGCATAAAAATTCCTTTTGTCGCCTAACTTTTAAATAAGGGGCGCAGGCATGTGGGCTAAAATCCGAACGAAGTGAGTAGCCCACATGTTTGCGTCCCAGCCCGCGCAGCGGGCGAACTTAATTTTTTTGTTATGTCTCATTGGTAAAAAACTTCCTTGAATATGCTCGGAGCACAATAGTCTTTTAAGCTGACCACTACGAAGTGCTTTCTCACAAGCCCCGCATCTATTTCATACCATGCCTTTGTTTGGTTATCTTCTTCATACAAGTCTAGAGGGAAGATGAATGTTGGTTCTTCAAGGCTGTCTGATACCAGCCGTACTGAATAAGAACTTTGACCTTCAATGCTCTCTGGTAATTTAATAGTTACAGAGAATTTTGAATCTCTAAGGGCTGTATCAATAGCAACATCTTCGACATGTTTAGAATTGAACTGTGCGCGCATTTCATCGGTTACTATGCAGGATGAGGCAAGACAGCCAAAATTGACTAATAGAAGTAATAAAAAAATTAACCGCATTTATCAATTCCTTCTGAGACATAACTTTAAGCTAAGGGGCACATACGCGGGGTTATAATCGGGAAGCGGCCCCGCGTATGTGTCCCAGCGACCGAAGGGAGCGAGTTAAGCGCCTTGTTAGCCATCACGACGCAGAATCACGTAGTTGATTTAGGATTGGCAAAGCGGACTCCTTTTTGTGTTTTATTATTGAAGCTTTGGTTTCGCCACCAGTGATAACCATAGCTCCAGCAGGGATTACGTAAAAGTCTTCTAACTCATGAGTCCATTCCAAAAAATAAATCTGTCCGGTTTGTACTTCTATTTCGACCGAAGTTTCGTTAGCCCAATCATTTTCTGTAACTTTAGGTAGGCTGATAAACCGTTTGCCAGGAAGAATTTCAGTTTTTAAAAATCCAGCATTTTTTATGTG